>NZ_CP053348.1:2370000-2705000 GCF_013394595.1 Winogradskyella forsetii
TTCCTTTTATACTATACATTAAAAATTCCAACGGTCGTTTTGCCACCTCAGCGCTATCTTGTAATTTTAAACTTCCTGACGCTGTATTTCTCGGATTTCGGTAAGGCTCTTCGTCATTCGCAATGCGTTCTTCGTTCATTTTTAAGAAGCCTTCAATGGGCAGAATAACCTCTCCCCTTATATCAAACCGTTCGGGATACTCGCCCTTTAACTGTAACGGTACCGTATTTATAGTTTTCAGGTTCGCTGTGACTTCATCACCTTGTACACCATCGCCTCGTGTGACTGCTCTTAATAATTTACCATTCTCGTAAGTAAGGTTCATGGAAGCGCCATCGTACTTCAGCTCGCAGGTATAATTGACCTCACCATCGACCATTTTTTTAATTCTGGTTTCCCAATCCAACAAATCTTCTTTGGAATAGGAATTATCCAAGGAATACATTCTAAAATCGTGAACCGTTGTTTTAAAATTCTTGGTAATTGTACCACCAACGCGTTGTGTTGGCGAATTGGCATCGAAAAATTCAGGATGCTGCTCCTCCAGAGCTTGAAGTTCCTTTAGTTTTATATCGAATTCGTAATCGCTAATCGTCGCCTCATCTAAAATGTAGTAATTGTAGTTGTGCTGACGTAGTTCTTCCCTTAAGGTTTCTATTTTTTGTTTTGCTGTCATTATGAATTTCTATGAAACTATTATTATTTATGCATTAATCTTTTAATTCCTCTTCCCCTTCAACATTCTATAATTTCCATTCAAATCCTTAATTAAATCAACAACTTTAAAATCAGCATCATCTAATAACTGCCTGGTTTCTTTTCCAAGATATTGATTAATTTCAAAATATAACTGACCGTTTTCTTTTAGATTTTCCTTAGCAAAGTTGGTAATCGCTTTATAAAATACTAATGGATTATCATCTTTTACAAACAACGCCAAATGTGGTTCGTTATCCAAAACGTTAGGTTTTATCTCTTGCTTTTCCAGTTCCCTGACATAAGGCGGATTAGACACTACGATATCAAGTTCCAAATTTTTAAAAACTAAATTCCAAGCAGATTCGTTCAAAATATCAGCTTCAATAAATGTGATTTTTACGTTATTGAGCTCAGCATTTTCTTTTGCCACTTTCAAAGCCTCTATACTTACATCTAAAGCATAAACCTGTGCGTTTACCAAATATTTAGCCAATGAAATGGCAATGCAACCAGAGCCAGTTCCGATATCTAAGATCTTAATTTGAGATTCTTCGCTTCGCTCTGAATGACATTTGATAATTAAATCGACCAATTCTTCCGTTTCAGGTCTTGGAATCAGCACGTGCTCATTCACTTTAAAAGGTAATCCATAGAATTCCGTTTCCCTTAGTATATATTGTATGGGTTTTTGCTGTTTTAATTCTTCCAAAACCGTAAAAAAGGTTTCGGTTTCAGGTTTTGCGATTGTGAATTCTGGCTCTAAGGTTAACTGAATTCTTAGTACATTTAGATAATGTTCCGTACACAAGTAGAAAAAACTGTTCACTTCTTCTTTACCGTAAATAGCATCTAGTTCTTTATGAAATATATTTTGAAGGTCTTTCAATAACATTATTAATATTCAATTGTTTTAATTATAGATTCTTGACCGCCTCGCTTATAGATTCTAGAATCAAGACTTGATTGTAAATAACCGAGAGACAGATAGGGTTTATAAATAAACAAATCTTAAAATTTATCATAAATTATTTCTATACAGCAATAAGCAATTATTTTGGACATTGGTTTAGTTAAAACTATTCACTTTGTAGCATTTCTATTTCTTATAAAAATACTAACAAACGCCTAAGCCCAAAATTTTTCATCCTTAATCACAAATCTTTTAGCATCCAAACCGTACAGGAATAATGACCCGTATTTCCCATGGGCTTCTCAATACTTTCAAAACCTACTTTTCTATATAATTTACGTGCATCGTCCATATAGGGTAAGGTTTCTAAATAACATTGGTCAAAACCAGTTTGCTTGGCAAATTCAAGACATTTTTCCATCATTTCAGTTCCCAAACCTTTTCCCCTAGCTTTTGGCATAAAATACATTTTTTGCAATTCGCACACATTACCATCGTAATGATCTAAAGGCGCAATTCCTGCGCCTCCAATAATATCATCATTCTTTTCCACTACAAAATAAATCTTATTAGATGCGCCATAAGTTTCCGTCATGCGATCTAAAGCGGTATCTTCATAAGCAGTTCCAACTTTTGGCGCTCCCATTTCCACTAAAACCGAACGAATGGCCTTGGCAATTTTAGGGTTGTCCTTAGCTTCAATTTCTCGAATAACAATAGTATCTTTACGCACTGGTTTAATTTTAAAAAATTTCTAGTCGCTTCGACTTCGCTCAGCGACCACAACTGAAAATGACATTTTCCTGCATATCCAAAAATACATATAAAAACAATTTTATGTTTAAAAGATTCTTAATGTTTTTCCTAACTTTTACAGTACTTTTCAACTGTTCGGTAACCGAAAAACCCGAATTTCTTAAACTCGATAACATTCAAGTCGTTGACTCTAACTCTAAAAACATTACCCTTAAAGCAGATGCTTTTTTTCTAAATAAAAATGATATTGGCGGCACTTTAAAAACGGATGATTTAAAAGTTTACATCAATGATTTGCAGGTGGCTTCTGTGATTTCAGATGAATTCGATGTCCCAAAAAGAGAAAATTTCACAATTCCACTCACTGTAAACGTACCAACCGATAGTATAATCTCTGATAAAAACCTGGGAAGTTTATTAGGCAGTTTACTTTCCCAAAGTCTAAAAGTGCATTACAAAGGTGAAATAAAATATAAGATTATGGGTTATTCCTCAACCTACACAGTTGATGAAATCCAGGATGTAAAACTAAAACTCTAATTGACAACCCACGAAAACTACATAAAGCGCTGTTTGGAAATTGCCAAAAACGGATTGGGAAGCACAAGGCCTAACCCTATGGTTGGTGCTGTGATTGTTTACATGGATTCGATTATTGGCGAAGGGTTTACCAGTGAATATGGTGGCCATCATGCCGAAGTGAATGCCATAAATTCAGTGAAGGACAAAACGCTTTTAGCAAAAGGCACGCTTTACGTTACACTGGAACCTTGTAGTCATTTTGGAAAAACACCACCTTGTAGCGATTTAATTATAGCACATAAAATTCCGAATGTAGTTATTGGCTGTGTGGACGATAATCCTGAAGTTTCCGGAAAAGGGATCGCTAAACTCGAAGCTTCAGGTTGCCATGTGATTGTTGGCGTTTTGGAAGAAGCATGTAAAAATCACCACAAACGTTTTTTTACCTATCACAATAAAAAGCGTCCTTATATTATATTGAAATGGGCGGAAACTGCTGATGGATTTATGGCACCAATTCATAAGGACGAAAAAAAGCCGGTTTGGATTACCAACAATTACTCGCGCCAACTAGTGCATAAGTGGCGCGCTGAAGAACAAGCGATTTTAGTGGGAACTAATACAGTTATTGAAGACAATCCTAGTTTAACGGTTAGGGACTGGACAGGTCACAATCCAATCAGAGTGGTTTTAGATAAGAATTTAAAGTTGGGTAAAGATTATAAGGTGTTTGATAATGAAGCTGAAACGATTGTTTTAAGCTCGAAGTTGGAAGCACGAAGCATGAAAAATATTGAAGAAAGACAAATGACCGAAGTCGGAAGATGCAATAATTGTAATTTGGAATTTATCGATTGGAATTTGAAGAATTCAATTGCAAAACAAATTGTTGCTACTTTATACAAGAGGAATATTAACTCTGTAATTATTGAAGGTGGCGCAAAAATGCTTCAAACGTTTATTGATGAAAATCTTTGGGATGAAGCAAGGGTTTTTAAAGGTCTTGTTGAATTTGATGAAGGTGTAAAAGCACCAAAGCTGAAAGGGCGATTAATTTCGGAAACAAGAATTTTAGATGATAAATTAAAGATACTCAGACCATGACCGAGCTGCTTTAAAAAGCCTAGCAGGTTTCTAAAGCTTATATAACTAACTAAAAAAATGAGACTCCCAATTTCTTGGGAAATGAATATGATTAAAACACTGATTTTCGATTTTGGCGATGTGTTTATCAACTTGGATAAACAAGGTGCGATGAAAAACGCTTTGGAATTATTTCAACTTGAAACTTTTGAAGCGGATATGATAAAAACTAATGAACTATATGAGGTTGGAAAGATTTCAACTTCAGAATTCATTCAATTTTATAACGCTAAATTTTCAGACCTGAGAGAAACCGATATTATTGAGGCTTGGAATTATATCCTTAAAGATTTTCCAGAACATAGATTTGAATTCATTAAAAACTTAGCACTTCAAAAGGATTATAAACTCATGTTATTGAGCAATACCAATAATATGCACATTGATTTCATAAAGCAGAAAATTCCATTTTTTAATGAATTTCAAGATTGTTTTGATGTGTTTTATTTGTCCCAAGAAATTAACCTTAGAAAACCAAATAGGGACATTTTTGAATTTGTGCTAAAAGAAAATAACCTTATCGCCAATGAATGTCTTTTTATTGATGACACCAAGGCCAATACGGATACTGCTGACGCCATGGGTTTCCACACTTGGAATATTGATGAAACCTCAGAAGATGTAGTCACACTATTTGAAACCAAAAAAGAGCTCTTTTGATTTATTTACTCATTAGTATTCTATCCTCTACAGCCATTTTTGTAGTATTTAAGTTGTTGAAAAAATATAACATCAACACCTTACACGCTATTGTTGTCAATTATTTTACAGCTTGCTTTTGTGGCTACCTACTTTATAAAGGCAAGATTGTTCCTTCAGAAATCATACAGTCGGATTGGTTTGTGGCAGCCATAATGCTTGGCTTTTTGTTTATTGCCATATTTAATGTCATGGCTTTAACGGCACAGAAAAACGGGCTTTCAGTCGCGTCCGTTGCCAGTAAAATGAGCGTTATTATCCCTATTGTTTTTGGTATTATAGTATTTAATGAAAGTGTTAGTTTTCAAAAAATCTTGGGAATTGTCATTGCCTTAGTTGCTGTTTATTTAACCTCCGTAAAACAAAAAGGAAATATAGTACTAACGCAATCCATTTACCTACCTATTATTCTGTTTTTGGGTTCAGGTATTATAGACACATCGATAAATTATTTTGCGCCAAATGATAACATTCCTCTATTCTCTGCTACTATTTTTGCTATGGCTGCAATAATTGGTGTAATTCTTTCTACGGGAAAAGCACTTAAATCTAAAAGCCCTTATAAACTAAACGTTATTCCTTTTGGAATCGTTTTAGGTATTGTAAACTATGGATCTATCCATTTTTTGCTGATGGCCTTACGCGTTGAAAACACAGAAAGCTCAACCTTATTTACCATTAATCATATTGGGATTTTGGCACTTTCGACATTAATTGGATTAGTGCTGTTTAAAGAAAAAATTTCTAAAATGAACTGGATTGGTATTGTCTTGGCTCTAATTTCAATTCTATTAGTCACATTATCATAATGGAAAACGATATTTACAAAAGGATTTTAAAACCAATACAATTGGATTTGTTTAACCACAACATGTTTTATTGAGTCTTTTGCCACTCATGCTATCGAAAAAATTAATTCTTCATTATCTTAAAAAACTCAGATTTTCCATGAGTAGAAATTTTAATGATGTACAGACCATTTACCAAATTTTCTAAATTGATAAATTCAGAATCAACTTTACTTAAAACAGTTTTTCCAGACAAATCGTAAACCTCAATAAGATCTATACGTTTGTTAAAATCAAAATTCAAAATGTCTTTAGTAGGATTTGGATAAACCTGTAAATTGCTAAAATAAGAATTATCGAGAGATAAAAGTTCAACACAATTATCAGAAATAGAATTAATATCTTCAATAATTCCTGTATTATTAAAGGTTACACCATCAAAACCGCTATAATCTTCTGAATATCGATTAGCTCTGAATGCTCCATTTCCGATGGGCATTTCAAATTGATTGAACGTATTTCCTGCACCTACCGGAATTTTATAAACCCAAATTACATTGCCTTGCATATCTATTTCTGATATTCTCCCTATATCAGATTCATTGATTAATGCATTACCATTAGACATAATTTGTACACCACATTGCGCACCAGCATGCATCACTTCATCCAATATTGTACCACTCCATGACCAAAAATAAGTGTCTGGTAAAAATTTTCCTGAACTTAAACTGTAAACGCCATTGGTATCGTTTTGGTCAATTATATGAACAGATGACGCTGTAACATCATTTCCATAACCATCATTACTAAATACTGACATTTTACCCTGATGAGGACCTTCAGTAATCCATTTTATATCATGCTGTTTGCCCAATTTTTTATCAGCGCTTGTACCTTTGCCATAAACTTCTGGATTTCCCCATCGCCAAAGAAAATCACCACCTTTTCCATAAATTCCGCCAGTGTGAGATGCTGCTTGAGCCGTTGTTGTACTATGATCTATTACAAATACTTCGCAGAGATGTCTCGCAGAAACCGCAATTTGATCTAATTCTTCGTTATAATCAATCGCATTTGCGTGTATGGGATTCGAGCCATGCCCATCTTCATAATTCAAATCTAACAACTGGGGATTATTTGCGACTATCCCATAATTAGGTTTAGTACTATCAAATTCCTGTACTAGATGATCAAAAAGTTTCCATTCCCATACTATGTTAGCAGAATCTATCCCAACAGGTTCGATTTCTATAATTCTTTCAAGTACTAAAGTATCATTAAGGTATGAGGTATCTAGGCCTTCTGCGAACATCTCAATATTAGTATAACCATCTCTAACTAATATTAAAAAATTTCCATTTGGCAATGGTTCGATATCATGATGAGCCCTAAAACCAAATACTGCCATTAAATCAAGACTCCAAATTATATTGTTGCTCCAATCTCTTAAATCAGCATGAGTTCCACTACTTTGTAATAAGTTTCCGTTTTCTAGTAAGTAAGCCTGTCTACTGGTTTGACCAGAAAAGGTCCATTCATTAAAAACCTCCCCACAATTATTTATGAGAAAAACCCTGTCATCCGATCCTGGATTAAATAAGGTATAACCCTCTGACTTAGACTCATTAATATCATTATAAATCAAGCCTATAGTTTCTTGTGCTGTAATAACATTAAAAGCAAAGGCGATTAATAGACATACTATCTTTTTCATAACTCTTTTTTTTTCTTCAAATATAATTAACATAAATTATAAATAAAATAATTTATGTTAAATGCAACAACCAAAATAGGTTTGAAACCTCCTAGATTATTGATGGTTAATGAAGTATTTGTTATTATCAACAGTGCATAATTCATACATTTAAAAAATTAGCGATTTCTATAATTGTATTTTTGTTGAAATCGTACCAACAGTTTATAATATGATAGAAAACGATATTTATAAAACAATTACAAAACCAGCGCAAGGCGAATTGTTTAAGGACAAAAACAGCAAATTCTATGGTTTTGCATTTCCTGTAACCAACGAAGAGCAAATTAAACAACACCTAGAAGAATTAAAAAAAGAACATTATGCTGCCAGACATTGGTGTTATGCCTACCAGATTGGAACAGAAACCATTCACTATAGAGCAAATGATGACGGCGAACCTAATAACTCTGCAGGAATGCCAATTTACGGACAGATCCAATCTTTTGAAGTAACCAATATCTTAATTGTTGTGATTCGTTATTATGGCGGTGTAAAATTAGGCGTCGGAGGATTAATAAATGCGTACAGAACAGGAGCACAATTAGCCATGGAAGCTTCCAAAATTGTAGAACGAACAATCAAAAGAGACTATCAGCTCAAATTTGAATATAAGAATATGAGCAAAGTTATGCGATTATTGAAAGAAAACGACGTTGAAATCATTAATCAAACTTTAGAATTAAATTGCTTGTTAGAAATATCTGTCAGAAAAAGCCACAGTTCTAAAGTATTTGATATGTTCGATCAATTTTTCGGTGTTGACATCAAAGAATTATAACGAATATTTTTGCAGTTGGTCTAAAAGATATTTTGGACATCTCGTAGGCCTATTCTTCTTTACATCAATAAAAGCTAAAATTGTGCTTCCAGTTGCCAATAAAACATCAGATTGATTATGTAATTCATACTCAAATTCTATCGAAGCAGTTGGCATCTTTTTGAGTGTGGTTTTTACTTTAAGCACATCATCATAACGTGCTGAATTTTTGTAGTTTATCGCCAGCGAAATTACTGGAAGCATAATACCGTTGGCTTCCATCCCACTGTAACTAAGTCCAAACTCCCGTAACCACTCAGTTCTACCCACCTCGAAATACACCGCGTAATTAGCGTGATACACAACTCCCATCTGGTCTGTCTCGCCATAGCGAACTCTTATTTTTGTTTCGTTAAATTTCATTTATATACGTTTGTTTAGATATAATTTTGTAATTTTCAGATGTTTTAAACATGAGGAAAAAAATCTAAAGATTCTATGAAATAAGATTTTTTTTTTAAGAATTTTGTTCACATATTTGTCCTGTTGAAAACTACAAGAGAATCCCTTTTCTCTTTTTTTTTGCTAATCGAACTAACAACGAAAAATTTAACTTAACGAATGGAGATCACAGCGCAATCTGTATGGAGTAATTGTCTCGCTTTTATAAAAGATAATATACAACCACAAGCCTACAAAACTTGGTTTGAACCTATAGATGCAGTGAAGCTCTCCGGTAATGCTTTAAGTATCCAAGTACCTAGTAAATTTTTCTATGAGTGGCTAGAAGAGCATTATGTAAAAATCTTGAAGGTTTCACTAACTAAAGAGTTAGGTACAGATGCTAAATTGGTGTACGTTATTAAAATGGAAAACACCTATGGCAACAAACAACCTTTTACAGAGAAGATTCCAAGTTCAAATCGTTCTGCCGTAAAATCGCAAGATGTTGATGTACCCTTTAACAATAAAAGTCCTGAATTAAAAAATCCTTTTATAATTCCTGGCATCAGAAATGTTAAGATTGAATCTCAACTCAACCCAAGTTACAGTTTTGAGAACTTCCTTGAGGGAGACTCTAACCGACTGGCCAGAAACGCAGGAATCGCTGTCGCGAATAAACCTGGAGGAACGTCTTTTAATCCCTTATTAATTTTTGGAGGCGTTGGTTTAGGAAAAACGCATTTGGCGCATGCTATTGGTGTGGATATAAAAGACAAATATCCTGAAAAAACAGTACTATATATTTCAGCGGAGAAATTCACCCAACAATATATTGATTCTGTAAAAAAGAACAACAGAAATGATTTTATTCACTTCTATCAAATTATAGATGTACTAATTATTGATGATGTACAGTTCTTATCTGGTAAAACAGGAACGCAAGATGTTTTCTTCCATATTTTCAACCATTTGCACCAAAACGGAAAACAAGTTATTTTAACGAGTGACAAAGCGCCTGTGGATATGCAGGATATTGAACAGCGCTTGTTATCACGTTTTAAATGGGGACTTTCTGCTGAATTGCAAACCCCAGATTTTGAAACTAGAGTTTCTATTTTAAAGAACAAATTATATAGAGATGGTGTTGAAATGCCAGAAGACATTATAGAATATGTGGCTAAACATATTAAAACCAATGTTAGGGAACTGGAAGGTGCCATTATTTCATTAATTGCGCAATCGTCTTTCAATAAAAAAGAAATCACTATCAATCTTGCAAAAGATATCGTAGAGAAGTTTGTTAAAAACACGAAACGTGAAGTATCTATAGACTACATTCAGAAAGTGGTTTCAGATTATTTTCAAATGGATGTGAATACACTTCAATCCAAAACAAGAAAACGTCATATTGTACAGGCACGTCAATTGGCCATGTTCTTTGCTAAAAAATACACCAAAGCATCCTTGGCGAGTATTGGTTCTCAAATTGGGCAACGCGACCATGCTACTGTATTACATGCTTGTAAAACCGTTGACAACTTATCTTCAACAGATAAGCAATTCAGAAAGTATGTTGAAGATCTATCCAAAAAGTTAGCACTTTAATTACCGTTTATTATGACACGTATCTTAATGGTATGTTTAGGGAATATTTGCCGTTCGCCTTTAGCTCACGGTATTTTGCAATCTAAACTTCCTGAAACTCATTTTTATGTCGATTCCGCAGGCACAGGTGCTTACCATTTAGGAAACACTCCAGACAAACGCTCTATTTCAGTAGCTAAAAAGTATGGTTTGGATATTAGCACACAATCCGCAAGACAATTTAAAGTTTCAGATTTTGATACCTTTGATTATATCTATGCTATGGATCAATCAAACTATACTGACATCATCAGTCTAGCTAGAAATAACAATGATATCAGTAAAGTGAAATTATTCCTTGAAGCCAATACATCCATCCAGAACAAAAATATGCCAGACCCTTATCATGGTGAGCAAAGTGATTTTGAATACGTTTACAATCTTGTTGAGGAGACTTGCTCCATATTGGCAGAAGATTTAAAGGGCCACAAAAACTAAAGCAGAAAATATCTCTTAATATAAAGGTCTTTTTTTGTAAATTAGTGCCTAATCCTTTATTAATTTGCAATGAAAACTTACATACTATTACTGTTAATTATATTTTTATTCATTCCTTTTAGCTACGCACAAGATTTGGATCTAGAGCTCCATGCCTCTGGTTTTAATCGACCTGTAAGTATTAAGCATGCTGGTGATGATAAGCTTTATATCGTAGAACAAGATGGTTTAATAAAGATCATTAATGCGGATGGTACGGTTGAAAGTACGCCTTTCTTGGACATTGACAATCTTGTTATAAATACTGGAAATGAGCGAGGCCTTTTAGGTTTGGCTTTTCATCCTAACTACGCTGCAAATGGTTACTTTTTTGTAAACTACATCAACAACTCTGGAAATACTGAAATTTCTAGATTTACTAGAGATACTGCTAATCCTTTACTAGCAGACCCTAATTCAGAACTGCCAATCTTATCCTATACGCAACCTTACAGCAATCATAATGGTGGCGATTTAGCATTTGGTTCTGATGGCTATTTATATATTTCTTCGGGCGATGGTGGCTCTGGTGGAGATCCAGATGATAACGGACAAAATACCTTAAACCTATTAGGCAAAATTCTTAGAATAGATATTGATGCCACCACAGCAAATGAAAATTACAGTATTCCATCGAGTAATCCTTTTGTTGGTGATTCCGATGTAAGTCCGGAGATTTTTGCCTATGGCTTAAGAAATCCTTGGAAATTTTCTTTCGATCGACTAACTGACGACATGTGGATTGCAGACGTTGGTCAAAACGCCTATGAAGAAATTAATATGGTCTCTCCGACCGAAGCAGCTACTGGACTAAATTATGGTTGGAGATGTTATGAGGGCAATGGTCCTTACAACCTAGATGACTGCACTGACCCAAGTGCTTACACCTATCCAGTTAGTGGTTATGCCCATTTCAGTGATGGGGCACCAAAATGCTCAATTACTGGAGGTTATAGATATAGAGGGGCAATGTATCCTAACTTTGATGGTCTGTATTTCTTTGCAGATATCTGTAGTGGTGAAATCGCTTTTTTAGAATTTAATGATGCTACAGGAAATTGGGATAGAACATTTGAAGATTTTTCCGGCCAATGGACCGCCTTTGGTGAAGATATCAACGGAGAAATTTATGTAGCAGATTTGGATTCGGGCAATATTTACCAACTTACCGATACTACTTTAAGTATTGAAGATGATTTATTATCCTCAATATCGATTTATCCAAATCCGACAAAAGACATCTTGAATATTAATTTTGGCTCAACTAATGGCATCGATAATTCAACAAAAATAACAATCTACGACATACAAGGTAAAACCATAAAAAGGGTTCAACACACTGGCAAAATCATTCAAAAAGTAAACACTTCCCAACTCTCTAATGGTATTTATGTTTTAAAAATCAATACTGAAAACGGAATACAAAGCACACATAAACTGGTTATAAATTAATGAGCAGCCCAAAAGGAAAATTATATCTTATACCAACACGATTAGGTGATAATCCACCTCTTGAAGTATTACCTATTTCAATTAAAAAAATCATTGAGGATCTCAATTATTACATCGTAGAAAATGAAAAAACAGCACGTCGCTTTATAAAACGAATATCATCTGGTAAATCACAACCGTCGTTAAAGCTTCAAGTATTAAATAAATATACTACTGAAGCCGAGCGCAATACCTATTTGAATGTTTGTTTAGAAGGTATCTCAATTGGTTTGCTCTCAGAAGCTGGCTGTCCTGCTATTGCTGATCCTGGAGCCGACATTGTAAGTTTAGCGCACCACATGGACATTCAAGTAGTACCGATGGTTGGCCCTTCTTCCATTCTACTCGCCTTAATGGGTTCTGGTATGAATGGGCAAAGTTTTACATTTAATGGGTATTTGCCAATTGATAAAAATGAAAGAAAGTCGAAATTAAAAAGTTTGGAACGTTTATCTTCTGAACACAATCAAGCTCAAATTTTTATTGAAACACCATATAGAAACATGAAGATGCTTGAAGATTTAGTCAATTCGCTTCATCCAAATACGCGAATTTGTGTGGCTTGTGATTTAACTTTACCAACAGAATTCATTAAAACCAAAACCGCAAACGACTGGAAACATAATAAAGAAGACCTGCACAAGCGACCTGCTATTTTTATTATTCAAAAAGACTGATAGATCTTAGAAACGCACAACAAGCACCATTTACGATTGAAATAGTCAATTTGACTTTTTGGATTTTCGAATTTATAAAGTAACCCTTGCTTTCTTATCAGGAGTAATCATAGACGTATCATATCCCGAAAACTTTTTCATATAAAACTTAACGGAAGAACCGTAGGCATCAGAAAGATTATTGCCGCCATAACTGCGTAGAAACTTTTTTACATTTCCAGGACCTGCCAAGTGAGCGGCCGCTAAAATACCAGATTCAGTTACTTTTACGCCACCAATCTGTTTCCCTTCAAAGCGTTTAATATCTTTTCTAAGAACCCATTTATTTCGTTTCGCATTGGCAACAAACGCTTTTTCTTGCAATTCTGGATTGTATAAAAACTGATTCGGCGTATAAATCCCAATTAATTTTAAGGTCTCAGCACCAAACTGGTATTTACCTAAATAACCTAAAGTATTAACTGTAAAATAATCACCTCTAGATTCCTTAAACGCTAAAGCTTCCTTAAAGCCTTCAAAAGATTTTCCTAAATGTGGTGTAAACAAGCTCTGCTTAAAAGTATGGTCTTGACCAACCATAGCTAATTCTTCAGAAATGTTGTAATTGAGTTCTAATCCTTCTGTAGAATAAGTCTCAGGATCAAGAGACGGATTTGGATACAATGCTAATGCAGCAAGCAAACAAATTGTAAATGGCATGATAAAATTCTTAACGCTATTTATAGTCATAACAGCTAAATTTTTACTGTAAAACGTTTCCCCAAACTATCTTACAAAATTCGCGTGCAAATATACGACATTTTTGTAATAATTGAAAATCAGTCGGTTAAGTGTTTAAAAACCTCTTTAAAAGTAGATATAATGCCATTTTACATGGCCCTTATTATTTAGTTCCAAAGCAGGAAAAGGCACCTTTATCGCGTTAAAAACATCGAAAATGGTTTTCAAAACATTAGAATTTGTTTTAATCCGTGTTAAATCGACATCTAAACTTAAGTAAAATTGACGTCTTCTATTCTGGTTTAAAAACAGAGGGTCATTTGCTTCTCCTGTTAACATGCCCTCTGCGCCATAACCGAAAGCGACATTCAACCAATTGGGAATTGTTTCTGTTCTTAAAAACGAATTGATATTGGCACTCAACCAATAGGTTTGCCCATTATAATCTTTTAGAAATTCCTCAGAAAATCCATTGCCTAATTTATTGGGACGCTGTTTTGCATATTGAGTCCTATGAAATGAATATTTCAATACCATACGTTGTTCATTCCATAGTAATTCTTGACCAACATACAATCCTGTTCCTGCGGCATTTGCTGCCATATCGCTCCAAGAAAAACCCCATTCTTCAGAAAAACCGTCCATAATTTCAACGATTGTGAGAAATCCAAATCCTAAAGTAGCTCCATAAAGTAACTGGTCTTTTTTACCTACTCCTGCCCAATTTAAGGTGTTCGCTCCCAACCTTCCTAATTGATAGGACGAAAACACATGACCCATTTTATCCATTTGCAACCACTCGCCACTATCGTTCAAGGTTTTAAAATTGGAACGCGGATAATCGGCATACCATAATTGATTGAGCCCAATCAATGTTGTTGAAGCTAAAGCTGTCTGCGTAATAACAACCGTATTTCTGCGCGATAGATTTAGTGAATCACTAGGCTTTAAAAATGAGTTGAATTTAGATTGTGAAAACAACGAGGTACTAGCCAATAAGAACAAAACGGTATGGCATAAAACCCGCATCACACCTTATTTATTAATCCCTTGAGAAGACAAATACCTTTGATATGCCCTTGCGTTATTATTATGCTGACCTAATGTTTTAGCAAATTTGTGGTAACCTAAGCGTTTGGCATCGGCAGCAAAGTAAAGATAGCTATGTTTTTCAGGATTTAAAACCGCCTTAATTGCCGATAAATCTGGCATGGCTATTAGTCCTGGAGGTAATCCTGTGTTTTTATAAGTATTGTATGGGGAATCGATGCTTTTATGTACATTTAAAACACGCCTTATAATGGTGTTTTTATATAAAGGCAATTGATAAGCCGCAAACTTCAATGTTGGGTCGGCTTGTAGAGGCATACCTATTCGCAATCTATTGAGATAGACGCCAGCGACTCTTGGCTGCTCATCGGCTTGCTTGGATTCTTCGTGTACAATTGATGCTAAGGTTATAACTTCATTTGGGGTTAAATTCAGTTTTTTAGCTTTGGCTTTTCTGTTATCGGTCCAGAATCGGTTGTACTCTGTTAACATTCTATCCCTAAAGGTTTCCGCAGAGGTATTCCAGAAAAACTCATAACTATTTGGCAAATACATCCCTAAAGCTGTTGCTTTGTTGAAACCGTTTTTAGATAAAAACTTGTCATCTGTCATTGCCGTTAACAATTGCAAACTATCGGCTTCAATCTGTGTACTTATTCGTCCTGCTAAATCTGCTAAATTATGCTGATTATTGAACGCAATTTTCAACGGAAGATTTTTACTTCGGATGGAGTTGATGATGTCATTATTGTTCATGCCTTTAGAAATGGCAAAACGGCCCGCTTTTATATTGGTCGTATATTTTTTTTGATTGGCCAAAGCATCAAACGCATCAATATCTTCTAATAGTGGTTCTAATTGTGAACGGACTTCTGCATAATCGGCATTGGTTGGCACATAAATGTAGGCAACTTCATTATTGAATGTTGTGTTTGGAGCAAACATCGCATTATATATGTAATAGGCAAACACGCCACAAACCACCAAACCAATGAGAGCAACTGCCCATAGAATTTTTTTAATGTACATAGTTAATCGTTAATTCGTTGTAATAGATATTCATTTGTGAAGTTCTTTCCATTGAAACGCCACTCTTTTTTTAATCCTATTTTTTTGAAACCATTAGCTTCGAACAAATTTAAACTGGCTAAATTATCTTCTGAAATATTAGCATAAACTTGATGTAAATGCAAGGTTTGAAAACAGTAGTTTATCAATAAATTTAAGGCTTCTTTACCATAACCAAGATTCCGATTGCCTTCATCTTGAATCAATATTCCGATACCTGCACGCTTATTTTTAATATCGAAATCAAACACATCAATTAAACCAATCGTTTCATTTTTTGAATTACAAATTGCCAAACGTAGTTGTTTCGCTTCAAAAATATCCTGTTGCGCATTTTCGAGATATTGCTTAATTAAAAATCTAGAATATGGTGTTTGGGTATCGCTTAAGTGCCAAAGTGCTGTGTCATTCTCAATGCCATAAACGAACTCTAAATCCTCAGGTTCCAAAGCTCTTAAATAAATTTGTTCTCCTTTTAGGCTTACCATTCTATATCGCCTTTAAATACTTGTACTGCTGGTCCAATCAACCAGATATTGTGATAACCATTATCATTACTATCAAAGCTTACTCTAAGTTGACCTCCTGGTGTTTTCAAATTAACCGAAGTGTTCTCCGTTTTTCCACTATTGTGCATGGCTAAAGCCACAGCTGTAACTCCTGTTCCGCAAGAAAACGTTTCATCTTCCACGCCTCTTTCATAAGTTCTCACAGCAAAATTATCCGTTGTTAGTTGTTCTACAAAATTCACATTACTACCAACGGCATTATAAGGTTGGCCGTATCTAATTTCCGAACCTTTAGCTTTCACATTATAATCAGCTATATCTGAAACCATTTCCACATGATGTGGCGAACCTGTATCTAAAAACTGATGATTGTCGAAGGTTTGAATATCAGAAACATCTTGCATTTGCAAATGAACGGTTTCGTTTTCAATCTTTGCTTTATGCAATCCATCAATGGCCATAAATTCGGCTTCATCCTTAATAATCCCTAAAAAGTTGGCAAAAGCAACGATGCACCTTCCTCCATTACCACACATGCTGCTTTGATTACCATCCGCGTTGTAATAGATCATTTTAAAAGCTGTATTATCGTCATTTTCCAGCAAAATAAAGCCATCCGCTCCTATGCCAAATCTTCGGTCGCATAGCTGCTCAATACGTTTGGTATCATTTTTGTTTATAATCTGCAAACGGTTATCTACGATAATAAAATCGTTACCTGTTCCTTGATATTTATAAAATGTCATTTTCATAATTAAAGGCAAATATAAGAATATTAGGTGGTAAAACGACTTGTTAAACGGTCGTTAAAGTTGACGTTAAAAAGTCGTTAAATATAAAATTGAAATCAATAAATTTCTAATTTTAATCGTTAGTAAAAATGAATAGTAATACTTAAATCAAATAAAATATGAAGAAGATCCTAACTTTAGTTTTTGTTTCAGTTCTAGGTGGTTTATTGACTTTGGGAGGTTACAAACTTTTTATTGAAAATGAATCACAACCATTAGCGGTTGAACAGTCGTCTGACTTTCCTGTTTTTGTTCCTACAAATAATTCAGTTACCAGTAATTCTGTTATGGCTCCAAATTTTGTAGATGCTGCAGAGAAATCCTTGGATGCTGTAGTACACGTAAAAAATACGGCAATTTTAACTGGACCAACATCCATGCGCGACTTGTTTTACGGTCGTAGCTCACAACGTGCGCAAGTTGGTACTGGTAGCGGCGTCATAATTTCGCCAACAGGTTATATAGTGACCAATAACCACGTGATAAAAAATGCCAATGAAATCAGTATCACGCTAAACGATAATAAATCATACAGTGCTGAGCTGATTGGTACAGATGAAACTACTGACATCGCATTATTGAAAATAGATACTGACGACGACCTGCCATTTATGGCCTTTGGCGATTCTGATAATGCGAAAATCGGAGAATGGGTTTTAGCTGTTGGAAATCCGTTTAACTTGAATTCTACGGTTACTGCAGGTATTATTAGTGCAAAATCTAGAGATTTATCTGGTAACCATTCCCAATCATTTATACAAACAGATGCTGCTGTCAACCCTGGAAATTCTGGTGGTGCATTGGTAAATACCAATGGTGATTTAATTGGGATTAATACAGCAATATCTTCTCAAACTGGTTCTTATATTGGGTATTCATTTGCTGTTCCAAGTAATATTGCTCGGAAAATTGTGAACGATATTATGGAGTATGGTAATGTGCAAAATGGCATTCTTGGTGTTGTTGGTGGTGCTTTAAATAGTAAAGCAGCAGAAGAATTAGGCACAGAAACAACAGAAGGATTTTATGTAAGTGAAGTGCAAGAAGATACTGGCGCAGAAGAAGCAGGCATTCAATCTGGAGACATTATTAAGAAAGTTGATAATGTTGATATCAATAAGTTTTCGGATTTAACAGGATATTTAAAAACCAAAAGTCCAGATGATGTGGTGAACGTCACTTTACTAAGAGATGGAGACGAAGAAATCGTACCCGTTACCTTATTGAAACCTTCAAGCTATATGTTGCCAACGATAGGTTTAATTAAAAATGCAGCGGACAAAGACTTGAAACGTTTCAATACTGAATATGGTGTAAAAATTTCAAAGTTGGATAAATCGAATAAGCTCTCTTGGAACAAGAATGGCGTTGAAGAAGGTAGCATCATCACAAAAATCAATGGCAAAAAATTATATTCCATTGACGATGCTCAAAGTGCTATTAAAACAAGACAGTATAATGAACCGCTTCAAATTGAAGTGATAAACACAGATGGGGAAAAAGTAGTTTTTAACTTTAGATAAAAACAACGCATTCACATACCCAATTAACCCTTCAAAGTAATATTCTTTGAAGGGTTTTTATTTTCGACAAAATGTACTACGAAAACGTTTGAAATATAGTATTTTCGCAAAATATAACCACTATAAATTAAACAACATATGGGTTTTAATGACACTTACGAAAAAGAGTTAGCGTTTCAGGCAGACCGTCGAAGGGCGACGGTAGAATTTATAAAAATTGTGAGCGACTTATGGTATGATAAGTCAATCGAACTGGTTTTATTCAGAAATCAACTTATAGATAGAAATGTGAGCGAGATTTTGAATTTGCATGAATATGCTGGCGAATTTGTTCAGAAACCAATTTCTATATTCGATTCGGTTGAAATTGCTCAAGCCATTAGTGCGCTAACCTTACCTCCTGCTAAACTGGATATCGGAAAACTAACCTATGAGTTTCATTTAGAAGACCAGAAATACGGCAATGCCACCGCTTTTGTTGCGGATAAATTAGGTAATGCAAAAAACAACAAAACCATTGAACCTAAAGATGTTATCCTATATGGTTTTGGTAGAATTGGTCGTTTGGTAGCACGTGAGTTAATGACACGTACGGGAAAAGGGACACAATTACGATTAAGAGCCATAGTCACCAGAGGGGAAATTAATGAAACGGTTTTAGAAAAACGCGCCTCATTATTGAGAAATGATTCTGTACATGGCGATTTTTCTGGTATGGTCAGTACCGATTTAAAAAACTCAGCTTTAATTATCAATGGAACCACGGTAAATATCATTTCGGCAAATGCACCAGAAGACATTGATTACACAAAATATGGCATAACTAATGCGTTAGTTATTGATAATACTGGAGCTTTTAGAGATAAAGACGCTTTGGGCAGACACTTAAAATCTAAGGGTGTTGACAAAGTTTTACTTACAGCACCAGGCAAAGGTGTTCCTAATATTGTACATGGCGTTAACCAAAAAGAGCACGATCCGGATAAGGTTAAAATATTCTCAGCAGCATCTTGCACCACAAATGCCATTACTCCAATATTGAAGGCCGTTGAGGATTCTTTTGGCATAAAAACCGGACATTTAGAAACCATTCATGCTTATACCAATGACCAAAATTTAGTAGATAATTTCCATAATAAATACAGACGTGGTCGTGCTGCTGGCTTAAACATGGTCATTACAGAGACAGGTGCAGGACAAGCCGTAAGTAAAGCGTTGCCATCGCTTGAAGGTAAATTGACGTCAAATGCTATTCGAGTTCCGGTACCAAACGGTTCATTGGCCATACTTAATTTGGAATTAGAAAATGAAACTTCTGTAGAGAGCATGAATACCATTATGAAAAAGTATGCACTCGAAGGCGACTTGGTGGAACAGATTAAATACGAAATGAGTGACGAACTCGTATCGAGTGATATTGTCGGTAGCTCCGCACCTTCTATTTATGATAGCAAAGCAACTATTGTTAGAAAAGACGGAAAAAACGTTATACTCTATATATGGTATGATAACGAATATGGTTATAGCCACCAAGTGATTCGTTTGGCAAAGTATATTTCTAAGGTAAGACGCTATGCTTATTACTAGAGCATTTTGAAAAATGAAAATTAAGAATCTTGTCTAACGGCAAGATTTTTTTTGTTTTGCACGCAACCATTTCAATACTTCTGCATCTATTGGGTAACTAAAACCAATTCACCCTTTCACATGAAAAAATCCTTTCTATTTCTCTTTATGACATCCACCGTACTAATTCATAGCTGTGTTCCTTTTTGGGGTGATGGAAACGATGATGATTTTCCAATGGTTTCAAATTATGAACCTGTAATTATGAAACGATCCGTGTTTGAAACCACTACAACTCTTGAAAGCACACCAAGAGCTATTGAAAATTCAGGAAAAATATATGTTAAGGACGATTATATTTTTATCAATGAAGTGAATGAAGGTTTTCATCTTATCAATAATTCAAACCCCTCAAACCCACAAAATATTGGGTTTATTAAAGTTTTGGGGTCTTCAGATTTAAGTATTAAAGAAGATGTGATTTATATTAATAATGCTACGGATTTAATTGCCGTGACCATAGATGACACTTCCGAAACATTGACCATCACCAAACGTTTAGAGAATGTTTTTCCACAGATTTGGTCGCCAGAAGGCATGTCTTACTACAATTTAGAACAGGATGATATCATTGTTAATTGGGAACTAATAAACTAAACGCTATGAGAAAGATATATTTAATTTTAGTTATGGTATTGTTTTTAGTCAACTGTGATTCTGATGGCACCAATGACGCTTCATTTACAGAAAATGGTCAAGGTGGTTCACTTGCACGCTTCGCGCTCTATTCAGATTATCTCTATGTTGTGGATGACACCAACCTTAATGTATTTAGCATTGTAAACCGAGAGCAACCTGTACAAGTCAATACAGTGTCCATAGGTTTTAATATTGAAACACTTTTTAATTATGAAAACTACTTATATATAGGTTCTAGAAATGGAATGTTCATTTATAATATAGACAATGCCGAAGAACCAGCTTATGTTTCAGATGTGCAACATTTTACGGCCTGTGATCCTGTTGTAGCTAATGATACGCATGCTTTTGTAACCTTACATACCAATATTGGTTGTGGTACCAATATTAATGTTTTAGAGATTTATGATATTACAGAGGTTACCAACCCTGTATTGGTTTCATCAAGAAATTTAACCAGACCGATAGGTATAGGGCTTTACAACGACTATTTATTTGTTTGCGACAATGAAGTTAAGGTTTTTGATGTCTCTGATCCAACGGATTCCCAATTAGTAACGTCTATCGATGTGAACAGCTTTGATGTCATTATTAACAATGGCATTTTAGTCTTAATTGGCCAAAACGGTTTGTACCAATATACATTAGACGCAGACGATATTACAAATATTTCACATTTAAGCACCATCAACATCTAAAATAGAATTTCTATCGTATATAAAATGCCTCATAATATTATGAGGCTATTTGTTTGGTAAATGTCTATGAAATACTCATAAAATTATTATCTTGGCAACCAATTAATCTAACACAACCAAAAATTACCTCTAGGATGAAATTCTTAACCAAAGTTATTGTAATTCTTTTAGTTACATTTAGTTTCCATTCCGTAAACGCACAAGCAAACGATGACGATGAAGAAGATAAGTTATCATTAAATAGTGGTACTATTGACAGCCAGTTTGAATATATTTTCAAAAAATCAGGTAATTTTAAAGGCACTAATGGACAGAATTATGAAGCTGTTAAATACTCTTGGCTTTTAACTTTAAAATCGCATGTGCTTGACTCATTAAAAACAACCTATGAAAAGTTAGAGAATTCTGAAAAAGTAGTTGGGAATCAAGTCAAGGAAATTGAAGATTTAAAAACTAAACTTGCAAATACACAGACCAATTTGGAGCAAACGGACTCTGAAAAAAATAACATGGCACTTTTAGGTATGCAGACCAGTAAGACCAATTACAATGTTATTATGTGGTCTATCGTTGCCGCTTTATTGGCATTTTTATTGTTCTTTATCTATAAGTTTAAAGGCAGTAATTCTTCAACACGTGAAGCAAAACACAAGCTTGAAGAAGTAGAAACCGAATTTGAAGAGCACCGACGAAACGCTTTAGAGCGCGAACAAAAAGTGAGACGTCAATTACAAGACGAATTAAATAAACACAAATCTTAAAAACCAGGTGCTCTTATATACTATAAATTTAATCCGTAATTTTAATTGCGGATTTTTTTATGACTATAATTAAAACATAAAGCTCACCACTTTAACCCAAATTAGTACCTTCTATATCTATTTTAGCTCTTAAAAGTTTGAAATAATTACATTTAAGCACTTTAAATCCAAAAGTGATGATACGTTTTATCTTGAATTTTATCTTTTTACTTGGTATAATTACTATTTCCGCGCAACAACTGACTTTAGAAACCAGTCTTAATTCAGCATTGAGCGAAACATCAGGACTAATTTATCTCAATAACGCACTGATTACACACAACGATTCTGAAGCGTCCAATCAATTACATGAAATTGATATGACCACAGGAGCTATTAGCAGAACTGTAACTATAACCAACGCTACAAACACAGATTGGGAAGATTTAACCCATGATGACACTTACATCTACATTGGCGACTTCGGGAACTATCGTGGCGACCGAACGGATTTGAAGGTTTATCGCATCGCTAAAGCTGATTATTTTACGAATACCTCGGTAAGCGCTGAGATCATTAACTTTTCTTATGCCAACCAAACCGATTTTACACCAAGTCCTACAGCTACTAATTATGATGCGGAAGGATTAATTCACTTCGATAATAAATTATATATTTTTAGTAAGAATTGGCTCAACGGACAAACAAATATTTATGAACTTCCTAAAACCATTGAGACCCATAGCATTTCAATCATAGACACTATAAATAGTCAAGGTTTAATTTCTGGTGCTACTTTTAATAATTTAGATAACACCATTATGCTATGCGGTTACGATTTCAATGGTGCTTTTTTGACGCAGTTAGGCGGATTTCATTCTGGCCTGTTTTCTAATGGAACAATCGTAAAAACATCAGTTGCAGTACCTGCAAATTATTCAACCCAAATTGAAGGAGTTTTTCCGATAAATACGACTGACTATTTTGTTTCTGCCGAAGAAAGTGGTTCAGATTCCCAAGCACTATATCGTTTTGATACGTCAACCCTAACTATTGAAAATTATGATGATACTTCTATTTCTATATACCCAAATCCAGCTCAAAATAATTTAAGAATCAATAAGGAAAATTGCTGGACCAAAATTTATACCCTCACAGGACAATTGGTAAAAACTTCGAGCAAATCAGAAATTGATATTTCAAAACTTTCCAAAGGAATTTATCTTGTTAAAATCCAAAATCCACAAAATAACCGTTCGAATATAAAACGATTGATTGTTGAATAAATTTGATGTTTTTCTAACTAACCTAGAATTTTAACCAGCAACTCTTTAAGCAAATCACCTTGGGATACGGCATTTGCACCCACGCCTTTGCTTTTTACATCAAAGTCGCGCAACACACCAATAACATAACTCACTTTTTTCATTGGGTAATTTCTCGCAGCTTCTATATATTCATTCACAAAATAAGGATTCACTTTTAGAGCCGAGGCGACACTTCTTGGGTTCTTATCAGACATACCATGAAGGTGCAATAATTGCGAAAAAAAATTAAACAACAAAGCCACGGTAACCACCATTGGATTATCCTTTGGGTTATCCGCAAAATATTTAGCGATTTGATGTGCTTTTACCACATTTCGTTGCCCTACCGCTTTTCGTAATTCAAAATTATTGTAGTCTTTGCTGATACCAATATTTTCCTCTATGTGATCTGGCGTAATTTGGGTGCCTTCAGGTAAAACGATTTTAAGTTTGTTGAGTTCATTATCGATTTTACTGAGATTAGTTCCTAAGAATTCCACTAACATCTGGGCGGCTTTCGGGGAAATATTATAATTCTGTCCAGCTAAAACACGTCTAATCCAATCCGAAACCTGGTTTTCGTACATTTTTTTACTTTCAAAAACCACGCCTCCCGATTTGTTGATCGCTTTATACAACGCCTTTCGTTTATCAATCTTTTTGTATTTATAATTTAGGACTAAAACCGTTGAAGGTTGCGGATTGGCCGCATACTGAGCCAATTTCTCTATGGTTCTGCTCAAATCTTGAGCTTCCTTTACAATGACCACTTGTCGGTCTGCCATCATTGGGTAGCGCTTGGCATTACTCACAATATCGTCAATGGAGACATCACGACCATACAAGACCATTTGGTTAAACCCTTTTTCGGCTTCTTCAAGAACATGGTCTTCAATAAAATCGGAAATCTTATCAATATAATACGACTCCTCACCCATTAAAAAATAAATAGGTTTAATGTCGCCTTTTTTTATGGCTGAAACTAATTGTTTTACGTCGTCCAAATTCTTTAAAATTCCAAGTTTAAAATTCCCTGTCTGCCGACAGGCAGACAAATTCCAATAGATAACCGATAAGGTAAACGCTTCGAATTGGATTTTGGGATTTAAACATTGTGATTTGCAATATTCTACTTTAACTTTGAATCAAATTAACGATTTAAGTGTTACAAGAACTCAACTTTCCAAAGTTTGAATACCGTTTCAAAAGTACAGAAAATAAAGTTTCTATTTTTGATGTCATTCGGAAAAAATTCATCATTCTTCAACCCGAAGAATGGGTAAGACAACATTGTGTCCATTATTTAATCAATGCTAAAAATTTCCCAAAATCATTGATAAATGTTGAAAAGGAATTGACTATAAACGGCTTAAAGAAACGTTATGATATTGTGATTTTTAATTCGGATGGCAGTATTCATTTGATTGTGGAATGTAAATCGCACCATATAAAAATTGACCAAACCACTTTTGACCAAATTGCGCGTTATAATTTAGTCTTAAATGCCACGTATTTAATGGTAACTAATGGTTTAAATCATTATTATTGTGAGATGGATATGAAAAATGAACGCTATTCGTTTTTAAAAGCGGTTCCAGATTATTATAAAAAGAGATAAAAAGACCGCTTCGCTGTTAGAATCAAGAATATAGACTTAATTCTAACTATCAGACAAACAGTATTAGACCTATTCAACATAGAAATTTTACAATCTGATAAAAAATGAAGTGCTAAAAATATATGACTTAAGTAGAACTTAAAATTAACTTTTAATCCTGTTCGCATTAGTGCTAATTCGTGAAATTCGTGTCAAAATGAACAATTATCATTAACTAAGAAATCTAACTAAATGCTTCAAATCAAAGATCTTGCTGTTGTAATTTTAAACTGGAATGGGAAAGCACTGCTCGAGCAATTTCTACCTTCTGTTTTAAAATATTCAGAAGACGCTGTGATTTATGTTGCAGACAATGCTTCGAATGACGATTCTGTTGCTTTTGTATCCAAACATTTTCCGACAGTGCAACTCATTCAAAATATTGAAAATGGTGGTTATGCCAAAGGTTATAACGATGCGCTTAAACATGTTGAAGAACCCCTACTCTGTTTGCTAAATAGTGATATTGAAGTCACCGAAAATTGGCTTCAACCTATTATTTCCGAATTTAACACCGATATAACTACAGCCATCATTCAGCCTAAAATTTTAGATTACAAGAATAAAACCCATTTCGAGTACGCTGGCGCAGCTGGTGGTTTTATAGATAAATTGGGCTATCCGTATTGCAGAGGACGCATTTTCGATACCATTGAAAAAGACCAAGATCAATACAACGATATCAGAACTATTTTTTGGGCTTCTGGTGCTTGTCTGTTTATAAGAAATGCTGTTTTTAAGGATTTAAATGGTTTCGATGAATCTTATTTTGCGCATATGGAGGAGATTGACCTCTGTTGGCGAGCATTCAACAAAAATTATAAAACGACCTATGTTGGTACGTCAACCATCTATCATGTTGGTGGCGCAACGTTGAGTAATGCCAATCCCAAAAAAACGTATCTTAATTTTAGAAACAGTCTGTTTACATTATTAAAGAGTACGGATTCAAACGTCATTTTTAGAATTTTGTCTCGAATGTTACTCGATGGTGTTGCGGGCTTTCGGTTTTTATTTCAGCTAAAACCCGCATTTCTTTTTGCCATTCTTAAAGCCCATGGCTCTTTTTATTATAATTTACCACGTCTTTTACAACAACGCAAACAACTGCCAAAACGTTCAGGTTACTATGAAACGGATTCTATTGTATGGTCTTATTTTATAAAAAATGAGAAAACATTTTAATTGTTTATAAAACTGTTAAAATTTTTGTTAATCGTTGTCTAGTGCTCTATTCTTTTACATAATTTTGCTATGTTAAACTCAACAATTTAAACTAAAACTCTATTATGAAAAAATTAATGTTATTAGGTGTATGCTCAATGTTATTTTTGGGATCTTGCGTATCCAAAAAAGAACACGCTGCGCTTCAAACTAAATATCAAGAAACCCAAGATTTATTGAATAGTGCAACCGTAAAATTGAACAGTTGTTTATCTGACAAGGCAGCTTCGATGGCTCGTGTTGAAACCATGAAAGAGCAATTAGATGATTTGCGAAGAAGTAATGAAGCTTTGATTAAAAACTCGCAAGATATGACCGAGCTTACGAGTCAAGGCGCTAAAAATATAGAGGCATCTTTAGAGAGTCTTAAGGAAAGCAACTTGAAAATATCGCGATTACAAGATGCATTAACACGTAAAGACAGTGTAACCTTAGCGATCGTTACAAGTCTTAAAAAAGCAGTAGGTATTAACGATCCTGATATTAATATCAATGTTGAAAAAGGCGTGGTGTTTATTTCTATTGCAGATAAATTATTATTTGAGAGTGGCAACTACAATGTCACCAATAAAGCAAAAGAGGTGCTGGGCAAAGTAGCGAAAGTAATCAATAGCAAGCCAGATTTTGAAGCTATGGTTGAGTCGCATACCGATAATGTGCCATATAACAAACCACCATTAATTGATAACTGGGATTTAAGTGTAAAACGTGCTACATCTGTAGTTAGGGTTTTAGAAAGCTTAGAAGTAAACCCTCAGCAATTAATCGCTGCTGGTCGTAGTTACTATGTTCCATTAGTAGAAAACGATACTGCTGAAAATAGAGCAAAAAACAGACGTACACGTATTATAGTAATGCCGAAAATTGACCAGTTCTACCAAATGGTTGAAGATGAAATGAAAAATCTGTCTGAAGGGAAATAAGCCTTTTAGATGTTATCATAAGAAAAACCCAATGCAAAGTGCATTGGGTTTTTTGGTTATATAAACGGTTTTTTTTACGATATGATAGGTTGCACGTGCAAGCAGCAACTAATTTAGCAAATAAAATCCGCGAGTCCCTATTGCTATCGGGATTCGTAAGAAGGCAAGAACCAAGCAATAAATTATATACGGGTTATAAAACGTTTTTATTGATTTATAAATTTCAACATACTCCAAATCATTGAAATAAATCCAATAATTCCTGCAAGAAATAAAATTGCCATAAACAGTAATCCCAATCCTGTTAAACCCCCAACAATTTTTTTAATTTTTTTCAATTGCGATTATTCAAATTCCAATTTTGTCCATAACCTGGATTTAACAACTTTCTTTTTATACTTTGCTGGTCGAACTTTAATTTGTTTTGTTGCTTGCTTTATTATCATATCAATTTCATCTGATTGAGGATATGACTTAACTTTAAGGTCTATTATTTCCGCTTTTTCAGTTACAGTTAGATAAACATAAACGTTACCTTTAAATTCCGTTTCAGAATTCAGTTTTTCGCTTATCAGTCCATTTAGATTTTTTTCCGCACAAGCAATTTGTTCTTTTTCCGAAATTCCGCTTTCACAATTATTTTCAAATGGCAATTCCGTCAGAATTGCATAATGATAAATTCCCTCTTTTTTCTGTTTGAAAGGTTTTAGTTTATATCCTTTTTCAGCCGAATCGTCTGCGTCTAAAAAATGTCCTTTAGGAATTTGTCCAATCGCAAACATTGGAATCAGAATTAAAATTGTCAGAAAGTTTAATTTGTATTTCTTCATTTTGTTGGTTTGGTAAATGTTTTAAAACGTTTGGGCTATGAGTAGTTGCGTGGGTTAACAATTAACTTTGCAAGTACACACAAAGCTGAAAATCCGTGAGGATTTTCAAAAGTAGGCGAGAACAAGCAATTACTTATAGCCAATGTTGTGCTTTCGTTATTTTTTTTGTAATTCAATTGTAATCTTTTCTATGAGTTCAAGAATACTATTTTCAACTCTTTTTCCACGGGATTGAATTGTGCCATTTTCGAAAGCAATGGCATTTAGTAGCTTAATGAATTTTGAATCTTTTTTTAATTTTTGGTAATCCTCCTTACTGATGTCAAAATAAAATCCATAGTAAGCTGAGGGGTTATTTATATCATAATTCATTGAAAAGTATTCTAATAGTTGTGTTTCGCTATGTAAGGCGTGAAATCTTCCGCGTTCATCCTCATAAGTTTTATAATAAGGGTATAATATATCATATTGATATGAAATAGAATTTCTCAAACTGTCATTTTTGATTATTCCCACACTACGTGATTGCAATAAATTATATGCACTATTTATGGGGTTAAAATGTGGCGTAACTCTTAGAATAGCTGAACTTACCGATAAAGAATCGGTTGGTTCGTCAAGAGTAAGTAAATGACTTTTAACATTTAAACAGGCCATATTAATGTCAACCATTAACTCTAAATCTTCTCTAATTTCTGTTAGGTCTGTTTGGAGGTTATTTCGAATTTCTTTTAGAATTTTGACTTCAAAATCATTTGCTTTCCTTTGCTCATTCAGGTTGTTAACCTGAAGTGCAATTAAAATTCCAATAACCACAAGAACAATTTCTCCAATTGCATAAAGAAGATATTTACTGAATTTATTTTCAGTTAGCATTTTCTGCCTAATTTTTCTAAAGAATTTTATCATTAGTTAGCGGTTTCTGATAATGAAGCACAACAATCTAATGTATTATTTCGTTGCGTGTTTAAGCACTAAAGTTAGTAAATAAATTACAGACCTGCCTGTCGGCAGGCAGGCAGGTAGAAAATCCGCGAGTCCCGATAGCTATCGGGATTCGTAAGTAGGCTATAACTAGCAATGACACGAGCGCAGCGAACTGGCGAAGCAATTATATACGGAGTTGTAACACGTTTTTTATTTATAAAGCTCTAAATATCATTAGAATTCCACCTAATATTAAAATCAGAATTCCGATATATTGACTTGGTTGTGTTGATAATTGACCATAAGATCCATCTTTTTTGTATTTCCTTGTTTTAGAGATTTGATAATTTAACCAAAGTATTCCAAGTATCATTAAACAAGTTCCAATAAGAATATTTATCCAATCCATAGTTCAGTTCAAAAGCTTGTTTTCTCATCCCGAACGTCTATCCACAAAGAATATGCGCCAAGTAAAATTCCAAATGGAATACAAATGGCAAATAATCTATAATATTCATTATATGTTATGGCTTCAGAAACAAAGATATAAGTCAAAAAAATCGAAGCGAGAAATCCGAATATCGCAAACATTCCAATCATCATTCCTCCAATGCTTTTATTGAAATCGTTATGGCTCCGCATCCGTTTGGTTCCTTTATAAATTCCAGCAAAGAAATAATATAGCATATGATATCCAACATTAATTGCTAACAGAGCAAAGAGTCTTTCAGTAAGTTCACTTTCTCGAGAAAAAATCAAATAGAAGATACTTAAAATCAAGTTCAAGTATCCTATTAGTTTGTGATATTTTTTAATTTCAGATTTGGTCATTAAATTCTGACTAACGTCAAATTAAGTTGTTGATTATTAATTAATTATATTTTTTTAAATTTAAGCATTTCCATTCACTTTTTTGCTGACCTTCTTCTGTCGTTAGCTCAAGAAATTAATAGGTTTTTTCTTGTGTGGGGAATGTGGCACAAGGTTTTTGTATAAAAAAAGTTGTGGGTTTATGTGCGAGGATTTTCCGCAGGAAAATCAGACGTAATAAATTTGCAACGACCTTTGGTTAAGCCCTAATTTGAGCAATTATTTTTATACATTGTTAGCTTTAGTTTTTTTGTTTTTCATTTACTCGTTTTCTAATATTCATAATGCTTGGAATAATCAGAAGTAATTGTAAAACTATTACAAATCCAATGAGAGCAATTAAAATAATCCAAATATTTTCCAATTCTACATTTTCAAAATAATTCAAAATTACCAAGACTATTGGAATAAAAAGAAAAGTATAGAAATTTGGAATTGGGATTATTTTCAAATCATTTTCAGTTTTAAAAATAAATTTAGGAGAATAATAGTCCGCATAATTTCCGGGAAAATATTTCACGTAATATTTGAATTCAGATTTATATTTAGTTGTTATTGAAGAACCGTTTTCAAACATAACTTTTCTTTTCCGTTCTATTTCAGTCGGGATAAAATGTTTTAAAAATAGCTGTTTGTCTATGTCGTTCATTCAAATTAAAGCTAACGTTCTAATATATGACTTCGTTGCGTGTTTAAGCACTAAAGTTAGCAAATAAATCACAGACCTGCCTGCCAGCAGGCAGGTAGAAAGTCCGCGAGTCCCGATAACTATCGGGATTCGCAAGTAGGCTATAACTAGCAATGACACGAGCGCAGCGAACTGGCGAAGCAATTACACGCATTGTTAGCATTTCGTTTTTATTTATTCGTGTTATTATAGAACTCCGCTTGATTCCATTTATATTCAGTTGTTCCATTTCCTTGACCGAGAATTGCTGAAAAGCTTATAATATCTCCAGTTCCGACTTTTACGTTCTTTACCTTAAGATTATTAAATCCAATAAATTGCACTTGCAAATCATATTCAGATGCAGGAATCGTAAATTGAAATTCACCTTTCGAGTCAGATGTAGTTCCGATTAAAGAGTCAGTTTTTAAGTCTCTTACCCAAATATTCGTAAAAGCAAAATTATCGGTCAGAGTATCATTTTTATTAATTGACTTTGCATAAATTTTTCCAGAAATACTGGCAAGAGTTGTGTCGGCAATTCCGATTCTTTTCAGTTCAATTATTTTGCTTTCTAATGTTATCAAATTCATATCTGAACCAAGTCCGCACACTACATAATTTTTTTTCGCACAGCTTATTAGTCCGATTAAAATTCCTAATGTTAAAATGATAGTTCTGATTTTCATAAATGAATGCCAACGTTTGGTATATGGAAAGTTGCGTGTTTGCGTGCGAGGATTTTCCGAAGGAAAATCAGAAGCTAGCAAATAAGCAACTAACTTTGGTTTAGCTAAAACTAGCAATTTTTTTTATACGGTGTTGTGCTTTCGTTATTTTATATTCAGTTCTTGATTAATCATTTCAGTCAATGATTTTGCTTTATTTTTTAATTCTTGAGTGATATTTATTCCTAATGATTTTCTTGAGATATTATTTCTTAAATTGTTTCTACCTAAATTAGATTCTATCTTTTTTATTAATGCTATTTTTCTTGCCTCCTCGTTTTCTAAAAAAGGAAGTGTAGGATGTTTACTTTGACCCAAAATAGGATTGATTTCATAGTCATCTGTAACAAACCAAAAATCATCATCATTTATTGAACGTTTTTCATCATAGTCTATATATAAATTGAACCTGTAAAGGTCTTCTGAATAATAGTTGTTGATAGCATCATTTAATTCTTTAGAACCTAATTGATTCGCCAGTCCCGAATTTTTTAACTTTTGGTATGTTTGGTCAGAAATTTTATAATCGTTGAAATAACTTGTTATTGATAAAACAATGGAATCGATTGGAAGAGTTTGATAATTTTTATTCTCAAAAACCTTTGAATTGTTTTCTATTTGCTCATTTAAGTTTTTAATGATTACATCAAATCGTTTTGTGTCATAATTCAAATCCAACATTATACCTTTTAAGTAAGTATTGATTATTGCATTTTCCTTTCTTTTTTCATTCCAATTATTTATTTGAAGTGCGATGAGAATTCCAAGAACTACGAGAACTATTTCTCCGACAGCATATTTTAAATACTTTCCAGTTTTGCCTTTTGAAAGTAAATCTTGTCTAATTTTTCTAAAGAATTTTATCATTGGTTAGCGGTTTGTCATAATGAAGCATAACGTGTTTGTGTATGATTTCGTTGCGTGTTTAAGCACTAAAGTTAGCAAATAAATCACAGACCTGCCTGTCGGCAGGCAGGTAGAAAGTCCGCGAGTCCCGATAGCTATCGGGATTCGTAAGTAAGCTTTAACTAGCAATGACACGAGCGCAGCGAACTGGCGAAGCCATATACATTATTGTGCTTTCGTTATTTTTAATTCGTGTTTAAACCTATTACTATTTCATTAATTAATTCTGATGATATTTTTTTCATTTCCTGATATTTAGCTAATATCCTTTTTTTTCTGTAATAATCGAGCAATATTTGGTTACGTCCTTTTGGTTCTGTTATTAGTTTTATTAAATTTTGTCTATTAGTAATCGAATCCTGAAATTTGGGGAACTCATCATTCTCATCAATAATAAATTCATATTCATTTTGAAAATTTGACCAATACCTTCCTTCATAGCCAGTAGCTTCTTTTTCCCAATTAATATATTCGCTAAACGTTTTTAATTCTATTGTGTAATAATTGTATATTTTTTTGGAAAGTTCATCATTTTCAGAAAGTTTAGATATTCCCAAATTTGTAACCTTCGTAAAGGTGGTATTGTTTATTTCATAGAGTGCATAAGTTGCACTAATTAATACTGACAGACTATCTGTATTTATTTTTTCATATGAAGATAGCGATAGCAATTTTTTCTTTTCAGCAATGAATTCTTTGTAAAAATCAATTCGTAAATCAAACTCAAGTGTGTCAGAAACTAAATCTTCTTTAATGTTTTTTAAGAAATTTGTTGTTTGGTTATCGGCTAAACGCTGATTATTCCAATTATTAATCCATAAGGCAATTAAAATTCCGATAACCACAAGTACAATTTCTCCAATTGCATAAAGAAGATATTTACTGAATTTATTTTCAGTTAGCATTTTCTGCCTAATTTTTCTAAAGAATATTATCATTAGTTTGGAATGTCTAGTTTAGCTGGGACGAATTTTTACGGTCATAAATTATATATTTGAATTATGGCAAAAAGATATGACAATGAATTAAAGGTTACAATAGTAGAACTATTGCAATCAGGAATGAAAGCAAAACAAATAAGTGAGGATTATGGTGTTGCTACCAGCCTTATAAGTCGCTGGAAAAAGGATTACGAGGCTAAATCTGGAGACTTTTCCAAGAAAAGAGAACTTACTATGGAAGAGCAAGAACTTAAATCGTTACGTAAAGAATTACGAGATGTAAAAATGGAGCGTGATATCTTAAAAAAGGCAGTAAGCATCTTTTCCAAGAGCGACCACTAAAATATCAATTCATTTTATCAAATGAATCAGATTTTGTGGTTGAGAAGATGTGTAAATGTATGCATGTCAGTAAAAACGCATATTACAATTGGCGTAAGAATAGGGATTTAGTAAGGACTAAAGACTCTGTAATATTACTAAAGGAAAGGATTAGAGCTATTTTTGAAGATAGTAAAGAGATTTATGGAAGCTGTAGAATACAGAAAATGTTAGAACGAGAAAACTTGAATTATTGCCGTTCCTATATTGCAATATTGATGAAAGAAATGGGGTTAAAAAGTGTTTTAAAAAGAAAGTTTGTAAATACAACAGATTCCAAGCATAACTTTCCATTGGCTAAAAATGAGCTAGATAGAGAATTTTCAAGTTCAACAATAGGAGAAAAATGGGTGTCTGACATCACTTACATTAGAGTAAATGACAACTGGAATTATCTAACAACTATTATAGATTTAGCAGACAGAAAGGTTGTAGGATGGGCGTTAAGCGAAGATATGACTGTACAGAATACGGTGTTAAAAGCTTGGATTCATGCCAGAAGAAATCGAACTATTTCAAATAATTTCATATTTCATTCCGATAGAGGCGTTCAGTATGCAGCCAATACAATGACAAGTATTTTTTCTTTCAATAGCAATATAACACAATCCATGAGTAGAAAAGGGAACTGTTGGGATAATGCAGTAGCAGAAAGCTTTTTTAAGACCATTAAGCACGAATGGCTATATCGGTTTAAGTTTACGTCATACTTACAGTTATTTGACAAAATAAGCCAGTACATTACTTGGTATAATACTAAAAGAATTCATTCAAGCTTAGATTACTTAACACCACTTGAAATGGAACTTAAATTAAAACGAATTATTAACAATGCGGCCTAAAAAATTAGTCCCATTTTTATTAGGTAGTCCAGTTAGCGGTTTCTGATAATGAAGCACAACTTTTTGCATATGCTTGTGGCGGTTTCAAAGTACTTTCCTGTTCTCCGAAACCTAAGCTGGCTACGAAGCGAAAACCTTGCTGGTAACTGTTCGCCCGCCATAAGCTATATGCGCTGTTGTAGCACGTTTTTTAATTATTCATCATTTAATAGGTAAACATTTTCTATTCCCATAGAGCGTTTTAACGACTTTGCTGTGACATACATTTCGTTAGCCTCTGTTTTGACCAAAGCTAATGGACTTCCTGATTTGTATCCTTCAACGCAAGTCAGGAGCAAGTAATCCGATTCTCCTGGTACAATGGTTAACATATACTCATAGTAATCATCATCTTTACGTTTTACATTGAGTCCAATTCCATATTGTCTGAATCTGGTTCCTCGATAAAACTCTCTGCTATCGTCAATTTCTATAATTGGTTGCTTCTTCATTTCTTAATCAGGAATCCACCCTTTTTCAAATCGTTCAAGTATTTTTTTTAGTTCATTACTTCTGTCATTGCCTTTCAGGTCACTACAGATTATTGAAATGTTGTCCAAGTCTGCTGTCTCTGGCAAACAAGTCGCAAAAAAACACTGCCAAAATGTATCTGCAAGAGTCTCGCCATTATGCCAAGTAGTCACTACTGAAATCGGTTCGTGATTTTCAACAACTTCCATTTGAGTCATAGTTTCATCAAATAGGTCGTGAAGTTTTTCTCCAAACTTTCCATGTCCTTTAAATTCCAAAATTCCGTTATCAATTGAGTGTCGAACGAGTTTTTCAAATTTCTGGTCATTTGGATCAATGTCTGAGGCTGCAAGACATAACCAATCTTTTTTCGGCAATTGGTCAAGCTGAAATTGGTCATAGTCGAACCAAAATACTTGTCGAGTTTGATATGTTCCAATGGGTTTCATTTTAATGTACTACAATGGTCTAGTGTATAGCTAGTTACGTGTTTAAGCACTAAAGTTAGCAAATAAAACACAAACCTGCCTGCTGGCAGGCAGGTAGAAAGTTCGCAAGTCCCGAAAGCTACCTGCTTTCGTAAGTAGGCTTTAACTAGCAATGACACGAGCGCAGCGAACTGGCGAAGCAATTAAACACATTGTTGGCAGTAGTTATTTTTCCTCAGCGTAGTATTCCAGTTGCTCTCCGCCAAAACATTCATTAATTCCAGTTAAGTAGCCTTGTTTAAAAAGTAAATGAGCAATCATTACTTGTTCTTTTTCATTCTCCGCAAAATAGCTCCATTCGTTTTTATTCGAAATACTATTCACAATAGAGTCAAAATTTATTCGGTCAGAATATTTTAGAAGTTCCGATTGAGAGTATTCAATTCTATTCAGAAATTTATGCTTTTCATTGTTTTCCACTTTAAAAGTTCGGCTTTTATTCCGTTTTAGTTTTCGGACGGCTTTAAATTCATTCTCTATGTCAAAATTCCATTCGTCCATCATAGTCGATACTAATTCAAATCCTGTTAGACAAATTTCAGTAGATTTTTCATTTGATTTATCTTGGATGTTTACTACTAAATAATTTTGATAAGTGCTGCCATAATTGTCAAGAGCTTTACAGTAATTTTCATAAATCAGATTGTCATTTCCAAAGTCAGAATATGATACCAATGAGAGTGATAATATGATAATCAGCAGTTTCTTCATAATTACTTACAACGTGATGGTGTATGATTTCGTTGCGTTGTTTAACGCACTAAAGTTAGCAAATAAATCACAGACCTGCCTACCGGCAGGCAGGTAGAAAGTCCGCGAGTCCCGATAGCTATCGGCATTCTTAAGTAGGCTTGTATCAAGCAATTAATTTTATACGGTGTTGTAATGCGTTTTTATCTTTTTAGTAATTCGAATGTTCCTTTCCTCAACTTTTTATTCAGATTAAAAGTTAAAGAAACTCTGTGGTTACTTACATTTCTTAAGTTCTCATCTTTTAATACAATTCCATATCCATATGTTAAATTTACCCATCCACCAAGACTCAATCCTAATTCAGGTAGAATTCGAAATTCGGAATTGCCATTTTGAAAATAATTGACAGCAGAAAGTCTTAAAGTATAAAGCATAGGTGATATTTCATATCCAATTTTAGGTGCTATTGTATAGTTTTCGTTATTCCTAAAATTTGATTCAAATCCTAGCCTAAATCCACTAATTCCGACAATAGGGATTTTAGAATTTAAATCTACAGTTACTTTTCCAATCATAATATTTACATCGGCAAATAAATTCCCTTGCAAAATAAGACCAGGCGAAATAGCAAAATCAGTTTTAGTTTCTGTTTGGTTTTCCACTTTTTGAGAATAGCAGAGAAATGAGCTTAAAATCAAAAAAAATAAAGTAACCTTTTTAATCATTGTTCAATTTTTACTCAAATGCATTACAACGGATTTGTATAAGATTAGTTGCGTGGTTTAAGCACCTAATTTAGCAAATAATCACTAGATAGGAAATCCGAGAGGATTTTCGTAAGTAGGCGAGAACTAGCCATTGATTTTATACGGTGTTGTACGCCGTAGTTTATTTCCAAAATTTCCACCATTCTTTTTCATTCGGCTGTTCAATTCCTTTTCCTTGTTCAACTAATTTTTTTGCAAGTTCAAAGTCCCAACCAATTTCAGCTCGTTTGTGTGGTCCTTCGTGCCACGAGTCATAAGTGACAGTATTTCCAAAAGATTCTATCAGTTGAACAAGCGATTCTGTTCCACCGAAAGGCATTCCACCAGGATTGTAATATAAAATTCCTTTTTCATCTGATGTTTCAATTTTAGTCAATTCGTAATCTCCTTGAAAAATCACATAAATCATTGAATCTAAACTCCAGTTGTCTGCCGCATTAAACATTGGATGTTTTAATCTTATTTCTGGTTCTGTCAATTTCCAGAGTTCATCATAAATCTTGCGCTGTTCAGAATTTGGTTTGAGTTCGATTTTATTGAACCATTTTTCTGCGTCTGAATCTAAATATTCAATCCAGTCTTCAATTTCGCTCGAAGGTTCAGTTCCTGTCTCAAAGTATTTTTCTTTTTCTTCTTTTAGTTTAAGATAAAGAGTTTTCAATTTTTCATTCCGATTAGCATCTCCGATTTTATATTCTATGTAGAAATTCTGTTCTTGCATTTTGTCTTCTATGGCGTACAACGTGTTTGTGTATGGTTAGTTGCGTGGTTCAGCAACTAAGTTAGCAAACATTTACGAACCCGTGAATATTCCGCAGGAATATTCGCAAGTAGAGACTAATACAGCAATTAATTATACACGGCTTAAGTTAGCATTTTATTAAATTAGACAAATAAACAGAAAAGACAAAAGAGAGGAATAAGGTTAGTATACACACAGAAGCTGAAGACTTCGTCAATCCCGATGCTTCGGGATTAATCCCCTCTCTTTTCTACACAGATTTCGAACAGTTCCCCGCCTGAACGGACGGGCAGGTGTGAGGCTTTTAGACCTCGATTTTAAGTCGTTGAAACTCGGGTAGATTGTCCTTTCATAAAAACATTTTCTTATGAATAAAGATATTAAATATTTTGGTATTGACATTAGCCATTTGGTTTTTGATGTTACGGATTCTGACGGTAATTACTATCAGTTTACAAACAACGTTTCAGGCTTTAGAAAGTTTATAAAACTCTTAGACTCCAATAGTCATTGTGTGATGGAAGCTACGGGTTATTATCATTACCAGTTGGCCTACTATTTGTTTGAGAACGGCAAAAAAGTATCGGTAGAGAACCCCTTGTCTGTAAAACGATTTATTCAAATGGGACTATCCAAGATTAAGACAGATAAGAGCGATTCAAAACTTATTTGCGCTTACGCTGGTCAAGTAGAATTAACGCTTTGGAAAGGTAGTTCTAAGCAGGTTCAGGAGTGTCTTCAAATTACCAGAACCCTTTCAGTATATACAAAGCAGAGAACTATGATAAAGAACAAACTGCATGGGGAATCTGTTTTGGGTGAGCCTAGTAAAGCTGTTGTTAAGTCCTTAAAACGTAGCTTAAAACAGTTAGATAAAGAGATGAAAACATTAGAAGATCAGTTATTGATTATAGTAAAAGAATCACATCAAGATCTGTTTTCGCGTATAAAAACCATACCAGGGATTGGAAGAAAAACAGCCATTATGTTAATCGTGCTAACAGGTGGTTTTGAGCGTTTTTCGAGTGCAGGGGAATTATGTAGTTATGCAGGTTTAACACCAGTAATCAGACAAAGTGGAAGTAGTGTAAAAGGCCGACCGCGAATCAGTAAAATGGGCAATCAAAAACTACGGAATTTATTATTTATGTGCAGTTTTACCGCATGCAAATATAACAAAGCCTGCAGGGATATTTATGAAAGAATAGTTGCAAAGGGAAAGAGCAAAAAACTAGCGTTGATAGCAGTGTGCAATAAGCTCTTGAAACAGGCTTTTGCTATAGCTAAATCAGGATTAATATTTGATCAAGAATATAAAAGTACGCTAGTGAAAAATTAAAGAGATTTTACTTGTTTTTTAGCACAGTACTTTGTTGTAGCCAGTTTTTATCTGTCCCAACCATCTATTAGATATTCTATTTCTGTTAGTTTTTCTGCTTTTCCGTTCTTGTAAGGTTTAAACCATAATTCAAATCTAGTCGGATAATATTTGTCAAAAGTTCCCTCAAAAATTACAGTACTAGCATTGAAGAAGTGATATTCATTATCAATTTGACTTATTCGTTTTTTTGTTCTTTCAGGAAGTCTTTTTTCCATTAGTTCGACATCTTGAGTCAATTCATACGCTCTTACATATAATTCTCCTTTTTGTTCTGCTTTGTGCCAGAAATAAAAATTGTAACCACTATAACCAGAGCCAGTTATAAGTAACTTTTCCGATTCAGGATTTGTGCTTTTCAGAGAGTCAATTTCTTTCTGAGGATTTCCCTCATTAGGTTTAGTCAAATGTTTTAAATTATCAGGAATTTCTATGTTATAGAATTTCGCATCTTGATAACTATAATAGAAAATTGTTCCGAAAAAAATTAGAATTGCGGTAATAATTAATATCCCGAATGTAATTAAAACTGTCTTAACGATTTTCATTTTCAAATTGGCTACAACGGTCTCGGCTCGTATGTTTACATTTTAAACTTTATTGATTATAAATATAGTATTTTTCTATTTATTAATAAGAGCTAAAATAGAAGGGACAGAGAGGTCTCGGCTAGATACATAATGTGATATCGTTTCATAGAAATCCCGCCCTTCTATAGTTCTCTTAGAATCTGAACAGTACCTAGATCCAATTTATAGAGATCGAATCAAATGCGAGCAAAGATGATAAGGAGAACTTTAGCTATAAAACCAATTATGATGGATACAATATTAAAACAATGTTTGGGTATCGATGTTTCAAAATCAAGTTTGAGCCTGAGCTTGGGTTCTTTGACCAATGATTTAAGCAAGGCATTCGAGAGCCATTTAGATGTGGGCAATGACCTTAAGGGCTTTAAGGCTATAGTTAAATGGTTGGAGAGATCACTTGATGCCTGTGTTAATTTCATAATAGTTATGGAAGCTACAGGAGTATATCACCAGCACGTGGCACATTACCTATATGAACATGGGTATGATGTCAGTATTATGCAATCGGGTCGTGTCAAGCGCTATGCACAAAGCCTGGACTAACGTTCGAAGACAGATGCCTTGGATAGTAGAATGCTGAGCATGCTTGGTCTAGAGCGGACTCTTCGCTTATGGACTCCACCCAGTTTAGAGTTACGTGAACTAAAGGCATTGAGCAGGGAACGTAGTTCGTTGTTGAAGGACAGAACGGTAGAGAAGAATCGTCAGGGAGCACTTTTGTCAAGTTTTAATGAGAATGCTAAAGCCTCAAAAAGACATAAGGCCAGGCTTAAACTATTAAATCTCCAGATAGCATCCATAGAACAAGAAATGCGCATTTTAATATCGGAAGATCAGACCTTAAAAAGGAAACTCGGTTTTTTGGAGAGTATACCTGGTATTTCATTTATATCTGCAGCCACTATTGTTGGTGAGACCTTAGGGTTTGAATCGGTAACCAACGGAAAACAGCTGGCAAGTTATGCAGGCTATGATGTTGTGTTAAGAGAGTCTGGCAATTTTAAAGGAAAAACAAGGATTAGCAAAAAAGGGAATAGCTACATCAGGGCAGCTCTGCACATGCCATCGATGACCTGTGTGCGTTGTAATCCGACATTGAAAGCATTCTATAACAGATTAAAACCAAATAAAGCAAAGCCATTGGTAGCACTGGTGGCTGTACAGAGAAAACTGCTCATATTAATGTTTACCTTGTGGCAGAATGAAGAGAATTATGATGCCGAATTTGAAAATAAAAAGCAGCAAAAGCATGAAGCCCTTGCTGCTCAGGATAACAATTTGATAAATCAATTTGCTTCCTAAAATTTTAAAGAAAAAACTTGTTTTATAACACAGTACCTATGAGTAGTTGCGTGGGTTAGCGGTTAACTTAGCAAGTACACACCAAACTGAAAATCCGCGAGGATTTTCAGAAGTAGGCGAGAACAAGCAATTACTTATAGCCATTGTTGGCAAACGTTTTTATTTCTTTTATAAAGTCTTCGGTAATACGCATTAACTTATTCAAATCTTTTTCTTTGATTGGGCTATTTTGTATTTGATGTCCGTGCACAATATGATTTCTTATTTCAGATATTTTGTTCAACCATTCATAATCAAGTCGTCCAATTATACCGTAACTGTACAACTGTTTTATATTAACTGCTGGATTTAACTTTCTATCTATATTCGGTTGCTCCGCTTTCAAAATTGCTCTTGATGAAGCCTCAAACAAAGACCAAGCATATAAAAAGTGAGGTTCTAAAAAATCTTTATCTATAGAATTAGATAATTTATCAATTTTATTTTCAAGTTCAGAAAGAGTAAATTCTTCATATTTTTTATTTCTGAAACTATTATTCGGTCTTGGATTTGTTATTACTAATTCAAACTTCCAATTCTCAATTGAATTGATTTTTGCAGATAGTTCCTTTAAATATTCAGAATTTTTGATTGTCTCACTTGTCTTTACTTCAACAACTACATTCAAATCTCCTTTTTTAAGTACAAGGTCAGGGTGATAATTTCTTAAAAAATCCGGCAGTAAATTTCTATTAGGCTCAATTAAGACTTCAAATCCTTTTTCTTCGTATTCACGAGCAAGTTCCTTGATTTTCCTTTGTTCTCTAGGTATGTTATTTGTTTTTTCCATTAGTCAAGTTCTTGATTGTGTTGAAATTCCTCAACCTTTATATGTAAAAAATCAACTCCGTTTAAGAAGCCTTCAATAATTACAGGTGAAGCACCTTTAATTTTATATGCACCGTTTATGTTCCGTTTTCTAGCCGAAGTTTCTATTACTTGGTCGTCATCTACATAAACAACACCAACTAATGCATCTTGCATTGGTTTTATAATGTTGTCGGCATCTGGACTATCTCCTTCATAGTAATAGGTTACCTTGAAAGTTACTTGGTCATTTATTGGAACTGCACCATTAACCAACGCATTTGTGGCAGCAGCATTTACTTTTGCTTTCCAAGCTTGTAATCGTGCTCTATTTTTCGTCTGAAGGGAAACAGGTGGTCCTTCAACTATAAATTCAAATGGTAGCATTAATTTTCATATTATCTCGTTCTTTTCAAATGTTTGCCAACTGTCTTGTGTATGAAACGTAGCGTATAAATAAACGCTAACTTTTCGGATTTAGCACGAGCCAAATTTTTTATTTTTATGCTTAATTTTCTTTTATAAATATAACCAAATAAAAAATTTGGCGTACTTTGTAAATATACAAAAACCTCTCGGAAAGCCTATATTAGCTATGTTTTATACACGTTGTTAGCCACTGGCTTTATTCCGTAAACTTGCTAGCGTTGGCGTGAAAGCTCTTTTAAATTTGTGAGGAACGAGTAAACTTTAAATGTGCTTGAACTTGCGTTGGCTATTTACGCCATTTTATTCAGTTTCTTGTCAATCACAAATACTCCAACCATACAAAATTGTGAATATTTTCCGTTATTCAAAGCTATTAGTTTTGCTTTTTCAGATTCTAAAAATTTTTTATTTAAGGCTACAGTTCCTTTTCTTTTTCCCTCTATTCTAATTCTATTTTGTACTTCTTCATAAACTACTCGTCTGTTGTCCGCTAAGTTTTTTACGTTTAAGTTTAAAACATCTTCAAGCTCTATATTAATTGTTTCGTCAGAGGAGTAAATTTCTCCGTTGGGTTTATATTTTATCAAGTCTTCAATATTCCTAGCTTGGTTACAAGGCGAACAAGTTAAGCTTTGATTTCCTTTTTTGGTATCACAAGTTTGTAGTCGCTTTGGTGAACCTTCATTTCCTAAACAAGCTAAAAGCATATTTCCGTAATTTAATTCCTCTTGCGAATGCTTGTCTTGACACAAAAAATGTTCAATTTTAGAACCTGGTGTTTTTCCAGATTCAGGTATACGTTTCATACAATAACAACAAATATGTCCTTGTTCGGCTAATAATGAGTCTCTTGTATCATCTTTAGAGAGATTTTCATAAAAAGCAGGTTTATTTGCTCTATGTTGAGTTAATGATACGGGTTCATTTCCTTTGGTTATAGCTTTCATTCGTCTTCTTTTAAATAACTAATTTGAATTTCAGCTCTTTTAAGTTCTGGGTCATCTTTACCAATGAGTTCTTGTAAGTCTTTTAAAGAACTTTCAGCATCTTCAATTTCTTCTTCTGCAATGAGAGTGTATAAATCACTTATTTTATCTCTAACAAGCTTATTTCGTTCTTCAACTCCCATTAAATCATATAAAATAGAGTTTATCTCTCGTCCATAATATTTTGGTGTATTTTCTATCAAGTCGCCATCTTCAATAATTTTTACAAAATTGAGTTCTGATTGTGCATTACTAAGTAATTGTGGAGAATGAGTTGCTATCACAAATGAGTTCTCAGAATCGTAGCTTGAATCTATTGTGTTTTCTATATCAGTTATAAACTGGCGTTGCCATTTTGGGTGTAAATAAGTATCGGGTTCATCAAAAAGGAAAAGGGAATTTTTCTCTGAAAGTAATTCGGTTAATCCTTTAATAATTATTGCTTGTTGCTCACCTTCACTTAGTACTCCAAATGTTTTATATTCTTCTCCTTCTTTTTTCAAAGAAAAAGAAATGTCTTTAAGCATACCGTCTGCAAATAAGATATTTAGAATTTCAAATAGTTTTTTTTCTTCTATTAAGTGATTACGAATTTCGAATAGTCTTTGTTGAGAAATAATTGTAATGTTAATGGCTTCATCTTGCCAAGACTCAATTACAATATTCCCAATTTCTTTTGATTTATCAGGATTGTCTAAATCATCAGCAGACGCAGAGTTTTCATTTAAGTAATCTAAAAAGTTTCTTACTTCTCCTTCTGCTCCCCAAAAGTTTTGAATAGTATCTTTTGCCCATTCAGGTTTTTGTAATCTTATTTGAATACTTTGAACTCCGTTAATTTTAGCTTTAGTTCTTAGAAAATCAGGAATATCTCCATATTCAAAAGAGAGTAAACTGGTTAAGATAATGTCAAAATGTTCAGGTTGAAAATAGAAAAAATCTCTATCAGCTAAAGTGTTATTTTTTCTATATGCACTTGAAATTATTTCATTATGTGGCTTAACCAATTCTTGCATAATTTCGGATAAGCCAGAGTAATAAATAACAATATTGTCTGGCAAGTAAGAATAGGCAGTTTTACCTGCTACGAAAGCCATCTTGTCTTTTTCAAGTATATCAATCTTGCTAAAAGTTTTTCCATCCTTGTCAAACGTCTCAATCTGAATGGTATCACCTTTTTTATTTGCTGATAATTTTGCTGATAAATAAGTAGTGTGGAGCTCAGAAGTAGTACTTGTTTCCTCTATCATTTTTTCGTGACGAACAGAATACTCTAGTTGAAAACCAAATTTGGCTTTTTCATTGAGATAAACGCTACTAAATATTTGTGCAATAGCCTCCAAAATTGTAGATTTTCCAGAACCATTTGTTCCAATTAAAACTGAAATGTATTTTTTGAAATCATAAGGAAATTCGATTGTGAAATCATTTAATATTTTATAGTCGTTTATGTATAATTTTTTCAGTTGCATAATTATACTGGTTTAAATATTTCATTTTCAAATTCTGTAATAGATAGATTTCTATTTTTTTCGGATTGTGTTTTTAAATCTTTAATTTTATTTTTTAAATTTAAAATGTGGTTTGTTATTTCTTTTTGTTTGTCAATAGGCGGTATTGGTACTTTATAATTAGAGATAATTCCGGCATTTAAATTTGGTTGAGCACTACCGTAAGCTAATTTTTTAAAACTATCTTTTTGAATTTGTAAATATTCCCATAGAAAATCAGTTAAAACTACATCATTATCAATATTAAAAAGGACTGCACAGGCTTGATTAGTACTCGCCGAAACACCAAGTTTAGCAGTTTTTCCAATTGTTGCTCCATACATAGCAATTATTAGACTATCTTTTTCATATAATTTTGCACTACTATTATTTAGACCTTCAATAGTTATTTTTTCTTCTGAATCATAAATTATTTCATTTTCTAATTCACCAGTTTTAACCCAAGGAATATCACCATTGGAATAATACTCCTTTCTACTTCTAAGAGGGGTTCCACCACTACTTATTTGGGAAATTTCATTGATTTTGTATTCGTCAAATAGTGTGCTTTTGTTTGATATATCTTCAATGAAGTCTATTCCCCATTTTTCTAATTGACTTAATGACACTAAATGCAGCCCTTTTATATTTATTTTATCCACAGCCTTTTTTATTCCTAAAGCTTCAAAAAGATAATTTTCAATTTCAATTTCTAATTGTATTGCTTTATTTATTTGTTTTTCAGATAAAGCAATTCTTTTGTTATATTGATTAATGATTTTTTCTTGTTCTTTTAAACGAGGAAGTGGAATTAAATACTCCAAAACGTGCGAAGGTCTTATGGCGGCATAGTTCGTACTTCCTGTAGCTTTTACTTGTTTCGAAAAACCCTCACACTTTGTGAGAATAGACAAATATTCCGGGTTTAATTTGTCTTCATCAATGTCGAATAGAAAATAATGGCTACTAACTATGGCATTAATTAACTCTTTCGGTACAATTCCATAACCACCAACTTTTGCATCTATTTCAGCAACAAGAAAATCATCTTCTTTACACAGGTATTGTTTTTTCGTTTTTATTTCTTTCCCTAATACTTCATCGCGGAGTACAATTCCTTGTCCTCTGACTTTAACTCTACACCTTTTGTAAAGTTTTGTGTCGTCAATTTTGATTGAATCTTTTCTCTGTGTTAATACATCAGATAACTCTACTAAAGGGTAGTTAGAATATATTTCTGATTTATTATTAAAGGAGTAGTAATCCCAAAACTTCAAGATTTTGAAGTTTGAAAACTTCAAATATTTATGATTTTTCACATTACTTACCATAAAATATTACCTTTTCTGTATTCTTGAAACTCTTTAGCTAAAGGTTCTAGTTCGTTGTCAATTTCTGCACCAGTTGAGCTTATCCCAGCCTTTTCGACTTCTGCAATAGGAATTTGATAGTCAAAGTCAGTTTTAATTTTGGCTTTTATCTCAGACTCTATTTTTAATTTAGTTTGTTTCAAAAATGATTTAAATGACTTTTTTTCTTCATTTACCTTAGTATTTGCTTTTTGCACAGATTCTTCCAGTTTAGAATATTCAGAGGCATTTATTTTTATATTTCCTTTTTTTTGCCCTTTAAGATTATTAATATCTTTTAAGTCTTTAACCAATTTTTTATAATTTTCATCTGCTAAAATCGATTTTTCTTTTTCTTTTTTAATTAAAGGGTTATATTTTTCATTGATTTTATTAATAGCCTTTTCTTCAATCTCTTTATACTCTTTGAGTTCTTTTACTGTGAATTTTTTAAAGAATAATAGACTTGGCTTTACATTAGCTCCACTTGCAATAAAAACATCTTGGGGAATAGAAGTTATTAAAATAATTTTGGCTCTTCCTTCTACAAATTCTCTTGTTTTTTGAAGGTTTGTATTATTTAAAACACCCTCAGGTAAAACTATTCCCATTCGTCCACCAGGTTTTAATAAATTCAAGCATCTTTCAATAAAAAGCACTTCTGTTAACGTACTCCATTTACCAACCTCAAATAAATCAAGAATTGGTTTCCCTTTGCTTTTATCTTTTTTATTAATATAATTTGCCCATTCTTTTAAAGGTTCAACAACTTTTTCTTCATAATTGTGATATCTAACTTTGTATTTTTCTAATTTATCTACTGAGGGTAAGTCTAATTCAGTTACTTTAAGTGATTTTTCTACCCTAGCACCAAAAGGCGGGTTTGTAAGGATTACATCAAAACGTTCATCAAAAATCCCATTTACATTTAACAACCCATCATTATGGTGAACACCTCCGTGTCCATCTCCGTGCATAATCATATTCATTTTAGCTGTTCTTGCCATTCTTGGATTTGCATCAGTTCCATAGATGCTATAATGAGAAAGCTTATGATATCTGCTTTCTTCATTGCTAATAACAAGTTCTTGGTTTATCTTGTCAATTCTAACTTGTACTAATTTGATAATTTTTTCTTGTTCTCTCACTGAGAGTTTATCAAAATTTTCATTATAATACTCTTGTTTTAATGATTTAATTTGATTGTTTATTTCAGAATCTATTTTATCTCTTATATGTTCAAAAGCACTAATTAAGAATCCGCCACTACCACAGCAAGGGTCGCAAATAGTCTCGCCTTCTTGAGGGTCGAGAATATCAATCATAAAATCAACAATCGTTCGTGGTGTGAAAAATTGTCCTAATTCTCCTCTAAAAGTTTTTCCCAAGAATTGTTCAAAAGCTATTCCTTTTACATCATCAGAAGTATCGGAAAGGTTGAACATTTCAAGTTCTTCAACTATCATTTCAAAGCTATTTTTCTTTATTTTGATTATATCTTTAAGCTCAAAAAGACCATCAGTTTCAAATTCCTTTTTTGTCTTATTGAAAAGAAATTGCATATAATCTTGGTCAGAGTTAGGATATTCCTTCTTTATGCTAGGACGAATAATTTTTTCATAATTTATTTCGTCAGCTTTAAACCTGTCTTTTGAAAAAATCATTTCCTCTGTAGAACTTCGTTCATACATTATTTTCATAAACAAGATTTTACTGATTTCATCAAATGCGGCCTCAGGAGATAATTTATCGTTGTTTCTTATAATGTTATGACTTCTTGTTAATAATTTAGTAAACTCCTCTCTTGTGAATCGTTTGTTTTCATTTACATATTTTACAATTTTACTATTATCAGAAAGAATATCTGCTTTGGGAATTTCTGTTAATTTCTCAATCTTTTTTGTAGAAATTTCATTTTTAATATGAAAAATCTTAGTTTCCTTTAGATTTACTGCAATGAAAAAATTAGCATTAATTGTCGAAGCAAAATTATAGCCAATTGAATAGTCAGATTCCTTAATCTTAATGTGCTCAGCTTTGCATTCAACTGTGATAATTATAGAGGGAATGATATTTTTATCCTTGTCTAATTTATTTCGCCAAATTGCAATATCTGCTTCATATCTTTTTTTTATTTTTATATCTTGACCAAGTTGACTTAATGAGTAACCATATATATTAATAAGACGACAGATGAACTTTTGTTTTAACTCTTCTTCTGCTGAATGAGAAACCCATTTGTCTAACAAAGGAGCATATATTTTATTCTTTTCTTTGTCTATTTGAAGTTCTAGTTTCATTTTTCGTCCAGAGTTGAATTAATTAATTCTTTCACATCAATACCAAACAAATTGGCAATTTCTAAAAGTGTATCTAAAGAAGGTTGTACCTCATTAGTACACCATCTAGATACAGTTGTTCCGTTTTTATTCAGCTTTTCGGCTAACCATTTGTTGGTTTTTCCGTGTTCAGCTAAAACGACTTTCAATCTATTAATTGCTTTTTTATTCATAATTATTAGCATCTAATGCAAATATATCAACTTTTAAGGGATAATCAATATTCGGAAGTAGTTGGTGGGAAAAGGCAAGCTCTTTTTATTTTTTAAGGCACGAAAAAAATGAAATGTGCTTGACTGCGCGTTGGCTTTTCAGCTTGTGGCTAACGTGATTGTGTATGATTTCGTTGCGTGTTTAAGCACTAAATTTAGCAAATAAATCACAAATAGAAAGTCCGCGAGGACTTTCGTAAATTGGCTAAAGCCAGCAATTAATTTTATACGGTGTTGTGCGTTCGTTTTTTGTCAGTCCGATGAATTGCTTTATTCTTTTAATTACGTAGTAACCTTCCACATAACGCCAAATTTGTCAATGCAATTACCATAATAAGATTCCCAAAATGTAACGTGCATAGGCAATGTTTTTTGTCCACCTTTGGAAAGTTCGTTATATAGCTTGTCAGCTTCATCTTTACCATCTGTATGAATTATAAGACCGAAGTTGCTATATCCTTTTGACTTTTCATATCCTTCAGTATAGTCAGCTCCATTCAAACTTGTTTCTTCACTAATATCCAAAGTGACGTGCATTATTTTATTTTCGTCAGTTTCTTGGAAAATATGTTTGTCTTGTTTTGGAACATCTTTATAGCGTCCAATGTATGAGACCTTCTTTCCAAAAACTCCTTCATAAAAATTGAAGGCTTCTTCACAATTACCATTAAAATAAAGGTATGGATTCATTCTTGCCATAGAGCTTATTTTAGATTATTATTTAATTTTTCTATCATTGCGTAAATGACGCACAACGTTGTTGTATAAGATTAGTTGCGTGTTTTAAGCACTAAAATTAGCAAATAAATCACAGATAGAAAGTCCGCGAGGACTTTCGTAAGTAAGCTAAAACTAGCAATTAATTTTATACGGTGTTAGGCTACGTTATTTTCCGTAACAATTTTATATATTTCTTTCACGTATTTTTCTCTTTGATACCAATCGTTATAAACAAACTCAAATTCATTTACTTTAAAAGTTCCAAAATCGTAATTAATATTTTCATCCAAAAATTCTAACAATTTTTCTTTTTGACTTAATTCCGCTTTAAATCGAACAATTGTTGAGTGAGCTGTTTGTATCGAATATCTTTTGTCTAAACTTTGCTCCAAATTAGATGCTTTAAATTCTTTTCTCAACCTGTCTCTAATATTATTTAGTTCGTTATTATCCATAAATCCTTGAATCAGAATTCCAGATGGCGAGGCTGTAATTCCTCTAAAAGTGATATTTATATCTTTCTTTTCTAAAATACATTTTTCAATCAATTCAATATACTTTGCTAAATCAATCTTTTCAATGTCAAATCCGTCATAACAAGAAATGATTGACATTACAGTAATATGAATATCAGAGTTTGGATAATAATATTGATTCGGTTCAATTTTCTTAATTTGTGTGATAAATTTTTGAATTTTTTCTTTTATCTCAATTGAAGGTCTTATCAAAAGTGTTATTCCAAACCTATTGTCTTTGTTAGAATCTATTAAATCGTCAATTTCGTAATTGTCGGAAGAGATTTTACTTATTGATTCATTATAAAGTTTTTTATAGTGACTTTCTAAATTCATTAATCACAATTTTTCAAATTATTACGGATGTTTTTTTAATGTTGCCTAACGTTTTGTGTATGGTTAGTTGCGTTTTTAAGCAACTAATTTAGTAAACAAAAACGAACGCGAGAAAATTCCGAAGGAATTTTCCAAATAATCACTTGCCCAAGCAATTAATTATACACGGTGTTGGCAGTAGGTTTTTTTTCAATCCGCTCAACTATTTCATAACCTAAATTTCCTTTTTCCATAAACAAAAGTAGTGTGTCATACTTTTGTAATTTATTCCAGAGTTCAGATTCGATTTTGAACTTCTCGTTGTAAATTCCAACGTTTGTGAAAATCCAATATTGAGAATCGTTTTTGTCTTTTCCGTCAATTTCAGATTCTTTTTTCAAAACAATGGATTCCAATGGATTTATTGCTTTTTCGGCTTTATATCTGTTGATAAAAGTTACAGAAGAAATCAATAATAAGGGAAATACGATTAGAGATGAAATCAGTCCAAAAAAGCTGATTTTTCTCTTTTCTTTTGGTTTAAAGCTATAGCTTATTAAGACAATAAAGATTGCAAGAAATAATCCATAAATTCCAAAATCTCTGAAAATTTGATAGTCATTTATTGTATTGCCTAAATGTTTGAATTCGTTTCCTACAAAGCCGACAAATAATCCCAATATTATAGGTGCTAATATTGTTCCTTTAATCAGTTTTTTTAAGTTAGTCTTATTTCCGTTGAGAACGTCTATCAGTCTAATTAAGTTAAGAATAATGAAAAAAGAACCAATTATTGCGAGTACAGAAAGAAACATTTTTTTATTAATAAAAACGCCTATCAAAATAAGACCGAATACTATTCCGGCAACTATTTGATAATACTCGTTTTTAAAAATTTTCTTGAATTCAGAGTTCATTTGCTCAACTTACTGCCAACGTTGTTGTATATGGTTTGTTGCGTGTTTTAAGCACTAAATTTAGCAAATAAATCACAGATAGAAAGTCCGCGAGGACTTTCGTAAGTAGGCTAGAACTTGCAATAAATTATATACGGTGTTAGCAGCTGCTTTTTAATCAAATTCAATTCGTTCTTTATTTTGTTCAGCCCAATCAATAATCAATTCCTTAATTCTTGACTTATCTTCTTTTTTTAATTCCGATTTGGTAGGCAAGCACCAATTGGTTTCAGCTTCAAACCATAATCTCATTCCTCCAACTTCTAATTCCCATTCGAATTCTATGAGTTTGCCATTTTCTACAAAATAGATATATCCATTTCTTCCTTTATTCGAGAAATGGATTCCGTTTTTTGTCAACAGTTTTTCAATTCCATCTTTTTTTCTTCTTTCCGTTTTCCATTCTCCATTTAGTTTCTCTGAAATATGTACTTGAAAATTATTCTCACTTACTTTATAAGTTGTCCAACCAAAAGGTAATTTATAATCCAAGCCTTTTAAGGTTTTCTTCGATTGCTTTTTACAATAAGAAGCGACTTTATCCATTTCCATTATGTTGGCAGCTCTAGCTAGTTCAGTCCAAAATTCTTCTGAAAAATAATGTTCGGTTTCGTCAGCTAATTCGACAAGACTTTCCAATGCAAGTCCGAATTCTTTGTTTTCGTAAAATTCAATACTGTTCTGAAATTGTCTGTGAGTTTTATAGAATTCAGGAATGTAGTCAATCATTCGCTTTATTATCTTTTTAGGCGATGATTCTACTCGTTTTTTCTTTATGAAACTAAATATTCCCAATGTTCGTTTTAAGTTGCTGCTAACGGTCTCGTATAACCGTCAGTTACGGGTTAATATGCGTTAATTTTCGGTTTAGCACTGACCTTTGCAATTCCGAGTGGATTCGGACGTAGTCGAATCCGCCGTAATTGCGGTTATACATTGTTGTGCATAGTTATTTATTCCGTTCAATATATTTTTTTTCGGTTTCCGTTTCAGTTAATTGTCCGTTTTTATCAAATGTTTTGATTATCGTTTTCCTCTTTTTATTCTCATAAATTTGATATTCTTCCAAATCGCTATTTTCATCATAGTAATCAACACGATTATAGTTAAGAGTCAGATTTTCATAAAAGTATTGAGCTCTTAAAGTTCCACTTTTTCGGTATTCTTTGATTTCTATCGGTTTCCCATTTTTGTACGTTCCTTCAGTCCGCTTATTTCCGTTTTCATAAAAATCAGTTTCTTTTCCATCACAAACTTTCTCGCATTTCAAATAAGTCCAGCGTTTTGAATGCAATTCGTTTCCGCCTGCAAAAAGAATTTTTGGAATTCTAATGGTATCATTTTTGGTTTTTATTGATGTTGTGTATTGAACAATCCAATCATCAATTTCTTTATAGACTGTTATGTAGTCATAATTCAGTTCCGACATTGAGAAAACTTCAAATTCAGGTTCAATTATTTTATCAGAACAGACATCATAAAATACTAAATTCAGGTTTTCATTTCCGCTGTTTTGGCTAAAACACGAGAAGCTTATAATTAGCAGAAAGATTGATTTTAGTACTGTTTTCATAATTATGCACAACGTTGATGTGTATGGTTAGTTGCGTGGTTAAGCAACTAATTTAGCAAATAAATCACAGATAGAATATTCCGCAGGAATGTTCGTAAGTCGGCAGTGACTTAGCAATTAAATATACACGGTGTTGTAAGCAGTTATTTATTCCGTTTTAAATTCAGGACTTCCAATTTGTCCGAAACAATCAGCAATTGGTTTCTCGTTTGGGTTATTGAAAAATTCATTTGCCGATATCATTGCACATTGGTTACTCCAATTAGTTGTTGGTGTATGTTTCCAACCTTTAAAAATTAAATGATAACTATTAGTGAAATTACGAGTCATTGACTTTGCCCATTTTACTGGTGTCTCGTTATCATATTCTCCACTTATAAATAAAACAGGAATATCGCTTTTTACTTTGTTATTTTCAATTTCCGCTACTTTATTTACACTCCAGATCTCACATATTCTATTGTCGAAAACAGCAGGTGAAAGACCTTTAACTTCTGGATACTTACTGGTCTCGCTATTAATTATCTCTATAGAGTTGAATGGGTTTTCTTCTGCACACCAAACTGACAAGCGCATTCCTAATCCCGCTCCATTTCCCGGTTCCTGAAATAAATTTTTCAGTTTATCCTTTACAGAAGTCAAATCATTGTTCAATAGTTTATTAATCTCAAATGGAACGTTTGGAACACTTCCAGTTGAAGCTGAAGTAAAAACAGTAATCAAATCTTCTCCTTTTAAATAGAAGGTTTCTATTTTATCACTTTTTGGATTTTTAATTTCAACTTTTAGGGGATTAGCAGTCTTTTCTTTCAAATATTCAACAAACCGATTTTTTAAATTGGGATAAGCTGAATTACATTTTTTATCGTTTTCACAATCGGAAAGTAATGTTGTAATTGATTCTAATAGATTCTGCACGCTTTCTTCATCGTAGTTGACTTCCAATGGAAGAGGTGAGTCCATTACAACACTTCTTATTTTATCAGGATAATCTCGCATTAGGACTTGAGCGATTTTGGTGCTGTACGATATGGTCAGTAGATTGTATTCATCTATTTCTAATAAGTTTACCAAGTCATTGATGTCCGATGCTATTTCGTTGGTGTTGTAACCATTTAAATCAATTCCTTGCTTTTCAAGTCGTTCTTTGCAGGATTTTGCCGATTGTTCAAATAGGGCATCATAATTAGCTAAATCAAAATTCGGTTGATTGGATTCATAGATTGCTTGTGACCATTCAGGACAATCCAAATGTGGTTTTGCGTAATAGTTTCCGCGTTGCTCTACAAGAATGAAATCCCTATCATCAAGATATTTGTAATAGTTCATATATTGTGCGGAAGGCATTGTTGTAGAACCTGGACCTCCAACTGTATAGATGATAGGGTCTTTTTTTGGATTTGAGTTTCTGCTTTTAAAGATATAAACAGGAAATTTTATAGTTTTTCCGTTAGGATTACTTCTATTTTCAAGTACTTCTAAATAACCAAAAGTAAATTCTTGTCCATCAGGAATTTTATGTGTTGTTTCTTTAGATTTTGTGAAATTTGGGACGAAACGATTTGTAGTTTGTCCAACACAAGAATTAAAAATAAGGATAAATGATAGTGAGATTAATAATTTTTGCATTGGTCTTCTTTAATTGCTTACAACGTTTTGTGTATGATTAGTTGCGTGGTTCAGCAACTAATTTAGTAAACAAAAACTTGCCAGAGAAAATTCCGAAGGAATTTTCCAGATAAACACTTGCCAAAGCAATTAATTATACACGGTGTTAGCAACTGGCTTTTTATCCGGTTTATATTTCTTTCCAAATGATTTTATAATTCGGAAATTGGCTTTCAAATCGTTGTTTTAATTCCGCTAATTCTTCTGAATCGAGATTCTGATGCTCAATTTCAATTCCGATTAAATGGTCACTTAAACACCAACCTTTGCAAATTAATTTTTGCTCACTTTTGGCTGAATTCAAGGTGATTTCTTGTCCGTGTTCAGTTCCGTAACTCATTAAGTTGACTTTGCTCAATATTTTTTGAATTTTGAGTTTAATCCACTTTTCATTCGGTAAATTAATATTTTCAGGATTTATTTCCTCCGTTTTCAGAAACTTAAAATCCGAGCTTTTAACTGCATTAATAACTTCTGTAGGATATTCTTTCGACCAAGTATAATTTCTGTCGTATGTCATAAATTTATAAAACAGAAAAAATCCTAATATTAATAGGATTGGATAAAATATCAATTTATTTCTTTTCGCTTTGTTCAAAAGTTCGATTTTCAGCTTGTTGCTAACACCCATATAACGTTACTAAAGCCATAAAAGTAACGTTATTTCGCTTAAGTCTACACGTTTGTAGTGTCTATTGATAAGCGAAGTTCGACTTTTTAAAACTGAAAGTCAATACGTAACTTTACGTATTTTTTATATAAACGTATGTGGCTGTTTTTACAACAGATTAAATTGCCAATCGTTAAGCTTCTCATAATGAAACTAGAGGCCCTAGATAAAAAGTTTTTGTCCTGCTTCCGTCAGGCTTTTTCTAAGGGCATACCCTAGATTAATTAAATAAGCTAATTCCAAAACCATCACCACCGGGCAATACATACCTTTCACCATTAACCTCCTGATAAAATGCCACACGTGTCACAGCGATCAAAGCCCCATCACCCGCAGGCAAACCGTTTACGGTAAAGTCAAAATCTGTAACATCAAAATCGCGCCCTATCAAAATAGGCTCTGCCATGGTATGGCTATAAGCATAGGTTTCAAAATCGAAACGTACAACCCCAACCACCACTTCCATCACATCAGCCCCTTTCGGAAATTTAGCCGCAGCAACACTAAACTGGCTTACGTAAAATACCAAGTTATCCCAGTCAAACCCATAAACGCAGTCAAACAATTTAGGGCGGGCAGAACATATTACAAAAGCTTTAAGCAACCCCTTACCCATGTCGTTAGCATATCCAACGCTCACCTTACGCTTACCGCGCTCAGAGGTCAAATCCAAATCTTTTATACCAAGAAACAAACGCATCAACCTACTATGCAAAGTCCCATCCTTATAACCAGCAGTAAATGGCACAATGGCCAGTTTAAAATGCTTATTCACTCCCGAGCAACCGGCAAATTCACTATTGCTTTCGCGCACACGCGCCATAGTTGGGCTTGTCTTTATCGCCTTGGCAGTAAAGCCACCACCAGCACGCCGTGCAGTAGGCACGCCCTTGCGATAATAAAAATTAATACCACCCAAAGTCCCTTCAAAAAATACAATTCCAGCCTGTTTCGCCATAACACACACATTTTCAAGACACTAAATATATAAAAAACTTATAAATAAACAACCTATAGACCAATTGTATATCGACTATATGCCGACTATATACCAACTATATATCGTATAACAAGTATAAAGTAAGCCCCTTATATCACAAAAAATCCCGAGCCAAAGACCCAGGATTCCAATTCAGTTAAATCTATTAATGAAGCTCTTCACAATAAAAACCATGCCTACGCAACAATCCTAAAACCGATTCCGCTTTAAGATGACGGGTTTCCACCCTGAGAATATTATCGCAATCCTCTAGATCAAAATTAAAGAAATCGTTAGGTGTCATAATTTTATTGAGCAAAGGATGCAGTTTGCTAACGTCATCACTATTACAAATCGAAGTCTTAAATACCAACACAGGTTTCATTAGGCTGTTTTTCATCTCAACAGCTATTAATGACGTTCGTAAAACAATGGCGGTTCAATGCCCAAGGATCTTAAATACACATACGCCTGACCTCTATGATGAATTTCATTATCGATAAAATAGAAAATAGAAGACCAAACGGTGCCTTCATATTGTCCAAATAAAGTCACTTTCTCTTGAAACTGTTCTGGTTTCAATTGCGCCCAATAGGTATTGATCGCATCAGTCGCTTCATCCCAAAGTTTTAGAAAGGTGGCTTTTTTGTGATCGTGTTCAAAGTCTTCATCCAAAGTTTCGGTTTTTCCCACAACAATTTCCTTTAGTCCAGGTTCTGCAATCGCTAAAAGCTCCATGACCATTGCCGAAAATGGTCGCATACCTCCTATGCTGTGGTTAAAAAAAGCATCTTCCGGAAAGGCCTCTATAACCTTTCTGGTTAGGCCTCGATGACCTTGCCAATGCTTTAAAAGTTCTGTAGGTGTAATGACTTGTGACGCTGTAATGTTTACGGTGTTTTCCATGATTAAATAGTTTTTGGTTATTAATTATGAAACAAATGTATAAGCAGCAAGTGACAACCTTATGTCAATAGTGAATTTCGCATTTAAAAATTTAATTCAGAATAACTAAAAATCAAATTCTCAAACCATATATGTCTTCTACTGACAAAGGGTTGTCACTGCACTATTTTTTCTTTGTAAGATGAATTGATCACATCAATAACAAAATAAATAATTAGTTCAACAGATGAATCCTAATGATTAAATTGAAAACCAATTTCAGATTACAGGTGCATCTGAAGTCCTATCTTTGGGAAATATGCCATGCTATTATGAGTACAGATTCTATAAAGCGTTTTGATCGCATTGTTTCAATATTGGTTCAGTTACAGGCTAAACGTATCGTGAAAGCCCAAGAATTAGCCGATAGGTTTAATGTGAGTTTACGAACCATTTATAGAGATGTACGAACGCTAGAAGCCTCTGGTGTACCAATAATTAGCGAAGCTGGTGTTGGTTATTCCATTATGGAGGGTTATCGTTTACCGCCTGTGATGTTTACCAAAGAAGAAGCTGGTAGCTTTGTGGCTGCCGAAAAACTGATGCAAAAGTTTGTTGATAAATCATTAGGAAGTTATCACGAAGCTGCCATGTTGAAAATAAAATCCATACTTAGAGGACGAGAAAAAGATTGGATTTCGGCTTTAGAAATGCAAATTACGGTGGACCAATCGCAAGAACTCTTTAATAAGAACCTACCCAATGCCCTCGAAATTCTTTTTGAAAGTATTGCTGAACGCAAACAATTTTTCTTAAAATACCAATCGTTACAAAGTGAACAACCTTCTGAAAGGCATATTGAACCTGTTGGTTTGTATCATGAAAATAATTTTTGGTACCTACTCGGTTATTGTCATTACAGGAAAGATTACAGGCAATTTAGAACAGATAGAATGCTTGGCATTAAAAGAACAGAAATCCCTTTCACTAAAACCCATGGCAATTTAGAAGACCATTTGGTTAAACCAGATACTATTGAAAAAACAAAAGTCGTAATTCGCGTTGACAAATCGGTGGCGAGATACATCAGCGGCTCCAAAAAACTACATGGATTCATTTCTGAAAAAACCATGGGAAATCAAGTAGAAATGACGTTTATGGCTTCCAATGTTCAAGATTGGTTTTCTAGATGGTATATCTCATTTGCAGATTATGCCACGATTGTTGAACCTGAAAGTTTAAAAATTAGAATTAAGGCTATTTTGAAGAAGGCTGCTGAGCGTTTATGAATTTTTATTGCGATTGAATCTTTACAAAAATTGTCATTTCTTACTTTGTCAAATCAAAAAGATATAAAACAAAAAACCAAACTAAATGCCCAGAATTTAATAAAAAAAACTTACCCTCTTTACTCTTTTTGATTCAGAACTTAAGGGAACGGTGTTCGTGGACGATTCTCCATCCCTCCTTGGTTTTAAGAAGTAACATGGTCATTTGTTCGTTCACGATGGCAAGTTCCTCGCCGAATTTTAAATGAAAATCTGTGTGAGCAGTCACATTTGCCAAATTATCATAAATAGCAATTTTCATGTCATTGAAATCAAACTTTACAACTTCGGTAATTTCTTCAAAAATAATACGTTCAAATCTTTCATTTTCTTCACCTCCAATTCTTAGCTCACCATTTTTAAATTCAGTGTATTTAGGACTATATGCATGAAAAGAAATAAGCTGGTCTAAATCTCTCTCCTTTACACTTTGGGCAATACTATCCATAGTAAGTTTCACCTCGAGCTGTGCATTCGGAAACTCATCATTTAATAGATCAACTTTAACTTCTTTGACTTCAGTTTTTTCTTCCTGTTGTTTGCAGTTAATTATTAGACATCCAAAGATCATAATAATTAAAATTTCAAATTTTGTTTTCATAATTCACAAATGTTTGATTAATAGTTCTTTGAAAGGTACGACATTTAAATTTATGTCAAAAAAAATCCCAAGCCAAAGACCCAGGATCCAATTATTCATTTTTAATTTTCAACTATTAATTATCCTTCTTCAGGATGCATAAACTTTTGCTTGCCTAACAACTCTTCTTCCGTTTCTACATGGTCCTCATCTGGCACACAGCAATCCACAGGACAAACTGCCGCACATTGCGGTTCCTCATGGAAGCCCATACACTCCGTACATTTATCTGGTGCTATGTAATAAACTTCATCATCAATAGGCTCTTGTGTTTCGTCTGCATCAACTTCTTTACCGCTTGGCAAAACGACCTTACCAGATAAACTGGTACCATCTGAATAGCGCCAATCGTCTGCACCTTCGTAAATAGCCGTATTTGGGCATTCTGGTTCACATGCGCCACAATTTATACATTCGTCCGTGATTATAATTGCCATAGTATTTTATATTTTCTTTTTTTAATCTGTTCGATTGAATTCAATATAGGTCAGATTGAATTCACAAATTTTAATCCTTTTAATGAATTAAACCTTTTTGTTGCTCATTTCGTTTGCTTAATTTTGCACTCGGCTTGTCAGCAAACACGAAGACAAAAATAAAGCCAAAACATCGCATAACCAAACCATATATGGATTTACAACAAAGAATTAACGCTTTTGTAAAATTAGGTCGCTTTTTAAATCAATTTCAGAACGAAGAAGCCATTAAAGATCACAATGTTGAATCCAATGACCTATTTTTTGATGGCTTTAAACATCAAATGAAATTAGCTCAAGAATCTAATGGTTGGTTTACCAAAAGTAATATTTATTTCACATTAGAAAATTGGTCTAATGCACTGACTGAAAGTAACATTAACAATTGGTTAGAAAAGTATCAATTTAAGGTTGAAAACATTCAAACAGTTGCCATAATTATGGCCGGAAATATTCCGTTAGTTGGATTTCATGATTTTTTATCTGTTTTGATTTCTGGTCATAAGGTATTGGTAAAACAATCCTCTAACGACAAACATTTACTACCCTTTTTAGCCAAATATTTAGAAACTGTTGAACCAGAATTCAAAGGAAAAATAAAATTCACAGAAGAAAAATTAGAGAATTTTGATGCTGTAATCGCCACAGGAAGTGATAATACGGCACGTTATTTTGAATATTATTTTAAGAACAAGCCATCGATCATTAGAAAGAATAGAAATTCAGTCGCTGTGCTTACAGGAAACGAAACTAAAGAACAATTAGAAGCACTATCTGATGATATCTTTAGATATTATGGCTTAGGCTGTAGAAATGTGTCCAAATTATTTGTGCCAAAAGACTACGATTTCCAAGCACTTTTTAAAGCCGTCTATAAATGGAACGCTATCATTCACCAAACTAAATACGCCAACAACTATGACTATAATAAAGCGGTTTATTTAATGAGTGAGTTCGATATGTTGGAGAATGGATTCCTTATGATTAAAGAAGACGAAAGCTATGCCTCGCCTATCGCCACACTTTTTTATGAATATTACAATACGACTGAAGACCTCAAACAAAAATTGGAAACAGAAAAAGATAAGATTCAATGCGTTGTGGCAAACGGATTTTATAATAAGGAAATCGAATTTGGCAATACTCAAAACCCAGAGCTATGGGATTATGCAGACAATGTAGATAGTATTGAATTCTTATTAACAATATAGCCTAAAAATTATCAATTTCATAACATAATTTAGGCAATTAATTAGCACCTTTGTAGCTGTTTAAATTTAAAAAAAATTCAGGGTTGATTTTGAAAGATCCTGAAATAAATTCAGGATAAAATGAAAAAACATAATTTTAGTGCAGGACCATGTGTGTTACCAAAATCGGTAATGGAACAAGCAGCAGCAGCAGTTTTAGACTTCGACGAAGGGCTATCACTTTTAGAAATTTCGCATCGTAGCAAACCCTTTGTAGATGTGATGGAAAACGCTAGGTCCTTAGCTTTAGAATTATTAGGCTTAGAAGGCAAAGGCTACAAGGCCTTGTTTTTACAAGGTGGAGCAAGCACTCAGTTTCTTATGGTGGCGCTTAATTTATTGGAAAAAAGAGCGGGTTATTTAAACACCGGAACTTGGGCCGATAAAGCCATAAAAGAAGCCAAGATTTATGATGACATTTATGAAGTAGGCTCATCAAAATCAGCAAACTACAACTATATCCCAAAAGGATACGACATTCCTGAAGATTACGATTATTTCCACTGCACCTCCAACAATACCATATTTGGAACGCAAATGAAGAGTTTTCCAAAATCACCAATACCAATGGTGTGTGACATGAGTAGCGATATTTTTTCACGTCAATTAGATTTCTCTCAATTTGATTTAATCTATGCTGGCGCACAAAAAAATATGGGACCAGCAGGTACAACTTTAGTAGTCGTTAAGGAAGACATTTTAGGCAAAGTATCCCGAAAAATTCCTTCTATGATGGATTATAAAGTACACATCAGTAAAGGTAGCATGTTCAATACTCCTCCTGTATTTGCAGTGTATGTGTCGATGTTGACTTTACAATGGCTTAAGGATTTTGGCGGTATTAAAGCGATTGAAGAAGAAAACGATAAGAAAGCAAGACTGATCTATTCCGAAATTGATTTAAACCCTTTATTTAAAGGCTATTCTGTTAAAGAAGATCGTTCAAGTATGAATGCTACATTCACGTTAGAGAATGAAAACTTAAAGGAAACCTTTGAAGCGATGGTAAAGGAAGCTGGCATCAATGGGTTAAACGGCCATAGAAGTGTTGGTGGCTACAGAGCCTCAATGTATAATGCGTTATCATTGGATAGTGTAAAAGCATTGGTTGAAGTGATGAGTGAATTGGAGAGCAAGGCTTAAATTGGTCGGCAGTCTTCAGTATGCAGTACTTACTCGGACGGGATAAAAAAAGTTTTCAGTCTCAGTCCCAGTTTTCAGTGCTTACTCAGAAGTGAAATAAAATAATAGGCGTTTACAGTTTTTAATTGCTTACTCAGAATAAAAACAATTATAATTTGAAGTTTTAAGATTATCTGTTGAAAAATTGATAAACTTTAAACTTTTAAACTTTTAAACTTTTAAACTTTTAAACTAAAATAATGAAAGTATTAGCAAACGATGGCGTTTCTCAAAGTGGTATCAATGCATTAGAAGCAGCCGGTTACGAAGTTATAACAACAACAGTTGCACAAGAACAATTACAAAACTACATCAACGAAAACAACATTGATGTGCTTTTAGTGAGAAGCGCAACTACCGTAAGACAAGATTTAATAGACAACTGCCCTAGCCTAAAAGTTATTGGTCGTGGAGGCGTTGGTATGGATAATATCGATGTGGACTATGCTCGAAGCAAAGGACTTAAAGTCATCAACACACCTGCTGCATCATCGCATTCGGTTGCAGAATTGGTATTTGGACACTTTTATGGTTTGGCACGTTTCTTACATAATTCTAATCGTGATATGCCTTTAGAAGGCGATGCCAACTTTAAAGGTTTAAAGAAAGCGTACGCAAAAGGAACAGAACTTAAAGGAAAAACTTTGGGCGTACTTGGTTTTGGCCGTATTGGTCAGGCCACGGCAAAAGTAGCTTTGGGAGCAGGAATGAAAGTGGTTGCCTTTGATCCCTTTTTAGAAAAAGCAGACTTACAATTGGATTTCTATGATGGACAAAAATTAAATTTTGAAATTAAAACAATTTCTAAGGAAGAGGTTTTAAAACAATCCGACTTTTTAACCTTACATGTACCAGCCCAAAAGGATTATGTCATTGACGAAGCTGAATTCAACCAAATGAAAGATGGTGTCATAATAGCGAACGCTGCACGTGGTGGCGTTGTAAATGAAGTGGCGCTTGTAAAAGCTTTAGAAAGCGGAAAAGTAGCGAGAGCAGCTTTAGATGTTTATGAAAAAGAACCGAAACCAGAAGTTCAGTTATTGATGAATCCTGCCTTATCATTAACACCTCACACAGGTGCAGCAACCAATGAAGCACAAGATAGAATTGGTACCGAATTGGCAGAACAGATTATTGCTATTCTTGGTTAACAAAAAAATGTGACGAAAACAGAATAAATGAGTCCTACTATTGTGGGACTTTTTTTGTACCTTAAAACATTGAAATTATTAACCTTAATTATATATAAAAATGGCAGGAATTTTAGATTTATTAAACAGCGATTTAGGAAGCACAATTATTAACGGCGTTTCTGGTTCTACAGGAACCGACAAAGATAAAACCAGTAGTGTTTTAACTATGGCATTACCAGTACTGATGAAGGCTATGGAACGTAACGCTTCTACTTCAGAAGGCGCACAAGGTCTTATAGGAGCTTTAAGTAGCAAGCATGACGGCAGTATCTTGGATAATCTTGGCGGCTTATTTGGAGGCGGTGTTGATGACCACGTAAAGAATGATGGCGATAAAATTCTTAACCATGTCCTTGGATCAAAAAAACAAGGCGTAGAGCAAATTCTTGGTCAGAAAGCTGGTTTAGATGCCGGATCTGTTGCTAATATTCTGAAAATAGCTGCACCAATCTTAATGGGTGTTTTAGGAAAACAAGCCAAACAAAACAATGTGAATTCCCAGAGTGATGTTACTGGCCTTTTAGGTGGTTTACTTGGAGGTAGCGATACGGCAAACGAGCAAAGTTTCTTGGAAAAAATACTAGATGCGGATGGAGACGGTAGTGTGGTTGATGATGTCGCTGGTATGATTTTAGGAGGCGGAAACAAAAAAAGTGGTCTTGGAGGTCTTTTAGGAGGCTTATTTGGGAAATAATATTCTATACTTTAATAATATGCAGAAAGCAGTTCTTTTATTTGAGCTGCTTTTTTTAGTTTTCAAAAGAGAATTCATTCCATCAAAGTATAAGATTTACAACATATAATTTCGGATTGGGTTATCATATTTTGCAAAAACAGCAATCCAAATGGAAAAATTTGTATTTATTGAAATAATCAAAAACAATAATCGATTATGAATTCAGATAAAGACAAACAAGACAAGAAAAACAGAGAAAACCCAGAAACTGAACATGGTAAAATTCTGCACCAAAATGCAACCGATGAAAAAGGAGCACAAAAAGAAGACCATTATAACCAATATGGGAAACAAGAGCACGATCGTAAAGAACGTGCAGCCAAAAAACCAAAATAAAATTGAATTGGTTTTAACTTTTTAATTTCCCTGTCTAGTGAAAATAGGGCGATTCACTCATTTGCAACATCACTTCACTCATTTTGTATTGGCAAATGCTTCATTGTGGCTTTTATTTGTAGTGTTAAATAGAATATAACCCTAATAGACACTAACAAATTTTCAATACCTTTAAGATTATGAAACATCCACGATTAAAATCTAACCCTATCTCATATAAATACAGTAAGGAGTTCACTCGAACCCTTAAAACGCTAATCCCATTTGTTGTACTACTTATTTTAATCGCAAGTTGTAAATCTTACAACACCAACCAAACAATCGATAACGGCAATGAAAGTGGACTTGTGGAAAATGATACGGTTTCCATAAGTAGCGACGAAAGCGATTACGAAATTATTATTATCGAACCTGGATTTAACGCTTGGCTAATTGGCACAGCGAGACCAGAGGGTTATTATTCACAACAATTTTTAGAGTCCAGAAATGCTATTTTGGTACAGGCTTGGAATCAAAGAAATATGCAACCCATGACATACGATCCTAATCTCTACGAACTTCGTATCGATTACGATACACGAACTGATTATGGCTATGAGGTGAACTACAAATTGTACAACTATTTTGTCTATTTTCAACTAAAATACAAACAACGTTTATCCTCTTTTCTGCCCAGAATTTAATCTGTAAATACAAGTTAATTCCTTAGTTTTGCAGCACGATTGTAGGATTATGGAAAAATTTAAAAAACATTGGGAAATTCAGCATAATTGGCAATTGCTATTTCCCTTTTTTGGTTTGGTTATTTTAGGATATTCAGCTTTTAAAATTTCAAATGCTATTTTACAAGATTATAATTTAGTTTTTATAATTATTGCTGCTTTAGTCCTCTTTTTTCTTCTTTTAAAATTGACTTTATTCATATTCAAAAAACTGGAAAAGAAATGGATTCTCGATTACAAATGGGAAATGATCCGTGTGTTTATGGTATTCGCTGTTACAGGTTCATCTTCTTTATTTGTGGGCAGACCAATCATAAAACTTATTGGAATTACTAAAGAAAACTTAAATCCCGTCTTGTACTGGATTTTATTCATTATCATTGGGCTAATTTTCTATCAGATCCTATTGGTGACCTTCGGATGGCTCTTTGGTCAGTTTAAATTTTTCTGGGAGTTCGAAAAGAAAATGTTAAGCAGATTTGGATTTAAACGCTTTTTAGATTGAATTTTAAAACAGTTATTATAACATTATTTAAGACATTGGCATTTATGCTAGTGCTGGCGGTGATGTTGCCTTCTGTTGTTAAATTATCCCATGTTTTTACGCATCATTCACATCAAGTTTGTGATGCTGATGGCGAACTAAAGACCCACTTTCATGAGTCTGACCTTGATTGTGATTTCTATAAATTTAAGCTTACAAATACTCAGTTTCTCATACATTGTAATTATGATTTGGTCGTTAATCCGATAACCACCAAAACATTTTCTTCACATTATATTTCTTTTAATAATTATCAGCATTTAACAAGGTTTGTAAGAGGACCTCCTCAAATAGGTTAGGATTTTATATTTTCTAATATTATAACAAATCTATTTGAATGAAATCAATAATTATTGGCTTAGTTATAGCTGTTTCCAGCTTTAGCTATAGCCAAAATTGCACATACATATTTCTAGGCGAATTAAAGGATTTTCATGATGGTACACCAATAGAATCTGCAACGATCTATCAAAAAGAAAACGATAGGTATTCATTTTCAGATTTAAATGGCAAATTCAAAATTGAAAATTTATGCGCTGGTACGCTAACCTTGGTAATTTCCCATGCGAATTGCGAAACTAAAACCGTGAGTTTTGAAATCAATAGTGATACTTTTAAAACCATTTTAATTGAACATCATATTGAAGAACTTAAAGAGGTTTCCGTTACCGCTCATATTGACAAAAAAGAGACCACGACTGCACAAGAGACCGTACTCAAGGCAAATACGTTAAAAAAGTATAGTGCTTTAAATTTAGGTGATGCACTTAAGGAAGTTTCCGGAGTGTCTTCTATCAATACAGGTAACTCTATCGTTAAACCTATGATTAACGGTATGCATAGTAGTCGTTTGCTTATTTTAAACAATAATGTAAGACTACAGGACCAAGAGTGGGGAATTGAGCATGCACCTAATGTAGATATCAATTCAGCAGATCAAATATCGGTTATCAAAGGTTCTGGTGCTCTAGCTTTTGGCGGTGACGCCGTGGGTGGCGTTATTGTTATTAATCCAAGTAGAATAATTAGAAGGGATACGCTCTACGGACGTACAATTATTGGAGGACAATCCAATGGACGTGGTTATAATATATCTTCAACTTTAAATAAAAGCTACAAATCGGGTTGGTTTGCCAATATTCAAGGTTCTTTGAAACAAAATGGTGATTTTAAAGCTCCAGATTACAACTTGACCAATACAGGTTTAAAGTCGCAGGCTTTTACAGTTAGTGCTGGCAAAAAGAAGTTTGAATCTGGTTTTGAAGTCTATTATAGTTATTTGAACAATGAGATTGGTATTTTAGGTGCTTCACACATTGGCAGTACGTTTGATCTAGTTCGTGCTATAAATTCTGACGAACCTAACCTTATCAGAGATTTCAGTTATGACATCAATGCACCTAAACAAGACATTACCCATCATTTGGTTAAAGCAAGCTATTACAAACGATTCCAAAAATTTGGTAAGGTTAATTTGCAATATGACTATCAGAATAATCAAAGATTCGAATTTGACGTAAGAATAGGTGAAACAAGAAATATTCCTGCCATTGATTTAAAGTTGCAAACCCATACGCTCTTAGCTGATGTAAATTTAGACGCTGACTTAGACCGAAAAATTAATTTTGGTATCATGGGTCGCTTTCAGGATAATTTTGCAAATCCTGCGACAGAAGTAAGACGGCTCATACCAGATTACGAAAAGTATGATTTTGGAGCTTACACCACAACGGAGTGGCAAATCAGTGAAGATTTAATTGTCGATGCTGGAATAAGGTATGACTTTAATAGAATTGATGCTAAAAAGTTTTATCTAAAATCGCGATGGGAAGAACGTGGCTACGATATGGATTTTTCTGATATAATTATCGAAGAATTACCGACACAGCTTTTAACCAATCCTATTTTTAATTATCATAATATTTCTGCTTCGGCTGGTGTAAAATACAATTTTAATGATCGAAGTTACATCATTGCTAATTATGCGTTGTCCAGTAGACCACCAAATGTATCAGAATTGTTTAGTGATGGATTGCACCATTCGGCGGCTAGGTTTGAATTAGGAGATCTTAGGTTTGATAAAGAAATTGCAAATAGGGTGTCTGCATCTTATGCCTATAATGGTACAACATTTAATCTTTTAACTGAAGTGTTCTATAACAACATTAAAGACTATATGTACTTGAGGCCTTTTGATTTTATCCTTACCAATAGAGGCCCTTTTCCTTTGTGGCAATATCAACAAACCAATGCCCAATTATTTGGCGTAGATGTTACCGCAACCTATGACGTTTCTAATGCCTTACAATGGCAGAATAAAACGGCGTTTATAAAGGGATATGACCTCAAAACCGATTTACCTTTAATTGACATGCCTTCTTTTAATACAACAAACCAAATTACTTATAGTAATGAAGCGTGGTATAATTTTTCAGCCCGTTTAAAGTCTGATTTGGTTTTTGAACAAAATGAATTTCCCGATTTTAATTTTGAAATAGAAGATGAGCTTACAGGCGATATGATTCTTGTTGATATCAGTACGCCACCTCCAGCCTATCATTTATTACATTTTTCTAGTGAAGCAACATTTGAGATCAATAAAAAAACAAACTTGAATGTAGCAATTGCTGTTAACAATATTTTCAACACCTCTTATAGAAATTACCTAAACCGACTACGTTATTATGCTGATGACCTAGGAAGAAATATAACATTACAATTACAACTTAATTATTAAATAAAATGAATACAGATAACTCAAATTATAAAACAATAAAAATCAATTATTTAAATATGAATTTTATGAAAACAAGTAAATTTTTTATAAGCGCACTTTTTTGCCTCACCCTTATGACCTCATGTTCTAGTGACGATGACAATCCAATTCCAATTAATCCTGAAGAGCTAATTACCGATGTAACTTTAACATTCACAAATACGGCTAATTCAGCGGATACTGTGGTTTTGTATAGTGATGCCCCAGACGGTCAAGATGGTGCTTCTAGTGAATCAGTTACAGGAAGTTTTACGTCTGGAGCAACCTATGCTTTAACACTGGAAATCCTTAATACGTCAGAGACACCTGCAGATGATGTTTTGAATGATGATATTATCCCTGAAGCTGATGAGCATTTCATCACCTATGCCGTAAATGGTTTAAATTTAACCATGACAAGAGATGCTAATGATATCGATGGTCCTAACGGAAGTAAACTAGGGGTTAATACAACTTGGTCTGTAGGTGCAGCAAGTACTGGGAATCTACAAATCGTATTAACGCACGAACCAACATCTACTGATGATTCTGATGGATTTGGTACAGTTACAGGTGGTTCTGAAGATTTAATTATTACATTTAATAACGTTGAAATTCAATAGAAGAAAATCAACATAAAAAAAGCACTCCAAGGAGTGCTTTTTTTTTATGTTTTTAGTTTTGATTCTTCCTTTTTAAAAACATACGTATAAAACCACATCAAAGTAAATGTTGGTATCACGTCAAAGCCAGGCAGCGCTTCCTCGACGAAAGCGATCACACCTGCAATTTTTCCAGCTTTTCCAGCATATAGTTTGGTCATTAACCAACCCGAAATTGGTGCCCAAATAATATCTGAAAATTCCCCAACTCCTGGAATTATAAAGGAGACAAAGCCTAAAGCGTCCAGCAACAGACCAACTCCTAATTTTTTGTATTTATTCATAGTTTACATAAATCAATAATTATTCCAAACGAACGGTAGCTGCCATTTTCACATTAATAGCCATTAATTTTAGAACGTACTTAGCATTATAGAAGTTTAAGTATTTAATATTTAGCACTTACAATGAATTATTCAATCTTAGATCGCTTTTAACATTAGTAACCATAAGTGAAATTCAAACCAAGCAACCATTCAACTCATTTGCCATAATATCTACATTATAAAATTGTAGATTATGACATTAAGTATTATTTTCACAACGTATGAATAAAACTGTTATTTCCGCAAAGCAAATCAAGAAAGCCTACAAAGACCTCCAAGTTTTGAAAGGGGTTGATTTAACCATTTTAGAGGGCGAAGTTATCTCAATTGTTGGGGCTTCTGGTGCTGGCAAAACTACGTTGCTTCAAATTTTAGGCACCTTAGATAAACCCGATTACACATCAGATACGGAACTGATTATAAACGACCAATCCATAAAAACGTTGAATGATAAAGGTTTGGCAAAATTCAGGAATAAGAACATTGGCTTTATTTTTCAATTTCATCAATTGTTACCAGAGTTTACAGCATTAGAAAATGTTTGCATTCCTGCTTTTATAAATAACACCCCAAAAACAGATGCCGAAAAACGTGCTAAAGAACTATTGGATTATTTAGGTTTAAGCGAACGCATTCATCACAAACCCAACAGCATGTCTGGTGGCGAACAACAACGTGTAGCTGTGGCAAGAGCTTTAATCAATAATCCCAATATTATTTTTGCTGATGAACCTTCTGGAAACTTAGACAGTGAATCTGCGGATCAGTTGCATAATTTATTCTTCAAATTAAGAGACGAGTTTAACCAAACCTTTGTAATTGTAACGCATAACCAAGAATTGGCGGCTATGGCAGACCGAAAGTTGACTATGGTTGATGGGAAGATTGTGGGTTGATTTCTTAACCCTTCCGCAACATCCTTAGCGTAAAACCTCCCAACACTAAAATTACCACACCAATAATTGCCCAAAGCCAATACCCATTTTCAAAAAGTGGTGTTACCTTTTGCTGCTCTGGCTTTAAGATAACTTCCTCTGCTCCTACTTTTAAAGGCTTTAAATCATTAGGTATTTTAGATTTAAACTTATTGATATCATAATTAGGCTGTATTGCGGATGGATTTCCATAAACCAGCGTATAATCTGCTGGTTCTGTAAATCGACCAATTAGCCTATATTCATAACCTTTGGCAGTAACATCTGAAATGGTCAAGGGTTGGTTATCGCTATTATAAATCGTGATTTTTAGGTGTTTGGCAATCGTGTTTCCAAATTTAAACCGATTGGCTTCCAAAGAATTTAATGTGCCACTTGTTATTGTTTTGTAATGGTATTTCCATCCTTTTTCAGTTTTTGTGCTATCGCTGCGATATTCAATTTTTAGAGGTCTGTAATAATCAAAACTGTTGCTCACATCAATTTCTATTTGACTCAGCGCTATTGGCAACTCTAATTCTGCATTTATTGTGGTCGTTTTTAACTGTTTATCTTCTTTCGTTTTAAGTGATTTAATAAGGTATTTCACGGAATTTCCCTTTGTGATTTCGTGCTTGGAAAGTTGAGCAGATTCTAATTCCGGTTGTTCATTGTGTTTGATTATTAATCTATAAAAACGATATTTCGTTTCAGGAAACTCAAGGGTTGTAAATTTAAAATTGGTCGCTTCATTTTTAATGGCCAAGATTCTATAATCTTCAAGTATCTTAAACCATTCTTTTTGGTTTTGGCTGCCTTCTAAACCCACTTTCCAATCAAAATTAGTGTCATTGAAATTTAAGTTTATTTGGTTAATCGTATTTTCAGAATCTAACTGAAATGTAAAATAATAGTTATTGTCACTTTTCGTTTTATTGATGATTTTAAAAGGAATGGATTTATGTACTATTTTATCTGACAGTACTTCAAGAAAGTATGGCGCTTCTATAGTATCATTTTCTGTGGTGCCATATATTCTGAGGTCATTTAAATCCGAATTCAGCTTTCCAAATAAGGTATTCGGCAACGTGAGTTGATGCCATTCATCATTCACATTAGTTAATTCCCTTTTGAAATTATAGGTTTCCATTTGTGCCGAACAAAAAACCGTAAATCCTATTAGAAAACCTGCAAGTAGTTTAGTCTTTAGCATCATCTGTAATCTGGTTTTTGTATTTGTTGTATAAAAATGAAATGATTAAAAGCAGCACACCAAGCGATACAAACACGATGGTTTTTGAAATGGTATTCAGATGTACAATATCGTAAAAGAACAGCTTTATTAAGGTAATCCCAAAGAAAATCATACCTCCAATGCGCAAATAGGCTTTATCTTTCCAAATACCAAAAGCGATTAAAAGGAAGGAATACACACCCCAAAGTATGCTCAATCCTAATTTGTAAGATTGTGCTGAATCAAATAGATCCATCCAATGAATCAGCTCGCTACTTAACACCCAGATAATGGAAACGTGTAATAAAATATCATACGCAATCTTGAAACCTCTCGTTATGCCTTCACGCTTAATAAACTTATAACAGGTAAATAATGCCAAAGCCAAAAAGATAAACGACACATAGCGTATCCATAAATAAACGCTAGCCTTGACAAAATATTCAGAAGGATTTAAATAGCTTTCCCGTAACTCACTTATGGCATAAAGTCCTTGCGCTAAAAACATTACTATTGTAGCCACCGCAAGACCTATTGTTATTACTTCTAGAGCTTTGTTTTTGATGAATTTAAAACTCACATAAGCCAAGGCTGCCATAAACAATAACGAATAATTAAGAATCCAAATCGTTTTAAAATCCCTCAAATCATAATTTCTGATGGCGTTATTGTAATTATCTTCTGAAGTTATTTCAATTTTGGAAGTGTAAAATAATTGATCCCAATACAATTCAATTTCTAGCCTAAATGCATAATAAGCACTAAATATCAATATGGAAGGTATTATATAAGACCATAATTTGTTCCAATTAGAATCGGGTTTAAATGCCGAAACATAAGTTTCTTTTCTAGAAAGCCACACAATGAATCCAAATGCGGCCAGAAATAATAAAGAGGTTAAAAAATGAACATTAAAAATTGACGTCATTTCATTTTCAGTTGTCAAACCATAATAAAAACTATAAGCATTAGACCAATCTTGTAAAATACTTAAAAACGCCAATAGCATTAATGGATACGATAGTTTTTCGTAAACCGAAATGCCTTTTGTTCGGCCTAACCAAAATAACAAAGCAGCTTCACTTACCCATAATAAGGTGACCCAATTACCATTTAATTGCACAGGAATTGTTATTGTAATAAACACTAAAACCATGGCAGACGCTAAATAAAACAACTTTTTATCGCCTAGTTTCATCTTATAAAACAACACACTGACTATAAAATGAATAACCGCATTGCCCAATGTAAATAGACCTAATAATTGTGAACCCGTTTTGTTATCATTTAAGATCGCATAACCTAACCCATAAAACACGAAGGAATTGATCAATAACAAAACCACATCTCCAGAATTGAAGGCTTCTTTTTTTAGGAGTTTGTATGCTATAAATGTGATATAAAATATGAGGAAAAATACAGTTAGAAACGTTAAAGCTAGTCCAAAATGTTCTTCTGGACTATAGTCAATAAAGTACCAAGACATAAAAATAAGCCATGTAAATATAAAGGCTGAATAGTAAAGTGATTTCCAATATTTTTTGAACGAAATAATTAAAATTCCAATGTTAATAATCGCCATATAACCAAATAATATGTCTGCGCGACCAGAATCATTACTCAATAAAAAAGGCACCGCATAAGCACCCACCAAACCAATATGCGCAATGATCTGTCGGTTATAACTTATAGCTGCAACCACAGTAAATGCCGTAAAAATCACCATAAGAGCAAAGGCGACCGATTGCGGAATTAGCCCGTAAAAACTATAGGCAAAAAACGTGATAAAGTATAAAATTACGATAGCGCCACTTGTTAAAACAGCACTGTAAGATTCGTATTTTTCCTTGAGTTTAATACCAAAACCAAGTAAGCCAATAGCGGTTAAATACCCAAGGATAATTCGGGTCAAGGGACTTATTAAATCGTTTTCAATGGAATATTTTGCACCAATAGCCACACCTATAATCGTAATGATAATGCCGATTTTATTCAGAATGTTTTCACCTATAAATTTCTCTAAACTCGATTTTTGTTTTGGAACTTCCTGAGTATAATTTCGTGTTTGAGCTTTGTTGGACTCAATTTCACCTTCGGTTTCCAATATCGGTTCTGATTTTGGTGCAATGGATTCATCAATTCCAGATTGGGTTTTCACCTCAGGTTCAATAGGATGTTCTTTTTCTTCTATTGGCAACGGTTCTGTAATTAGTTCCTTCCCTATTTCATTCTGTTGATCTTTTGATGCTGCAGATTGCAACCGGTACAATTCCTCTTTAAGACTATTAATTTCAGCAGAAAACTCGGCTTGCTTTTTAAAAAGAAGTTCTAATTTTTCAATTAATTTATTTATAAGCTCATGATTTGATGCCATATAACATTGGTTTGGTTACCTTTTTAGATGAAAAAGACAAAGCTAAAATAGCTTTTAAAATTTAAATCTTCAATTCCACGGATTAAAGCACGGCTTAGGAAATATATTTCATGTTTTCAAAGTTTAGTATATAAATTAATCCAACCTTAATACATTGTTAACATCTGTTTAATTTTTTTAGGTTTCTAATATCATAAAATAGTATTTTCGCTTTACCTAAATTAAAACTAATGACAGTGACGGAGTTCGAACCTATTATTGAAGTGCTGGAAGAAGCCTACGAAATTCCACATCTTAATGCCACCCGAAAAATTTCGGCATTATTACCACACGAATATTACCAAACCGAAAAGCGCTATCCTGTACTCTATTTGCAAGACGGCCAAAACTTATTTAACCCAATGGCGCCGTTTGGAGATTGGGCCATTGATAAATCCATGGCCAAATTGGCCGAAGAAGGTTTTGGAGATCTCATAATTATTGCCGTAGATCATGGCAATGAAGAACGCATCAATGAATATTTGCCGTATTATCATCCAAGATTTGGAGAAGGAAAAGGTAATTTTTATATTCAATTTATGATTGAAAAATTAATTCCATACATCAACAGCCACTACCGAACCTTGACCGATTTTGACAATACCGGAATTGGAGGAAGCTCAATGGGAGGACTGATTAGTCTACACGCAGGACTGAAAAACCCCAAAGTTTTTGGTAAAATGATGATTTTTTCTCCCAGTTTATGGATTTCGAAAACGATTTTCAACAATACAAAAACCTTTCAACCGCTTGAAGAATCGAAGATTTATCTCTATTCTGGAGGAAAGGAAAGTATTGAGCATTTACCTAATGCGCAAAAACTTGGCGCAATAATTAAAGAACGTATGGTAAAAGGTTATCATATTGATTTTCATTTCTCCATTAACGAAGAAGGCAGCCATGCTGAAGAACATTGGCGCGAAGAATTCCCGAAAGCCGTAAAATGGCTCTATTTTTAATTCAATAATTATGACATACAAACACACTAAAACTTTAGATACTTCAAAAGATTTTATTCTACCCTGTAGAAAGGATAGTCTGCAAGCGATAAAAGATTTTCTTCCTATAGCAAAACCAGATTTTGATGGTAGTTTCTCAACGCATCAATTACTTTATGGTAGCCAAGGTAACAGAATATACCTCATAGGATTAGGAGAAGAAAAACACAGTGCTCAATTAGAGAAGACATTTCAAAAATTGGCCTTTGACACCCAGAAATATTGGAATAAATCGATACAAGTTTATGCTGAGGATTTAACAGAAGATGAAGTGAGAAAAGCGGTCATTGGATTAGAAATGGCGCAATATGAAATTGGAGAATTCAAATCGAAAAAAGATAAACAACATAAAATAACCGTATCATTTTCTTCAACCAAAAGCGTTAAGAAAATTTTAGACGAAGGTAAATACACAGGAGAAACCATCAACAAAATCAAAGGCTTGGTTGATGCACCACCAAATATCAAAACCCCTGAATTTTTGGGGAATTGGGCTGAAAAATCGGCTAAAGATGCCAAGTATAAATGTACCGTTCTCAAATATAAAGAACTTAAAAAACAAGGTTTTGAAGCGGTTCTATCCGTTGGAAAAGGTAGCGTGAACAAACCTGTAGTTATCATTAACGAATACAATGGTAAAACCAGTAAAAAAGTGGATATTGCTTTAGTTGGTAAGGGCATAACATTCGATTCTGGTGGATTATCCATCAAACCTTCCACCAACTTACATTACATGAAAAGTGATATGGGAGGTGCAGCCGTAGTTTTGGGTGTTGTGGAATTGATTGCCAAATTAAAACTAAAAATCAATATTGTTGGCATTGTCTGCTCAGCCGAAAATGCAGTAGATGCAGAAAGTTACCGACCTGGAGATGTTATTAATTCCTACTCTGGCAAAACCATAGAAATCATTGATACTGATGCCGAAGGCCGTTTGGTTTTAGCCGATGGTTTAAGTTATGCGGTGAAAAATTTAAAACCAGACTATCTAATTGATTTAGCAACCTTAACAGGAAGCGTCGTAAGAACCTTAGGTTATGAAGCCGCAGGAATGTTTACACATAATGAAGCTATGGCAAAAACCATGTCTGACATCGGCTACAAAGTACACGAACGCGTTTGGCAACTACCGATGTTCGAGGAATACAAAAGCGACTTACATAGCGATATCGCCGATTTAAGGAATTTTAGTGGTAAACCATTAACTGGAGCCACAAATGCAGCCCAATTTTTAGAATCTTTTACCGAAGACCATGAAAATTGGATGCATTTGGATATTGCAGGTGTGTCTTTTGGAAGTTCGCCTTATGCAAAGATGAAAAGTGCTTCGGGTTATGGCATACAGTTGATTACTGAATTTATTAAAGAAAAAGCTTTGAAGTAATTTAGAGTTTTGTAAATTGGTTAAAGCTAACTAATATGTCTTGATTCTTGGCTTTATAAGCGAAGCGGTCTAGATTCTAATCTAAATACCATGCCTAAAAAACCATTAAATTTCCTCTGCATTTCTACCTATTTCAAAGGTGAAGATTTTCTTAAAAGCTGTAAAGCAGAAGGCAATAATGTCTATCTACTAACAAAGAAAAAACTCGACCAAGAACCTTGGCCATGGGACTTTATTACCGATACGTTTTATGTTGAGGAATGGAATCAAAGTGATGTTGTAAAAGGTATTGCCTATAAATTTCGCACTATAAAATTTGATCGTTTTGTGGCGCTCGATGATTTCGATGTGGAAAAAGTAGCATTGCTTCGTGAACACTTTAGAATGCCAGGCATGGGAAGAACCACAGCGCACTATTTTAGGGATAAACTCGCTATGCGCGTAAAAGCAAAAGAAGAAGGTGTCAATGTTCCAGAATTTACAGACTTATTCAACAACGAGACTATCAACTCTTACGCTGATGACGTGAGTCCACCTTGGCTGATAAAACCAAGAATGGAAGCTTCTGCAACAGGAATTAAAAAAATTCATAGCAAGGATGAATTATGGCAAATCGTCAATGAATTAGGCGATGAACGCGATAATTATTTAGTCGAGAAATTTGCACCTGGCGATGTGTTTCATGTGGATGGTTTAAATGTCAACGGACAAGTTAAATTTGCCAGAGTCAGTAAGTACTTGGATACACCTTTCGAAGTCGCTCATGGAGGTGGCATTTTTAGATCTGCAAGTTCAGAAATTGGTTCGAAAGTAGAGAAAGGTTTACAAAAAATGAACGCACAGGTAATGAAAGCTTTTGGGATGCAGTTTGGAGCCTCACATACTGAATTCATTCAATCTAAAGCCACAGGCGAATTGTTCTTTTTAGAAACCTCTTCTCGTGTTGGTGGTGCTAATTTAGCCGAAATGGTAGAAGCCGCTTCTGGAATAAATCTCTGGGCAGAATGGGCAAGAATTGAAGGTGCTAACCTTAGAAAAAAAGCTTATAAGCTTCCAAAAACAAACAACCAATACGCAGGAATCGTAGTGTCTTTGAGTCGCTTTGAGCATCCTGATACTTCAAGTTTTACAGATGAAGAAATTGTTTGGCGAATGAACAAAGCTTGGCATATTGGTTTGATTGTAGCTTCTGACTCTAGTGAGCGCGTCTTAGAGTTGCTCGATCAATATACAAAACGTATTGGAGAAGAATTTCATGCGAGTTTGCCTGCTCCTGATAAGTCGCTGTAAGTGGGTTTCTCGTCCGAAAAAAGGACGTAACAAAAACTGTTAATTAATGAAATTTACAAAACCTGTAAGGTTTTAAATCCTTGTAGGATATAATTATCCTTCAAAAAACCCAGTACTACCGCCAACCCAAGTTTTATCCTTATTGTATTTTACGCCTACCATTTCACCTTTGCTCAAACGCATCAGATTACTGACTATTTCGGTTTTATTGGTTTTGGAATTGTGGAGCATCATCATTCTAATTTCACATTTAGCTGGTACATCCATGGTTTCAATGACTGGTGCATATGCCACTTTTTCTTGAAGTAAATAATTGGATTTATTGGTAATACCATTAATCATGTCTTTGGTTACATGAATTTGTACGCCTGCACCTGCAAAAGAATACAACGGTTTTAGCACATAGTTTTCTAAATCTGTTGGAATGCGCTCTAATTTATTTAAATAATAAGACTTTGGCACATAATCGCCTTTTAGTAAAGGCATAGTGTACTTACTGATTCTGTAAAACCAGTTGGGATGACCAATCCATTCCGCATCAATCTCATCTTGAAAACTGAATTCCGTTTTAAGATCGGTTCTTTGGTGTAATTCGTCAAAAATAATACGATTGTATATTTTTAGAACCTCCACTTCGCCTCCATTCTCGTCTAAATAAAAAAGTGTTTTTCCTCTTTTTTTCAAATCCGTAATACATAGTACTTTAATACCTAACTTTTCTGCTGTGGCATAAAAATCAATAGCTGTAGCCTGTTGTTCTGGTTCTATTTCTAATAGTATAACCTGTTTTGGATTCGTGTCGCCAACAATTTCTTGTTTCAGCAAGTCTAGATAATCATTAGAAGTCATTCCATTTAAATGTTGGGTAAAACCCTGAGGAATAACATTTCCAAAATGTTCCACATATTTTTGCCCTACTAATTCTTGAAAATAATACAACGAAGGAAACCCTTGTAATTCAATTAATTTTGGCGTTAAATTACCGTCTTCATCCTTGCAAATCCCAAAATCGAGTTGAATAAACTTAGACTGTTCATCTTCATTTGGTACAATGGTATTGGGATCAAAAAATGCGCCATCAGTCAGCTCCTTAAAGTTCGGTTTGTTAATAACCGACATTATATCATCACAGGCTTCCACTAATTTTTGTTTTAATGCCTTAGGCAAAAAAACAGGTGTTTCCGCAATTTTAAAAGGCACATGATAATCAAATGTTCCATCAATATCTTTTAAAAAGGCTTGATACTTTTCTTCTGAAAAATTAGAATTATAGGCGTTTCTGATCGGCTTTATCATGTTCTATTAGGACATTACAGGTTGTTTATTTTTAATAATCGCATTCTGGATAAACTTAGGTAATATGGTTTTGTAAGTCAAAGCAACTTTATCCGGATCATCAATACGGTCCATCATCTGAGCATACTTTTCTTTACCAAAACTATCAATCACTTTTTTCTTGTTTTCTTCCCTATTAAAATAGGCCTCCATACTTACTGGCTCTGCTTCAGGATGAAATTGGGTTCCCACAAATTCTTCAGAAAAACGAACGGCCATTATAGCACGTTCTAATTCTACATGTGTCCTAATTTTTTCTAAACTCAAAATGGTAGCACCCTGTTTTTTAAATACCGTCAATTTTGGTTGAATCAATTGCCAGTCTCTAGAATCAACAGCATAAAACGGGTCATTCAAGCCTTCAAAAATGAGATCATTATGACCTTTTTTGGTTTGATGAACCTTTAAAATTCCGAACGACGTACTTCGTCTTGGTTTAATTGCTCCCAGTTGAAAATAATCGCAAATCACCTGAAACGAATAACAAATAAAAAAAACATGCTTTTTTTGTTCTGCATTAGTTTTATTAATATCCCAAAGGTTCTGCATCAACTGTAAATAGGGTTTTCTCCATTCGCCTTCTTCCAATGGACTTCCTGGTCCACCACTCGAAATATAAATATCGAATGACGTATCTGGTAATTCTTGTTTTGCCCTGACGTTGAAGATTTGGATACTAACGTCATCAGTAAACACATGCGCAATTTCTGCTATACAACGCAACCCTTGGTTGGGCTCGTCATTGTTCATGTCTAAAATTGCTAGTTTTAATTTTTCTGTTTTCATGTTTATTTATCGTCTTTCGAATTACGTTGAAATTTATCTTCGCAAGAAATATATGTCTTACTCTATAATCCTCAAGATAAACTTCAGCGGTCATCTGATAAGTAGGTTATTTTATAATCCGGAAATTGTTTGTTCAGTAACGTAATCCACAACTTTGGTAAGATCGTTTGTTTGCTTAAATATTTCTAATTGACGGTCTGCTCCTGTACCATTTTTAAGTATTTGATGCAAATATTCAATTTCTTTACGAGAGCCTAAGTCATCCACAACATCATCAATAAAATCCAATAGCTCTAACATTAAGAGTCTGGTTTCAACTTCAGCTTGCTTTCCAAAATCAATCATTTTTCCATCAATTCCATAACGGCTTGCTCGCCATTTATTTTCGTTAATCAACGCTCGGTGATAATTCATGAAATTTAGATTGTGCCTTCTTAAGTCATATAACTTAGCCACCAATGCTTGAATTATTGCCGTAATACATACGGTTTCATTCACGGTTAATGGTATGTCACAAATCCTGACTTCTAAAGTTGGGAAAAAGGGATGCACTCTAATATCCCACCAAATTTTCTTTGGGTTATCAATACATTTAGTTTTAACCAAAAGATTAACGTAATTCTCGTAATGCGCATAGTTTTCAAAAATTCCAGGAATACCTGTTCTAGGAAATTTATCAAACACCTTTGATCTAAATGATTTAAAACCTGTATTTCTTCCCTCCCAAAACGGAGAATTAGTTGACAACGCATACAAATGCGGTAAAAAATAACGCATGGCATTTACTAAATGTATGGCCATTTCTTTATCCTCCATACCAACATGTACGTGTAATCCAAAAATTAAATTAGAACGTGCAGTATCTTGAAGTTCAGTAATAATCTCATCATAACGAGGGTTCGGCGTAATCAGTTGGTGTTCCCATTTCGAAAACGGATGTGTACCTGCCGCACCAATTTTAAATCCTAAATCATTCGCAATATTAGATACTGATTTTCGCAAATGTGAAATTTGTTCTCGAGCATCCGTAATATCCTCACAAATATTTGTACCTACTTCTACAACGGCCTGATGCATTTCTGCCTTGCACTGATCGCCCATAACTTTTGACGCCTCTGTTACAATTTGCTGGTCGTGTGAAATTAATTCGCGAGTAACAGGGTCAATAATTTGGTACTCTTCTTCAATACCTAAAGTAAACTTCATATATAGCGGTTGGTTAGATTAAACCTGACCACAATACATAGTCAGGTTTTTAAATTATCTATTTTTTAGCTGCTTTCTTCTTAGGAGTAGCCATTTTTACTGTCGTTTTCTTAGCATCTGTTTTTGCTTTGGTCGTCTCAGTTTTAGTAGAAGCTGCTTTTTTTATTGGAGCTTTCTTTATAGGTGCTTTAGTCGCTGTAGTTTCTTTAGCTACTACCGTTTTAGCAGGTGCCTTTTTTACAGCTGCCTTCTTGGTAACCTTCGTTTTTACAGGCACTTTAGCAGCTGTCTTCTTTTCCGCAGTCTTGGCTTTGTTCGCTGAAACTTTGGCAGAAGCTGACTGGGATGCTGCCTTCTTTGCCGTTGGCTTTTTTGAAGCCGCTTTTTTAGCAGGTGTCTTTGAAGCTTCCATCTGGTCTTTTACAAAAGTTCCCCAAGTAAGGTTCATTTTACCTTTTTTGTATTGTTTTGCTTTGTCAATGGCCATATTCGCAGCATTCTCTACAATCCAATCAAAATTATCTTGACCTACAGAATTTATATCTGCATCTGGCGCAGGATTACAAAAATCAATCGCATAAGGCACACCATCTCTAATAGCAAACTCAACTGTATTGAAATCGTAACCTAAAGCTTTGTTTAATTTGATACAGTATTCTTCAACTAAATCCAAGATTTTTTTATCCACAGGTTCGCCATCCAAAACATAGCGTAAATGATGAGGGTTTCTAGGTTCGTATTGCATAATATGCACTTTGTCAGTTCCTAACACATAACATCTAAAGTATTCCGTGAAGTTAATTTCCTCTTGGAGCATCATCACTAAATTCTCGGTTTCTCTATGCTTTTCCCATAAATCATCAGGATTTTCTACACGGTAAACACTTTTCCATCCGCCACCATCATGTGGTTTCATATACGCTGGAAAGCCAATAGTATTGAACATCTTTTCCCAATCAAAAGGGAATTTCATGTTTCTAAAGGAGTTTTCATCCGTACCTTCTGGTCGATGCGATGATGGCAATATGAAGGTCTTTGGTACTGGAACCCCAATTTTTTCAGCTAGTGCATTGTTGAAAAACTTTTCGTCTGCACTCCACCAAAATGGATTGTTTATGACGGCCGTTCCTGTAATGGCAGCGTTTTTTAAATAGGCTCTATAAAACGGAACATCTTGCGATATTCTGTCTATAATTACTGCATATTCATCAGATTTTGCTTGTTCTACAGTATCAATTGATACGGCTTCTGCAACCATATCCTTAATGCCCTGAGACTTAATTTTTTCGTTAACTCTGTCAATAAATGCCCAAGGAAAGGTATCTTCTTGACCGAATAAAATGCCTATTTTTTTCATATTTAAATGGATTAGTTAGTTTGTTTATAATTTTGATAAATAATGTGGAAACATTCTGTTCCATAAGGGCCAATCGTGTTCAGCCCATTTATGTTCATCATACCAGAAAGGTATGTTTTTTTCTGTTAATATCCCAGCCAATCGCTTATTGGCATCTAAACAAATATCCCATTCCCCTACGCCTAGTACAATTTTCATGTTCCATAAATCTGGATGATTCGCTCCTGGTAAAAAATCCACGGGATTATTAAAAAACACATTGTCATCATAATGACCATCAACAAAAGATTTAATATCGAATGATCCACTCATGCTAAACATATGGCTCACACGATCTGGATGTCTAAAGGCAAAATTAGCCGCTTGGTATCCACCAAAACTAGGTCCGGCGACAGCGACTTTATGCATTCTTTTTTCTTCACATATTTTATTGACCACTTCATTCATAATAAACTCATCGAACCAAGCGTGATTTTTCGCGCGATCTGCAGGATGAATATTCTTATTATACCAACTCAATTCATTGATACTATCAGGACAATAAATTTGGACCAAACCTTGCTCTGCAAACCAACGCACAGATTCCACAAGTCCCATATCCCGACACTCATTATGTTTCCCCATGGTTGTAGGAAATAAAATTACAGGATAACCAGCATGTCCGAAAACTAGCATTTCTATATCCTTACTTAAAGTTGGTGAGTACCATTTAAAATGTTCTTCCTTCAATTGTTTAGTTTTAAAATAGTTAACTTAAATTTTAAGCGCACAAATTTAGACTATTTGTTTCAGATTGCGTGAAAAGAGATGTTTTTATTACAAGAATAATTTAACTAAAATTATTAACAAAATCGTTTTCGAAATATAAAAGAATAAACATTAAGCTTTAAAAGACTGATAATCAATGAGTTTTTGCGGATAATTCCTAGTTCAAAACTTTCATTGCCTCAAAAACTAATTTCGCTACTGCCATAGCGCCTTCAGGTTGAAAATGGGTTTGATCAGAACTCCCGTCAGGATAAGCTATATACTTATCTTTAGGCAAGTTCATAAAGTAATTTTTACTAACAAAGTCGCGACCTTTTTTACTGAAATAATCCATTGACAATTTATTGAGGTCAATAAAATAGGCTCCCAATTCATCAGCAACTTCAAATGCTGCGTCAGGATATTCGCCATGTACATTTTCTAAATGATCATCTTTCCATGGGTAGTTTCTTGCTACAGGAGTTAATATGATTGGTTTTGCCTTTTTTTCGAAAGTCTGTGTAGTAAATAATCGTAAAAACTCCTTATACCCCTCTATATCAACGTAACGCTCTGGATTTTTCACAGATGCATCATTATGACCAAATTGCATCATCACGATATCGCCTTCCTTGAGATTTTCATAAACCGACCTCCAAAGCCCTTCCTGAAAAAATGTTCTGGTACTGCGACCACCTCTTGCACGATCATCAACTATAACGCTGTCAGCTTGGATTAAAGGTTTGAAATTATTCAATTCCGACGCCGTAAATAATTCTTGAAAAACTTGTCCCCAACCTGTTTTGGGATATTTCTTTTGATAATAATCCTGTCCTTCTCCGTAATTAACGGCATAATTTGCTACAGTCGAATCTCCGATTAAGTAAATAGTTACTGGATTATTGTCTCGTGATGTACAATGACTCATGAGTACAAAAAGTAATATTGTCGCTAATACGTTTTTCATTTTTTTGTTTTATGCTGCGCATATTAATACAGAATATTGAGCACCAAAGTATTTACACATTATAAGATAAGTTATTCAAAATAGCAGGCACATATAAATTCTACTATTGCAATTACAGCTCGTTAATACTGATTCATTCTAAATTTGCTACAAATTTAATGATGTAAGTTTTCTTCAATAACTTAAATCAATAACTCCTGAAGCTAACTCAATACTCGTAACCAAAGTTAGTTTTTAAAACTCGAAAAACCAATAGTTTCTAACTCATATCTATTTATTGCTTGTAGGGATAATACTTTAAAGATTTTATAATAAAAGCTAATTTTCAATTCTTAAAGACTAACAAAATGAGTAATTTTGTGGTGCTTAAAAATTTATATACAATGACTTACAGAATAGAAAAAGACACGATGGGCGAGGTTAAAGTACCTGCCGATAAACTTTGGGGTGCGCAAACCGAGCGTTCTCGAAATAACTTTAAAATTGGTGCACCTGCTTCAATGCCTTTAGAAATCGTATATGGCTTCGCTTATCTCAAAAAAGCAGCGGCTTATGCCAACTGTGAATTGGATGTTTTATCTCAAGAAAAGCGTGATTTAATTGCAAAAGTATGTGATGAAATTTTAGACGGACAGCATAATGATCAATTTCCTTTGGTCATTTGGCAAACAGGTTCTGGTACGCAAAGCAACATGAATGTCAATGAAGTTGTCGCCAATAGAGCGCATCAAATGGCAGGAAAAACAATAGGCGAGGGCGAAAAAACCATTCAGCCTAATGATGATGTGAATAAATCTCAATCGTCTAACGACACCTTTCCAACAGGAATGCATATTGCAGCCTACAAAAAAGTGGTCCAAACCACGATTCCTGGTGTTATTCAATTACGAAATACATTGCATAAAAAAGCGCTGGAATTTAAAGAAGTTGTAAAAATTGGCAGAACTCATTTAATGGATGCCACACCTTTAACCTTAGGTCAGGAATTTTCGGGTTATGTATCCCAATTGGATCACGGATTAAAAGCATTGGAACATACATTAGCACATTTAAGTGAACTGGCTTTGGGTGGAACCGCTGTTGGCACTGGCTTGAACACACCAGAAGGATACGATGTTTTAGTGGCTAAATACATCGCTGAATTCACGGATTTACCTTTTATTACTGCCGAAAATAAATTTGAAGCCTTGGCGGCTCATGATGCTATTGTAGAAACCCATGGTGCCTTAAAACAATTGGCGGTTTCCTTGAACAAAATCGCTAATGATATTAGAATGATGGCCTCTGGTCCGCGTTCAGGCATTGGAGAAATTATCATTCCAGCTAACGAACCTGGAAGTTCTATTATGCCCGGAAAAGTGAACCCAACCCAATGTGAAGCCTTGACCATGGTCTGTGCGCAAGTGATGGGTAACGATGTTGCAATTTCTGTTGGTGGTACACAAGGGCATTACGAGCTGAATGTTTTTAAACCAATGATGGCGGCGAATATTTTACAATCTGCGCAATTGATCGGTGACGCTTGTGTAAGTTTTGAGGAGCATTGTGCTAGTGGAATTGAGCCTAACCACCAAGTCATTAAGGAATTATTGAATAATTCGTTAATGCTAGTTACCGCTCTAAATACTAAAATCGGATATTATAAAGCTGCGGAAATCGCAAATACCGCTCATAAAAATGGTACTACCCTCAAAGAAGAAGCTGTAAATTTAGGTTACGTTTCTGCTGAAGATTACGACGAATGGGTAAAACCTGAAAATATGGTCGGAAGTTTAAAATAACGATTAAATGAATTAAAAGTTCGGCAAAGTGCGTTTTTTTTCGATTAATTACTATATTAGCATTGATAAATTTAAATACATATGAAACATAAATTACTTTTTGGATTTGCAATGCTTAGTTGTTTTGCTTTTGCCCAAACCACTTTTTTACCAAAAGTTGGTATTAATACTAATACTGGAGATGCTCCATACACCATCGCATCTGGTTTAATTGATGGAGATGCTCTACCAGATATTATAATCGGAACCAATTTAGGTAACACGCTTGAGTGGTATAAAAATAATGGGGACAACACATTTACAATTCAACCTTTAATATCTAATACATTGGATGGCATTGGAGGTTTAGCCCTTGTAGATTTAAACAACGATGGTTTTTTGGACCTATTAACCACAGCATACAATAATGATTCCGTTGCATGGTATCCCAATGATGGTACAGGAAATTTTACGACTGAAAATATCATTTCCAATAGTATTCTAGGTGCTTCAGGATTCGCATTAGGAGACATCAATAATGATACTTTTCTTGATATAGCAGTAACAGCTTATGACGGAGACGAAGTGGTTTGGTTTTCTGGTAATGGCACAGGAAGCTTTACACTAGAAGCAAATAAAATTGACGACACGTTAAATGCTCCGGGAGTTGTAAATATGAGTGATATTGATGGAGATGGTGATTTAGATGCCTTAGTTGCAACCGCTGTTTATGGTGGTGATGTTATTGAAATTTTTAGAAATGATTTAATTCCTGGAGGAACGGTGTCTTTTATAAAAGATGCAACTTCTGTAACTACAGGAAAAGTTGGAATGTTTAATGCCACTTTCGAAGATTTGGATGGTGATGCTAATCTCGATATTTTGGCAACAGAGGTTTCATATGGTGGTGGACCAACAGGTAATTTATACTGGTTTGAAGATAATGGTTCTGGATTTACCGAAACTGTATTCACAACATCAATCGCTAATCCTTCCGTAGCGCAATTTAGGGATTTAGATAATGATGGCTTAAACGATATAGTTTTGAGCAGTGGAAAATCTAATGCTGGCAATGACATTGTTTGGTTTAAAAATAATGGCGCTGGCAGTTTTGATAGCGAACTAGTTATTGATGCCACGCAAAGTCAAACCTTTGTATATACGATTACCGATTTTGATATGGATGGCGATTTAGATATTGCAAGTTGCGCCTACAATCAAGATGATTTAAATTATTTTGAAAACCAGAAAATTGTACTTAGTGTTCCAAATTCTGAACTTCAAGCAATTTCAATACATCCCAATCCGACAAAAGATATTTTAAATTTTGAAGGTTTAAACGAAACCATTATTGTTTCAGTTTTTGATGTGCTAGGAAAACAAGTTCTAGAACAAAAATTACACCTGGGAGAAACACTTAATGTTTCGCAATTGACCAATGGTCTATACACTATTAAGATTAATAATAAAACATCTTCAAAGTTCTTGAAAGAATAAGAAATAGGTTCATCTAATTTTTAAAACGCTAGTAAATTTTAACTAGCGTTTTTTTTTGTTCAAAAAAATAGCAATCTTTACAAAAACACCAATCAACTATGTCCATTCTAATTACCAATATCAAACAGCTTTTACAAGTCCACGATACTAATGTCACAATTGTAAAAGGAAGTGACATGAAAGATTTATCCATTCTAGAAAATGCCTATGTCTATATTGAGCACGATACGATTATAGAATTTGGTACAATGGATGAATACAGTACAATTGAAGCTGAAACAATCATTGATGCTACTGGAAAAATAGTCTTACCGTCTTGGTGCGATTCGCACACGCACATTGTTTATGCAGGCGATAGAACATCTGAGTTTGTCGATAGAATAAACGGTTTATCTTATGCTGAAATTGCCAATAATGGCGGCGGCATTTTGAATTCGGCGAAAGTGCTTCAAGACACTTCAGAAGATGATTTATATGCGCAATCCATAAAAAGATTAAACGAACTTATCGCGATGGGCACTGGCGCTATAGAAATAAAAACAGGCTATGGTTTAACTTTAGAAGCGGAATTAAAAATGCTTCGCGTTATCAAGCGGATCAAGCAAGAGAGTTTAGCAAAAATTACACCAACCCTTTTAGCTGCTCATGCTATTCCAGCAGAATTTCAATCCAAAAAACAAGATTATATAACATATATCACAGAAGAATTAATACCGAAGGCTGCAGAGTTGCGCATTACTAATTACATTGATGTCTTTTGCGAGGAAGGCTATTTTGATATTGAAGATACCGAAGCCATTTTAGAAGCCGGAAAAAAATACAATCTAAAACCAAAAATTCATGTGAACCAGTTTAATATACTTGGAGGTGTTGCGCTTGGTGTAAAATACAATGCCCTTTCTGTAGATCATTTAGAAGAATTAGGTGATAATGATATTGAAGCTTTAAAAGGAAGTGATACTATGCCTGTGGCGTTACCCGGTTGTTCATATTTTTTAAGTATTCCTTATACGCCTGCCAGAAAACTCATTGATGCTGGTTTACCATTAGCCATTGCAACGGATTATAATCCAGGTTCTGCACCAAGTGGAAACATGAATTTCATTGTTGCTGCAGCATGTGTAAAATTAAAAATGACGCCCGAAGAAGCCATAAACGCAGCAACCATTAATGGCGCTTATGCCATGGGAGTTAGTAATATGTACGGTAGTATTACCAGAGGAAAAAAAGCAAATCTCATTATTACAAAACCTATGAATCATTATAGTGAAATTCCATATGCGTTTGCTCATAACCCAGTTGAACAAGTCATTATCAATGGTCAACTTTTAGAATAAAAATCAATTTAGTCCGATAAAAGACAAAAGACCGCTGCGCTTTTAGAATCAAGAACATAGCCAAGCTCTAAATAACTGAGAAACAGAATTAAATAATTTTAGCATTTTTTTATAGTTCATTATCTTTAAAATATAAAGGTGTCTTAATTTTAATACGCTTGAAACCCTATTATGTTTGTCAAGCAATAAACCTCAACTTTAACTGGACATTGATTAAAATAGAAAATCCAAAGGTTTACTCATTTAGAATTTAACCAAAAAAAATCCAGAAGCGAACTTCTGGATTTTTTGCTATCAATCAAATATGTTTTTTCTTACTTCAATTCAAATTCAGAAGAAGAAATTAATGCTTTATCGTTAAATACATTTATTTTGTAGCGTCCTTTTTCGAATTTAGAATCTTCTAATTCATTAATATATTCGCATATATTTAAGCTTCTGTTTTCGTAGTTAAAACGACTAATTAAACTGTAGTTTAAAACCTGGTCTTCAAATTCTATCTGGTCGTTAGAACCTAAAACATTGTTCATAGGATCAATAACCTGTACATATAATTCTTTATCTCCAGCTTCAGTCAACGTGTTTTTAGCAACCGTAAAACAAACTTTAAGTTTATCACTTCTTGTTGCACGTTCCGTCGGAATTTGTTTTCCGCTTCGTCTTTCAATAACACCCATTCCTACTAAACCTACAGTTTGTAGAGCAGCAGCATCTTTTACAACAGTTGCCAGTTCAGTATTTTGTACTAAAAGTGAATCCGTAAACATCGTACGCTCTGCTAATTGAATATTTGTACTATCTAAAGAGGTTGCCAAGTATTGGTTTTCAACTTTTAAACGGTCGTTTTCAGTTAAAAGAATATCCATTTCTTCCTGTAGAGCCATGTACTTCTTTTTGTAACTCCATAAGCTACCAACGCTGTTTTGAGACACTTTAAGAGAATCCATTAAACCTACAATACGTTCTCTTGCCGCAATAAGATCTTGATTCGTAACTTCACTCTCAGCAATTGCCTCGTCATAATCTTTGGCCATATTGTTAAGATCATTCATTACTTGTTGTTTCTCACTCACTAATAATTTTTCGTTTTCTTGCTTTTCGCTATAAAGCTTAGACGTGTAAAAAGCTGTTCCTAAGAATAAGACTAGTAAAATTCCTAATCCAACTTTTAGACCTGTACTTGATTTTTGTGAACCTTCCATAAATTCTTTGGTTTTAAATATTGTTAATAGTTGTTTTTAAATTTTTATTTGAGGTTAAAATAATTAAATAAAACTGTACTTTTATTCTATTATTCAAATATTATCCAAATGCATCATCTTATTTTATTTTCAGAAAAAGAAAAACAACAGCTTTTAAAGAAACGTAAAGGCGAATCAAAATTTGGAGAACATATTCAGTTAGTACCTAACCTCACCAACATATACGATTCAATTGTTAATTTAGACGTTGACTATGTTGTTTTCGGTATCTGTGAAGATATTGGAGTTTATGCAAATCACGGAAATACAGGAACTTACAAAGCTTGGGAGGCAACTCTAAAAGTTTTGTTAAACATACAGAGCAATAGCTTTACTAATTCTAAACGTGTTTTAATTCTTGGCCACTTGGACTATACGGATGAGCGAGAAACGTTGCTCAAATTTAATACCTCGAAAAAGAAACAACTTTCTAAGGTTAGAAAATATGTAGAAACTATAGATAGTGATGTAAGCCATATAGTAACTTCAATTGTTAGGGCGGGAAAAGTTCCGATTATCATTGGTGGAGGCCACAATAATGCCTATGGTAATATTAAAGGTTGTGCTTTGGCTAATAACGGAAGAATAAATGTAGTTAATTTTGATGCCCATTCAGATTTTAGAGCTGAAGAAGGGAGACATAGCGGCAATGGCTTCAGTTATGCATTTGCTGAAGGGTTTTTGAAGAATTACTTCATATTTGGATTGCACGAAAACTACACCTCAGATAATTTATTTAAGACGCTGAAAAAGATAAAAAATCTGAAGTACACTACCTATGAAGCACTAGAAGTCAGAAATGAAACAGATTTTAATGCTGAACTAAAAATGGCTTTAGAACATGTTGCCGAAAAACGATTCGGAATCGAAATAGATTGTGATGCCATACAGCATATTCCTAGTAGTGCAATGACGCCTAGTGGTTTTAGTGTAAAACAAGCTCGACAATTCGTTAATTATTTCGGTCAACATGAAAATGCTATGTATTTACATATCTGCGAAGCTTCACCATCCAAGAAAACAGCAAACAAGGTTGGAAAACTGATTACGTATTTAATTACAGATTTCATTAGAGCACATGGCAATTAGAATCATTGATTTCGAAACACCTAATGCCAAAGCCTTTTACGATTTGAATATAGAATGGTTAAAAACCTTCTTCTATGTCGAACCCTTTGATGAAGAAGTCTTAAGTAATCCAAACAAGTATATTATAAACAAAGGTGGTTTTATTTTCTTCGCTATGAAAGAGGAAGAGGTCATTGGCACGGCTGCTTTAATGCCAACGGAAAATCCTGGAGTTTTAGAATTAACCAAAATGGCGGTATTACCAAAAGAACGTGGACAGAAAATTGGACAACTACTGCTACAACATTGTATTGATTTTGCGAGAGCTAAAGAATTAGAAGGACTACTCCTCTATTCCAGTACAAAATTAGAAAATGCAATCTACCTTTATAGAAAATACGGATTTAAGGAATTGGAACTTGAAAAGGACAGTCCTTATGTTCGTTCTGATATTAAGATGTTTTTAAAATTCTAATAATTCAAAATCTTCACAATCAGTCCCTCTATCATAACATAGAATTTCTAATGTTTCTAAAAGTAATTCGTTCAATTCTTCATTTTCTGGTTGAATAGCATAAGCTAATTTGAATTCTGAATAAGCACCAGAAATTCTACCCTTTTTTAATCGCCATTTACCAGATTTGAGCAAAAAATCAAAAGCATATTTATCTTTCTTAATGGACCACGCTAATTCTTGTTGATGTCGAAGTCTAGAGGCTTCCATCCATCTTGGAATAGTTAATGAAACTGCCAATGCTATAAAAAAGAACAAGATTATTCCAAAATTATAACCTCCTCTGTTTTTTGAAGGTTGAAGTTTGAATTCTCTGCTATAAGTTGGCACAACTGTGAACGAGCCTTTTCGTTGCATGGAAAATGGCTTACGAGGACGCATCGTATAAATCCATTTATGCATTCCGAAACCCATGAAACCCATAATACAATCTTTATAATATAAGTCTATAAATAGTGAGTAATGTTACCGTATTTATGGAATATATTAACTTGAAAGACTTGTTAGGTTTTTAAAACCTGACAGGTCTGAGAGTCTTTTTAAACCTCAAAGGTTTCAAATATCTTTGAGTTTTAAATATCTAATACAATTCCCGTTCTATAAGTTTTCTCAATTCTAAAATTGATATTCCATCCCTTATAATATCGTCAGTATTCCATTGTATAAAATCTATAGAGCCAACTTTTGTAATCGTATTAAATTCGCCTAAAATATGATCGAGATAAAGAAAAGCTAATGCTTTAGACTTTTCAGGATTAGCATCTAAATTTCTGATATAAATTTCTATATGGACTTTTTCCTGCTCCTCATCAATTTCAGTTCTTATCTTCATATCTGAAATTGGAAATTCTATACCATCAAAATTGAGTGAAATATCATCGTTTGGTTGTCTAAATTTTTTAACAATCCAATTTTCTAGATTGGGTTTGGCATCAAACAATTGTTGCGTTGGAATTATTCCATCCTTCATTCCATCTGGTGTAATGATTAGAACCACTTTTTTTTCAGAAAGCGTCATTTCAGGAAAAAGTAATGGATTGTACTTTTTAATTGCTTTTGTTAAACCGTTATAAATCGAATAATCTTGGAAATCAGAATGAATAAAAGCTTCAAGTTTGGTCTTATTTTTAACGACCCAATTCCAGAAATTTTCTTCTTTAGTTGATTTCTTGAATAGTGAAAATATCATTTTAATGTTTTACCTGCTGAATCTAAAATAAGTGATAGGAAAATTTCTGCTTTTAAATAAAATTGTGGCTTCTCATTAATTCCCCAAAGCTTTCAAAGAATCCAACTGACGTTGTAATTTTTCTATTTGCTCAGAATTATCTTCAACCTTTGGAATTCGCATTAAAGAATCCATTTGTTGCTCCATAATGTCTTCATCTTTTGGCGCTTCATTGTAATAATAGCCAATGCCTTCACTAGATCGCCAAGCTTCGTTGAGTTGACTGTACACTTCTTGATCCCAAGTGCTCGGATGTTTGACGTCTATCCAAATGACATCTCTGTATTCGCTATCAATCAAGACCAAATCTGGTGTAGCTGAACCATCAAATTGCTGGGCATCCGTTGAACTAATAGATGAAATAGTGCCTAAGAAAAACATACGCTTTCTACCTGCAATATTTTTTATATAAGGTCTAAACTCCACTGGTGTACTCGCATTCCAGTCGTATTCTTTTCGAGATTCCTTAACTTTTAAAGGCATGGCAGACACACCTGCATACCCTTGTTTTTTGGTCGCATGATCGTAATAATACATTTTATCGGTGCCGTCTGCGGGTACGAATACACTATAGCTTAAACTGGTGCGCTCGTCACCTACAGGTTCCAGTCCAAACCAATGGTACAAGCCACTATAAGCGTCTGAATTTGATCCTGAAAAATCAAAATCCGTTACATAAGGCTGTTGGTTCTGATCCTTAGGCATCAGCGGAATTTTTACAGCAGTTTTCATATTCCATGGTAAGGGATCGCTAAAACCACCCAGGAATTTCAAAGATTCGGCCTGTAATTGTGATACTTTTTCGGCTAAGGTATTCTGTTTCGTTAAAAATGGATAATTCTTAATCTCATCGGGACTCACAAAGGTACCCTTCCCAATTGTGATACGTTCCATATAATCATTTATATCATGCTCTCCACTATCAATGATCATAACACCACCAAACGAAGGATATGGAAAAAAGAAGCCTTTCCATTTAATTAAACTAACCACTTCTACCCAATTTCCAGCGTCGTTCTTCATATAAAACGTATCGCTTGGTTCATAATTAAAGAGCATCCATGGATTGAAACGTTGCACCACTGCATTATACGTGTTTCTGCTAAATTTTAAGGATTCGCCTATGGAAAACGTCACATCAATTCTATTTTCATTCGAAAATCTTGGGAATGGTGTGGTACTACTTACTGAAAACACTTCTTCGGTATTATCGCTAATACGTTGCATCACATACTTTTCACTTGGCTGAATCGCCATGGTCCATTTATTCTCAGTTCCGATTCTTACCAAATGTGGCAACGACACATCCTTGGTCTCGCCGACGCTTTCGTTGGCCATGGAAAAAATATTTCTTAATGGTTGAATTCGTTCATTTTGCGTTAATGGCAACTCATTGATTTCAACTTTGTTTAAACTGTTGAAAACATTATAAGTTTTCATATAGTCGTACATTTTATAATGCCAACCGATGACATAAAGGATACTAAAGAAGATAATAAGCAAGGCTAAAATCCCTAATCGTGTTCCTGTACTAGCACTTTTTCTAAATTTTCTTAATCCCAAAATAAGAATCAATAGACTCACTAAAATGATGAAAACATACTTCCGCAGAAATAGCAATAACGGTTGGTAATCGTCCCTAAAAAAGAACAGTAACACTAATAATAACAATGCGACGAAAATGGTAATTCGTTTTTGTTTGCCTCCTTTGTTCCAGTATGATTTTATCATATTTGATTTTTTGTCATTCTGAACTTGATTCAGAATCTTAAACTTTTTTATTAATTGAGATCCTGAAATAAATTCAGGATGACACTTTGTGTCACATCAATCCTTTGTCCTTCAAACGCTCCCTTGCGCTTTTTTCATTCATTGTCTTTTCTGGCTCGTTTTCAATTTCTTTTTTAGCTTCTTCAACTGCTTTATTGTCCTTGTTCTTTAAATCTTCTAAAAAGTCCTTTCCTTTTTCAACGACATCATCTAATTTGTCCTCGATAGAACCACTTTGTTCTTCGATGACTTCAGAAGATGAAATGATAAAACTAGCGATATAGGTTCCTAAAAGCGTACCCACAGCGAAGGATGCAAATGCGGAAACACCATTATAACTATTGAATACAGCAATTGGTGTTAGAAATTCCACAATTAATGCAGCAACCAAAACTAAGGTTACCACAAAAATAATTCGCGGTAAAAGTGATTGTTTATAAACGAACCCTTTTGGATTATCCGGACTCATTTGTAGCTCTTTGCTATTGACCATTTTGTTCAAAAAACGATACAATCCATTTCCGTTGGATTCTCTCCAATAGAGAAAAATTCCGAATAATATGGCTGCTATGAATATGACGAGTTCTATTCCCATGGTTTAAAAAGTTGGAAGTTGGAAGTTGGAAGCACGAAGTTTAAATTCACGTTTAAAAGTCAACTCACAACTTAATTTTATAATTTAGTTTTTTGTCATTCTGCGCTACGACGCAGAATCCATTAATAATTCCAATCTTTGGATAAATCGATCCAATTTATATTAGCCTCTTCTATTAAATCGATTTTCCATTGCCTATTCCAGTTTTTTAATTGTTTTTCTCTCTTAATAGCATCGTTAACATATTGAAAAGATTCAAAGTACATCAATTTATTTAAATTATATTTAGACGTAAAACCTTCGACAAGTTTGTTTTTATGCTCAATCATTCTTCGTTCTAAATCATTTGTTACACCAATGTATAAAGTTCCATTTTTCTTATTTGACAATATATAAACATAATATTGGTGGTAATTCCCTTTCATTTTAATAGATTCCGAATTCCCGACATTTCGGGACGGAATTACAGCAATTATAAAATTAGTCTAAAAAACTCAAATATTGTTACGAATCCTATCAATTACCCAATCCTTAAAGGAATCCTCCCAAGTTTCGTAACTCTTATAAAACTGCTCTTTATCATACCAATACAAGAACAACACATCTTTAGGTGCAATGTTGATGAGCAACTTATGAATTAAATCCCGATGCTCTGATGACAACGATGAATGCGGTTGATGCAAAGCAAAATAAAAAGATTGATCTACGATATCTTCAATTTTATAGGCGTTGCTTCGTTCTAACTTTTCAAGATATATTTCGACGCTCATCACCTGCTTTCTGGCATTGATGTCAATTTTGTTTAAATAACTTTTGAATAATACCTTATCATTCAAAATGTCTAAAATGGGATGCTCTGTATCTTTTAAGAACTGTGCTAATTCGTATTTTTTAATTCGGTCATAGTTTGGTGTGTTAATTATGTGTTCCAAATCACACTCTATAATAATATGGTCTTTTAGTTTATCAACTAATTCTGGTTGTTCAATATGATAAATCAGCACATCATGAATGGTATCTTTAATCGCTTCTTTATAATGCTCTTTACTTTCGAAAACAACAATCGGTTTAATAAAATCCCTAAGCAGATACACACCATCGAAAGCTCTGGTAAAGAAAGAACCTGTTGAAAAATGTAGAGGATGTAAACTTAAATCCCTATCTCGTAAATCGCCATAGGTTTTAGCGGAATCCAATAATTGTTGATGGATACCTTCGTCAATAAAATTATTACCTGTATTAAATTTATCAACTAAGTGTAATTGATCTTTCTGAATTTTCTCTAAATTGTCTATAAGTCTGAAAGTGATATTGACATTATCATATTTTAAAATATCTAAAGGTTCATAAAACACATCGATATTCTGATCAAAATCAATACAAATAGCTGAATCCCTTGTGATATCATTGATTTTTTGTCCATGTGTTCTAAATATGTGTTGCATCATTTCCTTATCAAAAGAATGAAACGGTAAATACACAGGTTTTCCTTTTTGTAAAGGTGAAATGATGATGCCATGCGGATTCGCATCGCCATGATTTAGGTATTGGGTATTCTTCTTTTCTTCTGCAATCTCTGGACTCCAACCTATGCCGTCAATAAAAAAAGAGGTGAGCTTGGTTTCCGTAAAACCTAGAGTTTTTAAACACTTGTTGTAACGCTCAACCAACTTCCCGCTGATAGGTATGAGTTCACTTCGGTATAAATTTGCTTGTTTTAGTTTTTGCATCTTGTTGCCACCTTTCGATTTCGCTCAAGATAAACTTCAGCGGTAATCTTATTTTTAAATTATTTTGACACGAATTTCACTAATTGTTACGTTGAGATTCACAGAGATTCACAGTGAAATTGATGTGCGGTTATATCATTAAAATTTTATTAATTTGAACATATTGCAATAACATAATTGTTTTTGCATCAATAATGTCGCCTGTTGCAATCATTTCTATCGCTTTTGAAAATTGAAGTTCCAATACCTCAATTTCTTCATCTTCACTTTCTACGCCTCCTCCTTTAGCCACTTTCATACTTTCGTCATAGTCGGCAATGAATAAAAACATTTTTTCGGTTAATGCGCCTGGTGAGGTATAAGCCTTTAATACTTGCTTGGCATCTTTTATTCTATAACCGACTTCTTCTTCGGTTTCTCTAATAATGGTTTCCAAAGCACTGTCGTTATTATCAATGGCTCCTGCACAAACTTCTATGGACATCCCTTCTTGGTCATTGACCTCATAAATTGGCATCCTGAATTGTCGCGTTAAGATTACTGTTCCCTTTTTAGAATTATATAATAAAATTGCAGCACCATTACCACGATTGTAAGACTCTCTCGACAATCGTTTCCATTCGCCATTTTTGAATCGATAATCGTAATCAATTCTATTTAGTGTTGCCCATTCTTTTGAGAGGGTTGTTTTTTTTATGTTTTTTAGTTTTGACACGAATTTCATGGATTTTCACGAATTATTTTTAAATCTAAAATCTTCAATCGTAAACCTTCAATCTTTTTTCCCAAACTGTTCTCTAGCCTCAGTTTCAATATTCAACTGATTCACTCTAGCATCTACTTTACGTTTAAAGTCTGTATCTGCGATGGTTGCTACATTATCTAAATAACGAATAACTTCTTGTCTTCTAATATCTGAAAAATTTAAACCTTTCATGTTCGATTTCATTAATTCTTGAAGCATATGAAACTTGGTTTCGTAATCCTTTTTGAAATATAGTTCAGGATTCTCAAACCAGTCTTTTTCCAAATCGAAATCGGTCAGTCTTAATGAAATTGCAGATTGAATATTACGCACATCCCTTGAGGAGAAAAATGGAAATATCTTCTGAATCTCTTTATATAAGGCTGCATAGAACATGTGATCATTAGTTTCATGAAGCTTTTCAACTTTATCAAAAGTTTCATGTACACGTTCTTCAGAAGGCTTTTCAACCAAATTGAGAATATCTCCCATGCTCTTTGCCAAACCTTGATCAGACAAGTATTTATAGGTTTCAGGATCGTCCATATTTACAAAATCTGGCATGGTATTTTGTAATTTTCGCCACCAAATGTAATCTTGATCTACGAAATCGTGCTCAGTTCGTGCGCCATCAATTTTAAATCGACCTTGAACACGCGAGATGACCGCTTTATCTAACATTTCAGGTAAATTGGTAAATAAGCCTATTGAACTGTTCCCGTAATTCACGGCATACGCGCCTTCTGTATATCTTAAAAATACGCCAATCACTTCTTTGACACCAGCGGACACACCTTGTGCTGTTCGTTCTTGAAGGTTATTTTCGGCATCATCTATTGGTGCAAATATCAATTTGGTAGGATCTTGCAAAGGTTTCATCCATTCCACCATTTTTTCGGCAGAACCACCTTGAAATGTAGATATTAACGTATCTGGCATGGGATGGAACAAAAAGGGAATATCCAAATTATCGGAATGTTCTTTGAGTCTGGTTGCAATAGCTGCTATCAACATACTTTTACCGGTTCCTGGAATACCATAACCCATAAATACTGGCATAAAACCACCTAATTCCTGAAACGGATTTTTCTGGGCTTCAAAATCGTAGCTCAACATACGTTCCGTTAAACGACGTGCAAAATGCTTGGCATCTCGATTTCCTACAATTTGTTCGAATTGAATTTTGTTGAATTCGATACTTTTAGCTGTACCTTGAAATACGTTTTCCCAACCAGAAACTGCGAAGTCTGAGTTTTCTAACTTATAAGTTCTATCTACAATGGTTTCCGTGTATTCTAAACTGCTTTTACGTAATTGAATTTCATCAATCAAAGCTTCAAAATAAACCACCGTAAAATCTATGACATCTTTATCGGATTTGATGATTTCAGGATGGCCTAAATATTTGTCATAATAAAACAACTGACACGAAACTCCTTTTAAAGGTGTCATAAACGAAACCTCTGGAATGCCAGCAAATTTCTGTTTCATAACCGATAAATCATCTGAAGCATGTGGTTTTAAATCGTGTAAAACTTTATATGCCGTGGCGAATAACATAAACGCCGTCGCTGTGTGCATTTTGCTCTCGTATTCACGTTTTCCAGAGCTATCCAAAGCCGATTTATTTTCGCTTAAACTCGATAAACCAGAAGCATCATAATAAGAATCCTTAATCCAAATACCTAAGGTTAAGCCTTCTTGAACAGCAAACAGCGTGTGATTTAATTTTACAGGAAGTGCAACCGATTCTGGCAATAACCGTTTCTTTAAAGCTAAAATGGTCTTTGAAACCGAAGTGACATTAACATTACTTCCATTATTCGCTCTAGACAAATACAGTAATATAGATTCGTCCTTGGCATCATTATCTTTATTTTTTGCGCGTTGGCTTTGTTCCCATTGTATGGATTTTAGATAGGACGTTGCTTCATCGCGAAGCATATCTAGTTCGTTTTGTTTTATGGGGAATGTTGAGTTGTGTTCCATTTTTAAGTTTTCAGTTGGCAGTCTTCAGTCCGCAGTTCTTACTGTTGTGGCTTATTGTTGCTTTTAAATTAGTCTTGAGTCATAAGTATGCAGTCTTCAGTACTTACTGTTGTGATTTACTGTTACTTTTAATTTGTTTATCTTTTACAATCCGAATTTATTGGGATTTTTCATCATATAATTGATGAGTTTACCTATTTCTTCACTTTTATATTGTAATTCTTGTCTCTTTTCTCCTGAAATATATTCACATGCTAGAGCAAAATCTAACCATAGCTGTTTTTCTGAATTTTCACTATCAGCATCAGATAATTTGCTTTTAAAATGCTTTTCGTATTGTCTTTTCCTATAACCTTCTGCGATATTTGAACAAACCGACCTACTAGACCTCACTATTTGCGATGTTAAGCCAAACATTTCAGATTTAGGAAACTCTTTAGACAATTGAAAAATTTCCATTGCCAAATCGAATCCTTTTTGATAAGCCAATAATGTTTTGAAACTCATTGTTTAGTTTTCAGTTTTCAGTACACAGTCTTCAGTAAAAACATTTACGAACTTGCTTTTATTTTTTATTCTAATAATTCTTTCAAACTAATATTACTATTGTTAAATATTACCTTCTGCAACTGCCAACTGTGGACTGCGCACTGAGGACTTATTTAACTTTGAGTTCAGAAATCTGAATAGGACCTTGTGCCAATTTATTCATAACTTCTGGTGTTTTATTGTAAAGCATTTGAATGATTCTATGTGGGGCGAAAACATAGCGTTCCCTATACATTGCATCCCATTTTTGAAACGTTCGTTTACTAAAAAAACCACCTTCCTTAAATTCACCGCCCGATTTTAATTCATCTATTTTAAAGGAAATAGCATACGATTCCAATGGAATTTCTTTGTTAGCTATGCCTTGTAAAATAGCATGTGTCACTTTGTTTTCGTCTTTGGCGAACACATTGTGAATTGGTCCTAAATCGACCCGTTTTATTAACTTTGGTAAAACATCAGGCAAACGTTTATCTATTCCATAAGCCATAGTATCTAAAGACATTTCTCTATCGGCAACCGTTTTTAGTGCTGAATATATTTCGTCACGCTCTTTTTGAGGATCTTTTCCATCGTAATTGAAATACATGTAACAGATAAATGGTCTGTTATGCGATACATCATAAAAACTCCAACTTACCAAATGCTCGGCAGGCGACCCTTCTGGTGCTTGAATAATTTTACCTTGTACAAAACGGTTAAAAATATATTCTTTCTTGGCCGATGTATAATAAACTATCGAAGCCGCTTGAAAGAGTTTCCGTTTAGTAATCGGTTCCTTTTTTCGCATCAGCGTATCTAAAAACTCAGATTTCAAAGTATCGATATCCGTGAGCTTCCCTAAATAATCTTCACGTAGTGCGAGGTCGTTAAACAGATATCGGAATTCTAAATAATTGGGGAAACTAGAATCCGTTAAATCGACTTTCATGTTTTCCTCATCGTCATACATGTATTTTACACGCATGGCTTCAATGGAATACAACAATAAATCACAATATTGCTTAAATAAGAGTACTTCTTGCGCGTTCAGAATTTGCTTTTGTTGAACCGCAACAATGAGTTCCTTAAGTGAAAAATCTATCATTTTGTGATAGAACACGTATTGCTCTTTAGAGTCTAATATTGCTGAGTCTAATGGTGTTACTATCATTTCAGTGGTCAGTTGGCAGTATTCAGTTGGCAGTATGCCACGAATACCTTAAACGTATTATTTAAAAAAATTAATGAAAATTAAATAGATCCACAGTATTTAGTGACATTTTGACTGCCAACTGAATACTGTAGACTGCAGATTATTTTTTTATCCTAGCAGATCATCATCACTAGCTTTTGGTTTTGGTTCCCCTGTCGGTTCTCCTCCTCCATCACCTGATGGTGCATTTGCGTCTGCCTTGTAGTATTCATCAAAAATTTCTTTCATATCAATACCATAACGATCGGCGAAGTTTTTCTGAATTTCGGCATCTTTTGTTCTTATTTCACCTAAAGCTTCAGCGTAACTTCCGTAAACGCCTTGCATCACTTTTTCGTGAACTGGAATATTATCCATCATTTCCTGACGTGCTTTAGCACTTGCGGTATGCATTGCTGCCAGCGTTTCGCCAATATGCTCATCGGTTTTAACACCTAAATGCTCTAAAATAGCTGCGAATTCTTGATCTGTTCTCGCTTTTAAAGCCACCACATAACCATCGTAGTACTTCAAACGCTCGTCGGTATCTGACTTTAATTTTGCGCGATGCGTTTGTAAATTGCTACGCAGTGAGGTCAAAACTTTGATAGTAAGATTATGCTTATGAACAAAACTATCTTTTGAAGCTGCTAAAGTGGTGTAGGCATTTTTAAGGCCTTCTAGCTCCTCAACCTTCTGCTCTAAAGTGGTTACTTTTTCCAAGGCTTCAGAATATTCAGTGGATTGTTTGTCCGCAACCTCTTCCAATGCTTGTCTAGCTTGTTTTAAAAGTGCGTACTGCTCTTCGAGCTTACTTTCAACTTCTTTCTTTTTTTCAAGTGCTTTTGTATGGTTCTTAGAAGCTTCTAAAATGGCTGTTTTTAGACTTTCTTCAACTTCCTTAATTTCGATTTCCCTATCTTTTAGTCGCTTGATAGCCGCCTGACTTTTAAATGATAATTCATTTAACAAGGTCTGCACATCAGCCGTTTCAATACGTTGCTGGAACATGGCCTTCGCCTTATTATCTGAAGCATCACGTTCTTTCTGTGCATTTTGAAGCTCCTGCTCGGCATCCCTGATTTTGCTTTTTCGTCCCCAAAGGTTGTTCCACCATGTGTCTGGTTTATTTTTGGCGTCTTCGAGTTCAACTTTAGCACGTTCCAAACGTTTTACAGCATCATCTATTATTTTTTGCTCTGCAGCGTTCAATGCTGAAAAGCCTTCGAACATAATACCGACTTCATCTTGATAATCCGTTAAGTCCTTTATGGCGTCTAACAGCGTAGTTCTATCTTTTTCGGCCATGTCCACCACATTATCCAATGTGGCATTTAATATTTTCTGACGACTTTCAGGATCATCTTCTTGAGCCAATTTTGACTTCATTTGGTCAATGGCCTTTCCCCAATTTACATCTACTTTTTCAGTTTTTTCGTTGGAATTTGTTTCTAATAAATCAAAATCATCAGACATATTTTTAGTGTGTTATTAAGTTGAACAATTTTAGGATAACAATTTCGGTAAATTTTTAAGACTACAAAAACATTACTTACTAAAATATATGTAGTTATATCTTTAAAATTGTTACACCGATAATTTATTTTTTGTGATTTATTAATTGTTGAACGACGAATCGGAAAAAATTCCAATTCAAATCAGATTAGGTTTTTTTTATCATTAAATTAGGTTAAATACCTAATTGTTAACAAATCGAAAAATGTTGAATTTTACTTAAAAACACTGTGTTTTATCGAATATTTACAACTGTTAATCGGTAAAAATGTTGATTAAAAATGGTAAATATTTTAAAATTAAGTATTTAACATTAAGTTTTTTTCTATCTTAGCAGTCTAGAACCCAACTCTAAAGACGTAAATTATGTTTAACAACCTGCTTTCCAAAGCATTGATCGTGACTACTACGCAACTTACCATGATTTTAATCGCTGTAGCGTCTATATTTCTAGTTTTTATTCTTATAGCCATTGTGAAGATGTATAAATTAAAAGCTGAAAACAAGAAATTAATGCAAACTAACGCCTATAAGGATTATGAAAATTCTGATAAGGATATTCCTAGTGGACATCTTTATGGGGATAATTAAATTATTTGTTTATGGAGTTTTTGTTTTCATTTTTTTCAGAGGCTTTATCAAATAATACGTCTGTAAAAATCATCAATATTTTATCGATTGGGTTTGTAACTATGACCATATTATGGATTCTATCATTTCTTAAGTCTAAAAAATTAAAAGCTAAAATAAAACACTTGGAAAATAAGCTTTAAAAAAAAATACTAACAAAAAAGCCAGCAAAATTGCTGGCTTTTCTGTTTACAAACGGTTCGTTTTATCTCACCAATTTTTTATACTTAATTCGTTTAGGCATTAAATCACCACCCAAACGTTTCTTCTTATTTTCTTCGTATTCACTAAATCCACCTTCAAAGAAATAGACTTGTGAATTGCCTTCAAATGCTAAGATATGCGTACAGATTCTATCCAAAAACCACCTGTCGTGACTAATCACAACGGCACAGCCAGCAAAGTTTTCCAAACCTTCTTCCAATGCACGTAATGTGTTAACATCTAAATCGTTAGTAGGCTCATCTAAAAGCAATACATTACCTTCTTCTTTTAGGGTCATTGCAAGGTGCAAACGATTACGTTCACCACCAGAAAGTAATTTTACCTTTTTATTCTGCTCTCCTCCAGAGAAATTAAATCGACTTAAATAGGCTCTGGAATTGACTTCCTTTCCACCCATCATTACCAACTCTTGCTCATCGCTAAAGTTTTGCCAAATCGTTTTTTCTGGGTCAATATTAGAATGCTTTTGATCCACATAGGCAATCTTTGCGGTTTCCCCTACTTTAAATTCTCCTTTGTCAGCATTTTCCTCACCCATAATCATTCTGAATATAGTGGTTTTACCCGCTCCATTTGGACCAATAACTCCTACAATTCCTGCTTGTGGCAGATTGAAATTTAAATCATCATATAATAATTTATCTTCATATCCTTTAGCAACACCAGAAGCTTCAATAACATTGGTTCCCAATCGCGGTCCATTTGGGATGTAGATTTCCAATTTTTCGTCAAGTTGTTTTTGGTCTTGACTCATTAATTTGTCATAATTCTTCAAACGTGCCTTTTGCTTCGTTTGTCGTCCTTTGGCACCTTGACGCACCCAATCTAGCTCACGTTCTAAGGTCTTTTGACGTTTAGAAGCCGTTTTACTTTCCTGAGCCATACGTTTCGATTTTTGATCTAACCAAGACGAGTAGTTGCCTTTCCAAGGAATCCCTTCACCTCTATCGAGTTCTAAAATCCAGCCAGCCACATTGTCCAAGAAATACCTATCGTGGGTTACGGCAATAACAGTTCCTTTGTATTGTGCTAAATGATGTTCTAACCAATGCACCGATTCTGCATCTAAGTGGTTGGTAGGCTCATCTAATAATAAAACATCTGGTTCTTGTAATAATAGACGGCATAAGGCCACGCGACGACGTTCTCCTCCAGAAAGTACACCTATTTTCTTATCGCCATCTGGTGTGCGCAAAGCATCCATAGCAATTTCTAACTTGGTATCTAATTCCCAAGCATTAGCCGCATCAATTTGATCTTGCAATTCCGCTTGGCGATTCATGAGTTTTTCCATTTTATCAGCGTCACTGTAGACTTCTTCTAAACCAAATTTCTCATTGATACTATTGTATTCATCTAAAATGGCAACGGTTTCTGCAGCACCTTCTCTCACAACTTCCATTACCGTTTTATCGTCATCCAATTGTGGTTCTTGTTCTAAATACCCAACAGTATAACCTGGTTGAAATACCACATCACCTTGATAGTTTTTATCTACTCCAGCTATTATTTTCAGTAAAGTGGATTTACCTGAACCGTTAAGACCGAGTATTCCAATCTTAGCGCCATAGAAGAAACTTAGGTATATATTTTTTAAAACCGGAGTGTTTGCTCCCGGAAAGGTCTTAGTGAGACCAGACATTGCGAAAATTACTTTTTTATCGTCAGACATAATGATTTACGATTTTTGATTTACAATTTTTGATTTGAGCGTGATTGATTACTACCACTGGGACTGAAAACTAATTTACTCTCTTCCTTTTGTTTTATATTTTACGACTTACAAAAATTAAAATACTTGCTTTGCAAAGTATCTATTTTAATTTTTATAAGCTACCCTTTGCTTGGGTTTTAAACTCTTCCTTTTAATGCATTGAAAACCCATGCAATACAGAAAAATCCACCACCTACGGCAGCAAATCCCCAACCTGCAACATCATCATATCTAAATGCTCCAAGTGCAATTAGGCCGCAACCTACAAATATCATTATCCATGTCGCCCAAGACAGTACTGTATTTTTATTCATTGCCATATTCAATCTTAGTTTTGTTAGTTAGTTATAGAAGTGATTTAAACTTATTCCATTCGCTAAAAAATTGCGCTTTTTTGTTCATTTTTCGTCTTTTTTTCTTTCCGTAGCGATGCTATGCAAATAAAAAAAAGCCTTCAACTAGCCAAAAAATCACTAATTTTCGCTTAAATGTTAAATGTTAAAATCACTTCAAATACAAATATCGTATTTTAAATAAAAAAAACATCACAATATGTGATGCTTCTACTACAAATGAACTTAAAATTATAATTTAAGCATAGGAACTTCTATCAATAACAATTCGCAATCTGATTTTGATCTGATATTAAAACTTTCTGTTTCTGAAATACCTATAGCATCTCTTGTATCTAAAGTTTCTCCTTCTATTTCTGCTTTTCCAAATATGTTCAAAACATAAACACCTTGATTTTCATTTTCTATAACATAGTCAAAGGTAGTTCCTTCTGATAAATCAATTCTTGAAATTTTTACATCTTGATGAATTTTTAAACTGTTTTCATGTTCATCTTCAAATGAGGTCACTAAAGTTTGAAGTTTTCCCTTTCGTTCTTCAGCATTAAACATTTTTTGATCGTAACGCGGTTGAACATTGCGCTTTTGGGGAATGATCCAAATTTGAAACAAACTCAAATGTTCATCAGAAGATCCATTAATTTCAGAATGTTGTACGCCCGTTCCTGCTGACATCACTTGAACTTCCCCAGGCACTACAGGTATCCAATCGTTATTCATATTATCGCGATGTTTTAGAACGCCCTTCAATGGAATGGTTATAATTTCCATATTTTCATGAGGATGTGTACCAAAGCCCATTTTTGGTGCAATAATATCATCGTTTAGGACTCTTAGCGCTCCAAAATGAACGCGTTCAGGATTGTTCCAACTGGCGAAACTAAAGGAGTGATTGGCCTGTAACCATCCATGGTTGGCGAATCCTCTGCTTTCTGCTTTGTGTGTTATTTTTTTCATATTAATTTTATTTTCTTAAAATCGAGAAGCTCTTGTTTATTTTATCAATAATACCTTACAAGGTTTTACAAACCTTGCAGGACAGTCAATCTTAACGCATTTTGTCCAAAAGATTACTCAAAAGCTCTGCCTCTTCTTCATTTAAATTTTTGAGTAAATCTTTATTCAAATCTTTCGGAATTACTTTTAATAATTCTATTCCTGTTTTAGTAATTACAATTTTTACGACACGTCGATCATTTTCAGAAGGCAAACGCTCAATTAGATTTTTTGCGCAGAGCTTATCCATTAGTCGCGTGGCATTTGGCGAACGTTCTAACATTCTATCTTTAATGGTCTGAACTTTTAAAGGCTCACCTGCGCCTTTCAAAATCCTTAGAATATTGTACTGTTGAGGTGAAATCCCAAAAGGTTTAAAAAATTCGTTTTGAGCACTTGTAATCCAGTTGGCTGTATAAATAATATTCAACAATGCCTTAACTCGATTATTCCCAAAGCTTGAATTGATATCTTTTTCTAAATTTCCCATTTGTTTAGTCCTCAGTTCCCCATTGTCCTTCGGACATTTCCCCTAAGGAGAAAATTGACAGTCCTCAGTAAGCAGTTAATAGTGCTAACTTTCAATCTTAAGACATGCGATTTTTGTCTTAAGTTTAAGTCTTTTTCGTTCTTCTATTGTCTTTCGTTTTTCTTCTCATTTCGCTAAGACAAAACCAGCTATACCTTGACATCATTATACTTATCAGTTTCTTCTAATACTTTTTTAGCGTATGGACAACTTGCTGACACATGTATGTCGTTTTTTCGAGCAAAATTAACAACAGCATCAATTAACTTTTCTCCAAGATTTTGACCTCTATAATTATCATCTATTTCAGTATGGTTAATGTCGATGATATGATCTTTTACATATACATAAGTGCATTCTCCAACCTCTGTTCCTTCATTTATAAGATAAAATCTATTTCTATTTGTGGATTCTTCGTGTTTCAATTCCATAATTAAAGACTGTTTTTAAATTGTTCGACTTCTTTTAATAATTCTTTATTTAATTCTTCATTTATAATTTTTCCGTCTGAAAAATTATTACCAAAAGACGGTAAAGAAAACTGACCGACTATATGCGCATCATGTCTAGGAAAACGCTCTAATGCCATTTCTAAAACCGATTGCCCTCCTCTTGCTCCTGGAGATGACGCCATTAAAAGCATAGGCTTGCCTAACCAATTTTTCTGCTCTGCTCTGGACAACCAATCGAATAAATTTTTAAATACAGTGGAATATGCGCCGTTGTGTTCTGCTAATGACAGTACGATACCGTCTGCATTTTTCAATAGACCTAAAAATTTAGTAGCATTTTCTGGTATGCCTTCTTTTGCCTCCAAATCCTTACTATAGATTGGTAAACCGAAATTATTTAGATCTAAAACTGTAGTTTCAGTGTTCTCAACAAGAGATGCAGCGTAAGTAGCTAGCTGTTTGTTAATTGAATCTGAACTATGGCTGCCTGCAAAGGCTATAATTTTTTTCATGTTTAATTTTTTTGTTGTTATAAATTTACGACAATACTATTTATATTCCAAGGAATATAATTCCATGTTTTATATTTTAACAAAACATTCACTTTCGCAACATCGAATCGTTTTGTAAATTCGTGCAAAAGAAAGATAAGTTATAACCTCAAAATATACCCACTTTTGTGGGCCGTAAACTATGGATATCAAATTCAACCAAAACGAAGACCACAATAAGCTTTTAGTTTCTGATCTTAAAAAGCGTTTCGCTCAAGTAAAATTGGGTGGTGGCGAAAAAAGTATTGAGAAGCATCATAGTAAAGGTAAAATGACAGCGCGTGAGCGCATAAATTATCTTTTAGACCCAAAAGCCAAATCCATAGAGATTAGTGCTTTTGCTGGAGAAGGTATGTATGAACAATATGGTGGTTGCCCATCTGGAGGTGTTGTTGTAAAAATGGGATACATTAAAGGCAAACAATGTATTGTCGTCGCCAATGATGCTACAGTTAAAGCTGGTGCTTGGTTTCCCATAACAGGAAAAAAGAATTTACGTGCTCAAGAGATTGCTATAGAAAATAGATTACCGATCATTTATTTAGTGGATAGTGCTGGTGTATTTCTGCCTATGCAGGACGAAATTTTCCCAGACAAAGAACATTTTGGACGTATTTTTAGAAACAATGCCGTGATGAGCAGTATGGGAATTACCCAAATTGCTGCAGTTATGGGAAGTTGCGTTGCAGGCGGCGCCTATTTACCGATTATGAGCGACGAAGCTTTGATCGTTGACAAAACCGGAAGTATTTTCTTAGCAGGAAGTTATTTGGTTAAAGCAGCCATTGGCGAATCCATAGATAATGAAACTTTAGGAGGCGCTACGACGCATTGTGAAATTTCGGGTGTTACGGATTATAAAGCTAAGGATGATAAGGATGCGTTAGACAAGATAAAATCGATAGTCGATAAAATTGGTGATTTTGACAAAGCAGGTTACAATAGAGCTGAATCTAAAAAGCCTAAAGAAAATCCGGAAGATATTTACGGCATTCTACCTAAAAGCAGAGCGGATCAATATGACATGAAGGAGATTATAAAACGTTTGGTAGATGGTTCTGAATTTGACGAATACAAACAAGATTATGGTAAAACGATTATCACGGCTTACGCCAGAATTGAAGGTTGGGCCGTTGGAATCGTTGCCAACCAACGGAAATTGGTGAAGACCAAAAAAGGCGAAATGCAGTTTGGAGGTGTGATTTATAACGACTCAGCCGATAAAGCCACACGTTTTATTGCGAATTGCAATCAGAAAAAAATCCCTTTGGTATTTTTACAAGATGTTACAGGATTTATGGTTGGTAGCAAATCGGAACACTCCGGCATCATAAAAGATGGCGCCAAAATGGTAAATGCAGTAAGCAATTCTGTAGTCCCAAAATTTACGATTGTTTTAGGCAATAGTTATGGCGCAGGAAATTATGCCATGTGCGGGAAAGCTTATGATCCAAGATTAATTGCAGCTTGGCCAAGTGCTGAACTGGCTGTTATGAGCGGAAATTCTGCAGCGAAAGTTTTGCTTCAAATTGAAACGGCTTCACTTAAAAAGAGAGGAGAAACCATAACCAAAGCGAAAGAAGAGGAATTGTTCAACAAAATAAAAGACAGGTATGACGATCAAGTCTCTCCATATTATGCCGCTTCCCGAATTTGGACCGATGGTGTCATTGACCCTTTAGACACCAGAACTTGGATCAGTATGGGTATTGAAGCAGCCAACCACGCTCCTATTGAAAAGCCTTTTAATATGGGTGTTTTGCAAGTTTGATATGACCGAACGCACATCCCAAAAATAATCTTGTTATTTGAAATGTTTTTAATATTACAAGCTGACATTCCTTTTCTAACTACATTTAATGATATTAAAAAAATAATAGATACCAATATCTCAAATACAAGAGATGAAGGTATTAGAAAATCATTAATTCAATTTCCTAGATAGTATGCGCATTTATTTAATACATATAATTTGTTTTTTTGTCTGTGTTAGTTTTATGGCTTGTAAAACAACGAAGAAAGATGTTCCACGTTATGAACAAGAGTTGAGAAATAGACATTTGAAAGGGCCTGTAAAACTATTGCAATGTCATGTAGACTATGTACATAAAGACTTATCATTTGATCAAAAGCAATATTATAAGGCTAGTTTTCCAGGAGGTGGGGCAAGCGAATTTATAAGTAGCGTAGCGATTAAGTTTGATACTCTAGGTAGACAGATAAGAAAATGGTCGTCTGTAGATAGTGTTGACCAAGTTTTTTATGACACCAGGGCTGGTGTATATTTCTATGATGAGCACGATTTCGAATCCAAAAAGAAATATGTTCGTGAAAAACACCCGAGATATACCTATAACCCAAATATTTTAAAACTAAACCAAAAATATTACAGTACTATCAACTTAATTGATCGTAAAGATAGCTCAGATTTAAGACGCTATTATGAGTATAAATATGTATTTGATAGAGAGGGAAAAGTGAAAACAGAATATAAACTTCAATATTATGATAAAGATGTTGACGGTAATCCAGAAGTTAGAGATTCTGCATATGCCGTGGCATACAGTTACAATAAAAAAGACCAATTAATAGAGAAACGATTTAATTTTATATCAGACCGTTATCGAGACCCTATATCAATAGACCACAATTACGATGCTTACCGTCGTTTTAAAACTGTAGAAAAATACACTTACAATAATAAGGATTTGTTAAGCACAGTAAAGCTCTACTACGACGACCAAGTATTTTTTAGTGAAGAGTACACCTACAACAACAATGGGCAATTAACCAAAATGAGGCGCATTAAAATGAGTGATTTCATGAGCATCAATAAAAACATAAAACCTCACAAAGAGTTGTTCTTTAATGATAAAGGAGATGTATCAAAGATCATAGCTTATAGCGATGATTTTAAGATCCCCTTTGCTACCTATCTATATGTGTATAAGGATTATGATGCCTATGGTAATTGGTTATATTGTGAGCTGTATTTAGATGGTGAGATTAAGAAAACACCAACCATGATTGCCAAACGTATTATTGAGTACTATGAAAATTAAATGTTTAATGCTGTAAAAAGAAAAATATGCCAAATAATATAATGCATCCTAGTTTAAGTCAATTGCTTATTGACCCTTTAGATACCAGAACTTGGATCAGTATGGGCATTGAAGCAGCCAACCACGCTCCTATTGAAAAGCCTTTTAATATGGGTGTTTTGCAAGTTTGATATGCAACAACACAAAACTAAAAAACAGCCTTTGTATGTAATACTATTATTGATATTAGCAGCAGAGGCTGTTTTTATTTTGCCTTTTGTTTTACAGCGTATTTTTAGAACTACGTTTTTAGAATCTTTTTCTATAACTGACACCGAAATAGGAAGTTGTTTTGCCGCTTATGGTACGGTTGCCTTAGTCTCCTATCTTTTTGGTGGCCCATTGGCAGATAAATTTAAACCGCATCTTTTAATGTCAGCTGCGCTAATTCTAACTGCTCTCGGAGGCTTCTTTCTAGCAACATATCCAAGTCTATATCAGCTACATTTACTTTATGGATTTTGGGGTTTTACCACTATTTTCCTGTTTTGGGCAGCAATGATCAAAGCCACCAGAATTTGGGGAGGCACTCACAAGCAAGGTATCGCTTTTGGGTTTTTAGATGGTGGTCGTGGTTTGGTCGCCGCGCTTTTTGGATCTGTAGGCGTCATCATATTCTCATTATTTATTACCAAAGAGGTTGAATTAACCTCAATTGAAGAACGTCGTTTAGCCTTCAAAGAAGTGATAACCTACACCTCTATTGCCGTATTTTGCATAGGTATTATGGTCTTTTTCTTCTTAAAATTCACAGAAACTGAAACCACAGCATCTGATAAACCTTCTAAATTATTGACCATAGAAAATTTTAAAATAGTTATGAAATACAGAGCCGTTTGGCTACTCATGATTATTATTCTATGTGCTTATAACGGTTATAAAATGACGGATCTTTTTAGTAAATATGCTGAAGAAGTAATGGGTTATAATAAAATTGAAGCTGCGAAAGTGGGAACGTCTCTTCTCTATATCAGACCTGTTGTTGGAGTTGTTATTGGTATGCTTGCAGATAGAACTAAAGCTTCCTTATGGATTGTTATTGGTTTTTTATTAATGACGATCACTAGCATCATCTTTTATGCTGGTATTATTGATGATTCTACAACACTCTTATTTATACTATCCATTGGAACCATGGCTTTAGGTGTGTATTCAGCAAGAGTTTTATATTTCGCAACGCTTGAAGAAGCTAAAATTCCATTAGCGGTTACAGGGACTGCTGTGGGCTTTATCTCAGTTGTTGGTTATACGCCAGATATTTTTGCAGGACTCGTTATGGGTTATTTTTTAGATGCCAATAAAGGTGCTGTTGGTTTACAAAATGCTTTTGGTGTTATGGGTTTATTTACTTTGGCTGGATTAGTGGCATCCTTCATGTTTTATAAGCATTCAAAAAATAGAGCATAAAAAAAGAGCGCCAATGCGCTCTATTTATTTATAATATGGAAAATGCTATTAATGCGTTAAACCTTCACGCTTAGCTTTTCTTTCTGCTTTCATTTCTTTCAAACGTTCTATTGAAGATCCAAAAATCCAATAAGGAATAACGAATGTTAATAGGAAAATCATTAACCAAAATCCAATAGTTAATATGGTTAAAAATGCTAAAAATCCTAAATACTGATCAAATTCAAACATGAGTCTTTTTTCGTTTACGTTTAATTACTGCAAAGATATAACCAAAAAATAAGTTTTACAACCGACTTGCTTAGTTTTATTAACAGCTTATTAAAAAAATTACAGGCCTTTAATTAGTAATTCTGCTGTTGCCGGATTTGTTGCTAAGGGCACATTGTGCACATCACATAAACGCATGAGCATTAAAATATCGGGTTCGTGTGGATGGCGATCTAAGGGATCCCTAAAAAACAACACCATATCACAATGCCCTTCTGCGACTCTTGCTGCAATTTGCGCATCTCCGCCCAATGGACCAGAAAGTAATGCATTAACGGCAAGTCCTGCACTATTTACTTTTTCACCAGTAGTCCCTGTTGAAACCAACGAAATATTTTTTTGCTGTAAAATTTCGCTATGTTGATTTAAAAACTGAACCATTTCAGCTTTTTTGCCATCATGTGCTATGATTGCAATTTCCATATTAAAGATTTTTTACATGATAATCTACCAAACCTTCAATTGGTCGTCTCACAAAATTACCCACTTTAAATCCATATTCTTCTGCAACTTGCTTAATTTCATCTTGACCAAAATAGGCAATAGAACCCGCAAAATGCACAGGAACACCATTATCTAGCTCTTTCTTGTACTGAAGAATCATGTTTTCCGTAAATAAGCGAATCCCTTTTGTAATTATATTACTAATATATTCTGAATCCTTATTTATAAACATAAACTCGGCATGATCTGCCAAATACGCACTTGGGTTGGTCTGTTTGTATAAATTATACTTAATGAAATCTGCATCCAAATTATGCTTATGCGCAAAGGCAACACTTATGGTGTCTGGCATTTTGTTAAAATAGTAATCCCTTATTAACTGTTTACCAAAATAATTTCCACTAGCATCGTCCATTAATATAAATCCAAGACTAGATACGCGTTGGTGCAAATCGTTTCCATCAAAATAACTACAATTTGAGCCTGTTCCTAAAATACAAACCACGGCAGCTTCATCATTGGCATCAATACATGCTCTTACTGCGGCATATGTATCTTCCCTGACCTCAACTATGGCATTTGTAAAATAGGTTTCTAAAATTGATTTCAGTATCAGCGTCGGTTTTTCAGTCCCACAACCAGCTCCGTAAAAGTAAACATGGGAAACGTCGTTGGCAATAGCCATTAACTCCTTACTCTTTTTAATCGTTTTACTAAGTTTTTTCTCTGGAACAATAGCAGGATTCAAACCTTTAGTCCTTATTTTATCAACAGCTTGTTTACCGTTTTTATCTATAGCGATCCAGTCGCACTTCGTAGAACCACCATCTGTAATTAAAATCATGATATTGAATATAAATAAAAATTCCGTAGCCTATGACAATACATAATCCTACGGAATCTTCAGAATTAATAATTTGTCTTATAGGTTGTTTACTTTTTGAGCTAAATCAACCAACTTGTTTGAATATCCAAACTCGTTATCATACCAAGATACTACTTTGAAAAATTTTGAGTTCAATTCAATTGCTGCGTCTGCATCAAAAATACTTGTACGAGCATCGCTAACAAAATCTTGTGAAACCACTAAATCCTCAGTATATCCTAAAACACCTTTCATAGATCCTTCAGAAGCTTTCTTAAATGCGGCTTTAATAGCCTCTAAACTTGTTTCTTTTTCGGTTCTAAAAGTTAGGTCCACCACAGATACATCTGCTGTAGGAACTCTAAATGCCATACCTGTTAACTTTCCATTTAACTTAGGAATTACTTTTCCAACAGCTTTTGCTGCACCTGTTGATGCTGGTATAATATTTAAAAGTGCACTTCTACCTCCTCTATAATCTTTTTTAGATGGTCCATCTACCGTTAATTGAGTTGCTGTAGTAGCATGAACAGTTGTCATAAGACCTTCTTCCAATCCGAAATTGTCATCGATAACTTTAGCAAGAGGTGCTAAACAGTTTGTGGTACAAGATGCATTGGATACTATGGTTTGGTCTGCAGATAACTCATTATCGTTAACTCCCATAACAAACATAGGTGCATCCTTACTTGGAGCAGAAATTACCACTTTCTTGGCTCCTCCATCAATGTGATATTGAGCGGTTTCCAATGTTGTAAAAATACCTGTACATTCTGCAACGACATCTGCACCAACTTCATCCCATTTAAGGTTTTTAGGATCGCGCTCTGCTGTTACCCTTACAGTCTTTCCGTCTACCACTAAGTGTCCATCCTTTACTTCTACTGTACCATCGAATCTTCCGTGAACGGAATCATACTTTAATAAATACGCTAAATGCTCTACATCCAATAAATCGTTAATTGCTACAACATCTACGTCATTACGTTTAACTGTTGCTCTAAAAACAATTCTTCCTATTCTACCGAATCCGTTGATTCCTAATTTTAAATTTGCCATTACTCTATTTTTGTTTTAATTTTTGTATTTAAATTATGTTGACATTATATCTGAAACTCTTAAAAGTTCCATATTTATTTTTGATTTTCCTTTCACGGCTTGGTCAAATGGTGTTAAATCCATAATATCATTTTTAATACCAACCATAAAATTGCTTTTTCCAGTAAGTAAGCTTTCTACAGCTTTAACGCCCATTCTACTTGCCAAAACACGATCGAAACACGATGGTGATCCGCCACGTTGCATGTGCCCGAGAACTGAAACCCTTACGTCGTAACCTTCCATATTCTGATCGACATAATCCTTAAGTTCAAAAACACTTTTACCTATTTTATCCCCTTCGGCAACCACAACAATACTCGACGATTTTCCAGATTTTTTACTTCGTCGTAACGATTCTGTCAAACGATCTAATCCTAAATCTTCCTCTGGAATTAAAATTTCTTCCGCACCACCAGCAATACCCACATTTAAAGCAATATGTCCAACATCTCTTCCCATCACTTCAATAAAGAATAAGCGGTTGTGCGAACTTGCTGTATCCCTAATTTTATCTATGGCACCAACGACCGTATTCAAAGCTGTGTCGTATCCTAATGTATATGTTGTTCCAAAAATATCATTATCAATAGTTCCAGGTATTCCCATGACAGGAAAACCAAATTCTTGATTAAAAATCATGGCTCCTGTAAAGCTACCATCTCCACCAATTACAACAAGCGCATCAATGCCGGCTTTTGTCAGTTGCTCGTGGGCTTTCACTCTACCTTCTTTTGTTCTAAATTCTTTAGAACGTGCGGATTTTAAAATCGTGCCACCTTTATTAATGATATCTTTAACGCTTCGTGCATCCATTTCAACGAAATCGCCATCAATCATCCCTTCATAACCTCTATAAATACCGTAGCATTTGATATCATGATAAGCACAAGCTCTTACTACAGATCTAATTGCAGCGTTCATTCCTGGTGAGTCCCCTCCAGAAGTTAAAACGCCTATATTTTTAATTGTATGCAGCATTACCTTTATTAATTTACAGTAAAATTAAGAAACTCTAGATATAAAAAAGTTAGTATTGTCATAAATAAATCGGCGAAATACCAATTCAAACGTTTTCGTTAATAAGTATTTTAACAACTTTGGGGAATTTATGGAGCTTATGATTTATTTTCTGACTTTTTTTCCTTCATAGTCATATAATCTGGCATCAAATCTTCATCATCTTTTTTCTTTTTTTCTTTCGATTTATTAGATTTTATGTCTTTTCTATTTTTTCCTGTAAAAATAATTTGAAGTAATTCCTTAAATGAATCGAATTCAACATTATAAGATAAACCAGCCCCTTGCGTGTAACCTATTTCTTCTCCAAAATTACGAATACTATTTTCTCTATTGAAAACTTTGGCTCTGAGTGTGCCATCTTCATTCAGTAATAAATCGATTTGCACATCGCCACTTATTACCGTTTGGCTGGCACTTCCAAATGGTACACCAACCTTTCCGTTCACCAAAATTTTATCGCTTATTTTAGTTTGAAGCGTCACACCAACCTTATTATTGGTTTGCAATTCTGGTGTGTCTTGTCCCAGCTCAAAATCAATCCCAACATCCAAATTTCCATTGTTAGTCCCAAATAAGTTATTCACAATACCTGTGAGTCGCTCTGAAATTGTTCCTGTAAAATTAACCCCTCCTAAACTACTGGAAAATCCACCTGTTGCCAAAAACATTAAAGCTTGGTTATCGCGTTCGTCTTTAGATGACAACCTATAATCCAGCTCCGATTTTATAGTGGAACTCACGTTGGGAAATCTAAAATTAAATTCTGGGTCTGGTTGTTCTAATTTTCCTGTTAAATGAATTTCGACTTCAACATCAATACTTTGGTTGATCGGATTATCCAATAAAACTGAAGGGTTAGCATCAGCGGCATAAATGGCCTTTAGGTTTAACTCGGCATCCATGGGATCACCTTCCCAAACAATACTTCCTCCTTGTTCTACTTTAAACTTCTTTTCAACCACACCACCATACTTAAAATTATAAGTGCCATCATAGACCACAAAATCGCCCCACATATTAAATGTTCCATTGGTATTAATCAAGAAATTTAAACCACCTACACCTCGTCCTTTTATGGTGCTTCCTGCTTCTTTATCTATGACTATTTCAATGACTGCGTTTTGGTTGACATTCAAATCAAAATCCAGTTCCAAACCTTTTACTTCAATGACATTAGAAATTTCTCCTTTTAGTCTTGCCGCTTTTTCCTCAGGACTTAAGAAATGAATAAAAGTATTGTCCCCAAAACTTTCAGCATCATTGAGCGGAATAAAAAACTCTGTGCCTGCTTCTGTTCTTCCATCAATAACCTGAATAACCAATTGGTCAGTTGGCCCTTTTATTTCAGCTCTTCCTGAAATGAATCCTGTACCATAATATAATTCGTCTTCAGATTCTTCCGTATTCAACACTAAAAGTCGGTCTGTTGTTAATTCCAAGCCAAGTTTCCAGTCTGTAAAATTATCGTGCGCAATAAAACCATTTAAATTTCCATTGGAAAAGTACTTGGAATCCGTCATGGCCACATTATTGAAAATAAACTGCTGACCTCTAAGTGATACTTTAGAATCAAAATCGAAACCATAATCTACATTCAGATAAGGAATGGACAGACCTGCCCTATCCAATAACAACTCTCCATAAATGGCTGGTTTATTCAAGCTTCCTGTCACATTAGCATAACCGGAAACCAAACCTCTGATGTTACTTATAACGCCTTCTCCCAAAGGATTTAGTGGATCTAGCAGAAATTCTTCGAACGTGACATCTAAATCTATTTGTGGATTGTTTTCGGAAACGTCAATCGTTCCTTTAGCATCCAATGATTTTAGATTGTCATTAACCAAGGTTACATCGACATTATAATTGGTTATGGAATTATTGCCTTCAATATTAGCTTTAAGGTTACCCAAATCATAATCATTGACAAACAAACCACTTATTTCAACATTGGATTTTGGTAAATAAACACCATTGTTTTGAACCACATCCAACTTTCCATTTACAACACCTTTCAACGCCAGACTATCGATGCGTGGTGTAATCTTAACGAGTTGTACATCTTTAAAATCAACATTAAAATTCTTGTTGGTGGAATCCTGTACTTTACCAGACACCAAAATTTCCTCATCACCTTGCGTTATTTTAATAGGGAAAATATCGAACGTCTTGAATTTTCTATCAAAACGAATTTTGTTCAATGTGTCTTTTTGTGCATTTAAAAGCCATTCGTAACCTTTAAATTTTACGTCAGATTTTCTAAAGCCAACCACTGAATGATTGGACTCGTCAATGGTGTAAAACAGATTCAAATTAAAATTATCTGCATTGTTCTTTCCGCCTTTAAATTCAGATTTAATCAATAAAGTGTCGCGCTTAGTCACATTAATCAAACTGAATTGTGAAGCGTTATATATTCCAGCACTTAAACTGTCAACTTCAATATAAGTGTTGTATAAAGGATTACTATTGTCTATAGTGACATTGATATTATTCGCAAAATAATCCTTGAATTTAATTTCGGGTGAATTGAATGTGAGTTCAAATCCCTTTTCATCCGTTTCTATTCGTCCTTCAATAAACGTGTTCTTTCCTAAGATTAATTCCTTGAAGAAGACTGCAGCAATTTTAGAATAAATATTAAATCTAAAATCTATATACTGACCTTCATCAACCTTGTTAGGTATATAATTGGTATATATGCTTCCGACGGAATTTTCAACCAAGCCCAAAATATCCTTAGTTTTAAACTGACCCGTAATTTGTCCGTTAATAATGTCTGGTGAGTTTATGGCAATGGTGCGTTCGTCATCTTGAAACGAAGAGACGATATCAAAATCCTGAAAACTATAACTTTCGTCTTGATTTTTATAGGTTGTATTTTTTATATTAATCGTTCCAATGGCATTATCTAACGTCGTTCCTTTGGCTGACATCGTTACCAAACCTCTAAATTCTGAAATGCTATCTCGCGTTACAAAATTCAGTTCGCTTAAATTGGCATAACCAACATTGGCCTTAAAATCGAACTTCTTTTGGTCTTCGGAAAAATCTGCTAACCCGTTGAAATCGAGTTGTAAATTAAGGTCCTCCGCCTTTACTATACCATTAAAAATCTTATTCCCAAGCTTACCCGAAAGCATGATGTCTCTATACGTATAGCCGTTGTAATCTAAAACAAAAACCTCTCCTTTTACATTGGTTTTTAAATTATCTATGGTAAATCCTTTGCCATCAACATCAAGATTTAGAGAGGTGGATTTAACCAGTGGGTCATCGATAAGTTCTCCTATATTAAATTCATCCAAAACCACATTTCCAACATAACTGGCATTATCGATGTTATCGATGTTAGTCAACAATAAATCTGAATTTATAAAGCCTAAATCCGTATCAATTTCAATATCAGCTTCAACACGTTTTGCTGTTATATAAGATGTTCCTTGTATCTTGAAATTACCAACTTTAGAAATCAAACTTGGAATGGAATTTCCAAGTATTCTAGGTAAAAGCGCAGTTAAATCGTTATAATTTGAAGCGAGATTCTGAAACCTTCCACGCAACGCAAAACTGTCTTCTTCATTACTGAAAAGGTTTTTAAAAGTGATATCTCCAATAATTCTCGTATTATTAGAGGTACTCACATTAAGATTTTTAGCTTCCAGATTATTTAATGTTCCTGATAAATCAGCATTAAACGCTGCGTGTTGATTGGTCCCAAACTCATCAAAAAAAGCATTCAGTTCAGTCAAGGAAATATCGGAATCCCTAAAACTTGCCTCGACATTTACTTTGTCTTTAAAAAACTTTAAATCTTCACGTTTATAGTTAAATCTTAAATTACCTTTTAATTCAGACAGTTCAGTTTTGATGTTAAGGTCGCCGAAATTCATGTGGTCGAGTGTGTATTCAAAATTTGCCATTAAATTTTTGACCGCAATACCTCTACTATCCCTAAAGCTCAGTTTATTAATTCTACAACTGACTTCAGGACCATTGATTAGAAAATTGGTCGTGTTTGCATTTAGTCCAGTAAACTCAAAGATTTTTGGGGTTTCCAAATTTTCATCTATTAACCGGAAAATTCCACCCTCTATAGAAACATCGCTGGATGAAAACAGAAATTCACTTGGTCCCGTTCTTGGATTATCATCATCGAACTTGGCAACGAATACGTCTAAATTAGTATCTGTTTCGCCTTTGTAAGTCTTTAAATTAAAAATGACATTTTGAAGGTCAATATCTCCAAAATTAAGTTTGCCATTGATAAGATTTTGAAAACTGATAATTGAGCTGTTTAACTCACTAGCACTAATTAAGGTATCTTTTTTATAATCTCTAATCAGTATATCTTTGAGCTCTATATCTCCATTGAGCTGAAGACCAACACGACCAACATTGATGTCGGTTTTAAAATCTTCGTTAAGTCTATCCGTAACATATCTACCTAATTTGGTCTGTACTGCAGGAATGGATAAAACCAAAAATAAAATGAAAAACAAGAGCAATATGATGCCTATTATTTTTCCTATTATTTTGAGTATCCGTTTGATAAAGTTTTTGAGTTTAAGAGTTTATGGTTTATGAGTTTAAATGCATGATTTCTTAGTACCTTTGCCCTAACAATACGTTGTTAAATAAGGCATTGGACTTTAACTTGTAAAATTAACAATTATTGTACCGAATATCGACTATGGAAAAAGAAAATATTTATATCCTCGGAATTGAGTCGTCTTGCGATGATACAAGCGCTGCTGTGCTATGTAATGACCAGATTTTAAGCAATGTTGTGGCCGATCAAAAAATACATGCAGCGTACGGCGGTGTTGTGCCAGAATTAGCTTCTCGTGCGCATCAACAAAATATTGTTCCTGTGGTGCATCAAGCCATTGAAAAAGCGGGTATTAAAAAGGAACAATTAAGTGCTGTGGCTTTTACTCGTGGTCCAGGTTTAATGGGGTCTTTGTTAGTTGGCACCTCGTTTGCAAAATCATTGGCTTATGGTTTAGATATTCCTTTGATTGACGTCAACCATATGCAAGCGCATATTTTGGCGCATTTTATTGACGAAAAAGACCATAAAAAACCACCATTTCCTTTTTTAGCGATGACCATTTCTGGTGGACACACGCAGATTGTAAAAGTGAGCAATTATTTTGAAATGGAGGTCATAGGTGAAACCATTGATGATGCTGTTGGCGAAGCTTATGATAAAAGTGGGAAAATACTAGGATTGGGCTATCCGGCTGGTCCAGAAATAGATAAACGAGCGCAATTGGGAAATCCGAAAGCCTATCAATTCACCAAACCAAAAGTTGAAGGTTTAAATTTTAGTTTTTCAGGATTAAAAACCAATATCCTTTATTTTGTTCAGCGTGAAGTAAAAGCCAACCCTAATTTTATCGACGCTAACCTAAACGATATCTGTGCTTCCATTCAATATACCATTATCGGTATTTTAATGGCGAAACTAAAACTGGCCGTTAAACAAACTGGAATAAAACATATCGCCATTGGTGGAGGTGTTTCTGCAAATTCCGGAATTCGAAAAGCACTAAAAGATGCTGAACAAAAATTTGGATGGACGAGCTATATACCCAAATTTGAATATACTACAGATAATGCGGCCATGATTGCTATTGTTGGGTATTTGAAATATTTGGAAGAGGATTTTTCTGATTTTGATGTAATGGCTACGGCTCGGTTGAAGTTGTAGGGATTCAGTCGCAGGTTACAGATGCAGTATGCTCTTATTGCACATTTAGTTTTATATGAATCATTTTTTTCTCTCGCAGAGGCGCAAAGGCGCAAAGGAGCGCAAAGTGTAGAAAAGCAACATAACCGTGAAAATCTAAGTATTCTGTATCTGAATTAAGTTTCGTTTCAGTTATAGATTAGTTATAATTCGTGCTATTTCCCTAAAAATCATGACAAACTGGGTCTTTATATATATGATCTAAACTATTTTTTTTACGCAATGATTTGTGATAATTCGTGAAATTAGTGTCTTTTTTTTCCGTGTAATTCGTGTGATCCCAGTCGAAATTCATCAAAAAATCAATCACAATCCAAATCCTATTTCAAAATTGTTAAAACAAATGTTAACATCCTTTCAAACCTTCACTTCCATCATATCTTAAAATTTAGTTGTTTTGTACTACCCTAAATCAAACTAAATTAACTACACATGAAACATTTATTTACACTTTTACTTTTTTTACCATTATTTGGTTTTTCACAAATGGCTTTGGAACAACAATTAGACTCCATTTCTACGCCTGATGAGGCAACCATATTCTTAAAAGAGAACAAACCCAAACAAGGCAAACTGTTCACATTCAATAAAGAAAAACATAAAACCAGATTGGCCAACGATTTATTCAGTATGTCAAAAGGTGGGAAAAAAGTCATTAGAACTGATTTTAAGAAGACCTTTTACAAGGTCATCGATAAGGCTGAAGTGGACTACATCAAATTCAGTATTATAATATTCGATGCTTCGGACGACCAGGCACTATCTAAACGAGACAAAGTACTTTCACAATACAACCAAGGTTACCGGTTTAAGGACTTAGCCAAGCATAACTCTATAGATCGCACGGCTAAAAAAGGTGGTGACACAGGTTGGATTAAAGCTGGAGATATGTCTAAGGCATTTGACGACATTGCTTTTGCGGAAAACCATGACATTGACGCTATTTTTCCGATTGATGATTTAGAAAATCAAAAATACTACCTCGTTATTAAAACTGAAAACAGAACGCCTATTGAGGAAATTACGGTTTTAAAATTTTCTGAAAATATTGAGTAATGCAATTATTCTATAATCCAAATATTTCTGAGACTACGACGAGTTTTAATTTCAATAAGGAAGAAAGCCGACACATCGCTAAAGTTTTAAGAAAAAAGGCAGGAGACGTTTTGCATATTACAAATGGAAAAGGCTGGCTTTTTACAGCCGAAATTACATTGGCAGAACAAAAGAATTGTAGGGTTTCCATTACCTCAAAAAGCTTTCAGCCTAAACGCAATTTCAATTTGCATTTAGCGGTTGCGCCAACAAAAATGAATGATAGATACGAGTGGTTTTTAGAAAAAGCAACGGAAATCGGTATTGAGACCATCACACCTATTATTTGCGAAAATAGCGAACGTAAAGTGGTAAAGACGGAACGTTTTGAAAAAATCATTCAGTCTGCCATGAAACAATCGTTGCAATACTATTTACCAAATCTAAATACACCAATTGCTTTTAAAGATTTTATTAATCAAGATTTTGAAGGTCAAATTTTCATTGCCCATTGCGAAGAAACCGATAAGAAATCCTTAAAATCGGAGTTAAAGTCGGCAACCGATTGTACTATTTTAATTGGCCCTGAAGGCGATTTTAGCGTTAAAGAAATCGAAATGGCATTGGCGAATAACTTTATTCCTGTAACTTTGGGTGAGACACGCTTAAGAACTGAAACTGCAGCCATTGCTGCTTGTCATTCTGTGGCGCTTAATAATGAATAAAATGAAACGCTTTTTTACTTTATATTTTACATTTTTCACGGTCTTCCTTTTTTCCCAAGACGTTGCCATTTTGAAATACAAAGGTGGTGGCGATTGGTACAGTAACCCAACAGCTTTGCCAAATTTGGTAAAATACTGCAATGATAATATTGACACCAATATTAATGAAAGCATTCAAACGGTTGAAGTGGGTAGCACAGATATTTTTCAATTTCCTTTGTTGCATATGACGGGTCATGGCAATGTATTCTTCAGCGATGATGATGCCGAAAACTTAAGGAATTACCTTATCTCAGGAGGATTTCTTCATATTGATGACAATTACGGAATGGAACCTTACATAACCAAAGAACTCAAAAAAGTATTTCCGAATAGTGATTTGGTTGAAATTCCAAAAGACCATAAAATATTCAGTTCGGCTTACGAATTTTCAAACGGTTTACCAAAAATCCATGAACATGATGGCAAAGCGCCACAGGCTTTCGGTATTTTTTATGAGAGTAGATTGGTGCTGTTATTTACATTTGAAAGCGATTTAGGCGATGGCTGGGAAGACCAAGAAGTGCATAACGATCCCGAGGATGTGAGGGAAAAAGCTTTAAAGATGGGCGCTAATATTGTGAAGTATGCTTTTGAAAACTAATTTTTCTTAGAATCAAGATAAAAGAGCCAAGAGCAAAGACCAAAAAGAAATGAAATTAAGTTACCGTTGCGAATCGTGCAAAAAAGATAATATTATTAAAACCAAAGCTTCAGATAGACATGGCTTATTAATGGAAATGGGTAAAAATGAATTTAACGAACGATGTAATCATTGTGGACACTTTACCAAAAAACATATTAATAGATTATATGCTGAAGATGACTATACCTTAGTTTTTGTTGGTATTGGTATGGCCATAATAGCTACAGCATTATTATGGAATCTTGGGTTACTTTCTACCCTAACTTTTGGAATTCCGATATGGTTTTGGATGGAAATGAAAAAGAAATCAAGTGCCTTTAACAGAACTATGGTCAAGTAGAAATGAAGAAATTTTCACTAAAATATAAAATCGTAGCTTTATTATTAGTTTTGGCTTTTACTTTTCAAACTATGGAATCAATAAATAGTCATACTTACAAAATTGGAGTTGACAGTTACCATTATTATTATTCATGTTTTGGTCCAATACCTACTCATTTGGCATGGACTTGCAAATCACAACACTAAAGCAATAATTTATAATAGTTTTCACTTCATTCTTCGTGCTTCCAACTTCAGGCTTTATGCAACTCAACCACTACAATTCCAACTTCAAAAAACAGAAACATCCAATCAAAATAGTTTGCGATAACATAACTAATGCACCAAATATTGGAAGCTTGTTTAGAATTGCAGATGCTTTTAATATTGAAGAACTCATATTTTGTGGGTCTGATATTTCATTAGGAAAGCGAATGACAAAAACATCGCGCTCTACTGAGAAGTATGTCAATCACAGTATAAACGAAGTTATTGAAACGCAAATTCAAAATTTAAAATCCAAAAATTATTATCTAATTGCTTTAGAGATTACAGAGAATAGTCAGGCTCTATCCGAATTTAAATTACAAACAAAACGACCAATTGCACTCATCTTAGGCGATGAAAACTTTGGAGTTTCCGAAACCATTTTAGAACAAGTGGATGCCATAGTCCATATCAATATGTTTGGAAACAATAGCAGTATGAATGTGGTGCAAGCTACAAGTATTGCACTTTATGAAATAACTAAGCAACTTAATTCTTAAATTTTATTTTCCTGCAAGTTTCCAAAAACCTTATAAGTTTAGTTATTTCAAATTATACCTACAAGGTCTCAAAGACCTCGCAGGATTTTAACCATTTTATTTCTCATCTTTAACTATATTTATCGCATGAACTCAAAAATTATAGCCAACGGAATCTTAAGAGCATTGGGAGTGATACTTGCCGCTGCTTTAGTGCTATATTTTCTTTATAAAATTCAATCCGTCATTGTTTACATTGCAGTGGCTGCAGTTATATCATTGATCGGGCGACCGATTACCTTGTTTTTCAGACAGAAACTGAAATTTAGTAATACCATTGCAGTTGTCGTTACCATGATTCTGCTTTTAGGGCTTTTAGTGGGTTTAGTAGGTCTTTTTATTCCCTTAATTGTAGAACAAGGTCATAATTTGGCATTATTGAATATTGAGCAATTACAGAGCAATATCGAAAATCTCTACAATCAAATTGTTACCTATTTTGAGTTGAATCATATTGATGTTGAACAGTCCATAAAAGATTCCAACTTACTTTCTAAATTAGATTTTGCGATTATTCCAAACGTTTTGAACAGCTTTATAAGTGGTTTGGGCAGCTTTAGTATCGGCTTATTTTCAGTACTTTTTATTTCATTTTTCTTTTTAAAAGACAGTAAATTGTTTGAAGATGGTATTATGACATTTGTGCCAAGCGGAAATGAAGAACGTTCTAAACGTTCTATTACAGCTATAAAAGATTTATTATCGCGCTATTTTGTTGGGCTAATACTTCAAATTTTAATCCTATTTGTTATTTATACCATTGTACTCTTGGTTTTCGGAATTGATAATGCTATTGTCATTGCCTTTTTATGTGCGCTTCTCAATTTGGTACCTTATGTTGGGCCTTTGGTTAGTGGATTTTTAATGTTGCTTTTAAGTATGTCTAGTAATTTAGGCGAGAGTTTTAGCGAGGTTATTTTACCAAAAACCACTTATGTAATGATTGGCTTTATCATCGCCCAATTAGTCGATAATTTCTTTAGTCAACCCTATATTTTTTCCAAAAGTGTAAAATCACATCCTTTAGAAATTTTCTTGGTGATCATCATTGCAGGTATTTTATTTGGTGTTGTAGGAATGATTGTAGCCATACCGACTTATACTGCGATAAAAGTTATTTTGAAGGAATTTTTATCGGATTACAATGTCGTTCAGAAACTGACCAAAGACTTATAGTTTCAATTTGAATACAAAGTTACTACATAAGGAAATTCAAGAATTTATAAACCATAATTTAAATTCAGATCTATCAGCATTAGTATTGAATGGCATTCCGTTTGAAAGTGTAGACACTAAGTTAATCGTTGAACAAATCGAAGCCAAAAAACGAAGCCAAAAAAAACTACCCACTTGGTTTAATGCCAACCATATTTACTTTCCCAATAAACTGAACATTGAACAAACCTCCTCTGAAACAACGGCTGATTATAAAGCCTCACTGATTTCAGGACAACATATAATTGACCTCACTGGAGGATTTGGAGTCGATGCGTTTTACTTCTCAAAACAAGTCAAAAACGTTACGCATTGTGAAATCAATGCTGAGCTTTCAAAAATTGTCAAACATAATTTTGAAGTATTACAAGTTCCAAACATCACCTGTTTAAACGAAAACGGCATTGAAGCCTTAAAACGAATTGACCAATCATTCGATTGGATTTATATCGATCCATCACGCCGTGATGATTCTAAACAAAAAGTGTTTTTATTAGCCGACTGCGAACCCAATATAAAAACATATCAAAATTTATTCCTGAAATATGCCAAGAATGTGATGATAAAAACGTCGCCATTACTGGATTTATCAGCAACACTTTCAGACTTGAAAAATATTAAGGAAATTAATATCGTTGCAGTTAACAATGAAGTAAAAGAATTATTGTGGATTTTGGAACGTGATTTTGAAAATGAGGTACTGGTAAAAACCGCAAATCTACAAAAGTTGAATTCGCAGTATTTTGAATTCAATTTCCATGAAGAATCAAAAGCAATAGCCAATTATAGTGAACCACTCACCTACTTGTACGAACCAAATGCGGCAATTTTAAAATCAGGAAGTTTTAATTCCATTAGTGATATCTTGAAGGTCGATAAACTTCACAAACACTCTCATCTTTATACGTCTGAATCGTTGTTGGATTTTCCTGGAAGACGATTCAAAATTGAAAAGGTATTGGCTTTCAACAAAAAAGCTTTTTCCAAAGAAAAAATTACAAAGGCTAATATCACCACCCGTAATTTTCCATTAGCAGTTAATGATATTCGTAAAAAACTGAAGGTAAAGGATGGCGGTTCGGTTTACCTTTTTTTTACCACAAACCTAAATGATGAAAAAATAATTGTGATCTGCTCAAAAATCTAAAACTCAAAAATAGCAGTTTCCGTGAATGCATAACTGACACAATCTTTGGGTTTTATTCTTGTATTCAATCCCGTAAATAAGCTAAATGCCGGTAAAATCATTTGATTATTGGTTACTTGAAAACAAGGTAATCTTAATTTTTGTTTGCCTTTTCCTTTAATCATTACACCAGGATGAATATGACCAGATATCGAGAACATATCATTTTCTTGTTCCATCGGTTCATGTATAAATTGAAATGGCGGAACCATAAGTTCTGTTTCAACTTTTATATTAAAATCATCCATTAATGTATTGGAAAGTCTATCGTGATTACCTTTAATTAACGTAATCTCTAAGTTTTCAAATTGCTCTAACCACAACTTAAAGGTTGACATGTCTCCATTATTTTCTGCATGAAATAAGTCGCCTACAATCCAAAGCTTTTGTGTTTTAAAATGGAGGATTAATGTTTTTAAACGTTCCAAATCATGTTGAAGAATGGCATTTGGCATTGGAATACCGTGTTTTCTAAAATGTGCTGTTTTTCCAATATGAACGTCTGATATGATAAGGGCATTTTCACGTTTCCAAAATAGTGCGCGTTGATTGGTAAGCGTTAACGCTTCATCATTTATTATAATATTTTTAGTACTTATTTTCAAAATGGTAATTGACTTAGTTTATCCTGCAAGGTTTCAAAAATATTATAATTATTATTTTTTTACACCCCTAAAGTCCAGTTAATTTAATTTATTCCTAACTTATTCCTAACCCCATAAATATCTGTATTTCTTAAACTTATGTTATATAAACCTTGCAGGTCGTAGTCAAATTATTAATCAATTTTAAAAGCCTGTGCTTTGATACGCTGAATGCGTTTATCCAAATTCTCATTGGTCATAGTACCGCGTAAGCTATCCACTTTTAATGGAAAACTCAAAGGTGTAAACGATTTTGCACGTTTTATGATAATTTTACTTTTTGAAATTCTATCGAATGCCGCTTGTAAACGCACCTCTTCCAATTGCTGATTAAAAACTTCGGTGTAAGCTTGTCGTAATAACAAATTATCAGGTTCATAATCTTCGAGTACTCTAAATATTAATCCTGAAGACGACTGCAAGCTTTTATTATTCTTTCGAGTTCCAGGTTGTGTTTGTACCACTAATCCGGCAATAACGGCAATATCCCTAAATTTTCGTGATGCCATTTCAGATGCATTGATGCTGGCAATGACGTCGTCCATTAAATTTTCTTTGCTTAATAATGCTGAAATATTATCTTCATTAATCGGCAACGCTTGGTCGCTCAATAACTCGAAGCCATAGTCATTCATGGCTATTGTAAAAGTCAATGGTTTTAACTTACTGATCCGATAGGCCATTAAGGACGAAAATACTTCATGGACCAATCGACCTTCAAAAGGATACATAAATAAATGATGTCCGTCTTTAGTTTCTATCATTTCTATTAAAAACTCGTCAGCTTTTGGGATGTGCGAATGGTCTTTTTGTCGTATTATCAATGGGTTTAAAAACCTTAATTCCTTTTCCAATCGTCCAGGATCTAAAGCGTCGGATAATTTTAATCGCAAAAAATGACTTAAATGTGAGGTTAAAGGTAAACGGCCACCCAGCCAACTTGGCGAAACTGCTTTCTTTGCTTTACTTCGTCGCACAAGTGCGGTCATATCTTTGATTTTTACCAATTCTAAAATACGTCCAGCTAATATAAAACTGTCACCAGGTTTTAGCTTAGAGATAAAGAATTCTTCAATCATACCAATGTAGCCGCCAGAAAAATATTTGACCATCATGGAAGCTTCACTTACAATGGCTCCAATATTCATGCGATGCAACATACTTATTCTTCTGCTTGTCACATTGTAAAGCCCATTTTCATCTTGAATCACTTTATGAAATTCTTCATATGAATGCAGTGTTTTGCCACCATTGGTAATAAAATGTAAACACCATTGCCAATCGTCTTCAGTGATATAATGAAATGCATGAACTTGCTTTATTCGATTGAATAATTTTTCAGAATCGAAACCTTGACCAACCGCTAAGGTGACCATAAATTGAATCAAAACATCAAAAGTCAAAACCATGGGATCCCGTGACTCAATCACTTGTTCCTTTATCGCCGTTTTTAAGGCTGAAACTTCAACCAATTCCAACGAATGTGTAGGCACAAAATATATTTTTGAACGCTCGTAAGGCGAATGGCCACTTCGACCAGCACGTTGCATAAAGCGCGCTATTCCTTTGGCAGAACCAATTTGGATCACACAATCAACGGGTTTAAAATCGACACCTAAATCTAAAGAAGAGGTACAAACTACCGCTTTTAAAGAACCGTTGGAAATACTATCTTCTATCCAATTTCTTAATTTTTTATCTATGGAACCATGATGAATGGCCATAACTCCTGCTAATTCTGGATTGGCATTTAATAGTAATTGGTACCATAATTCGGATTGACCTCTGGTATTCGTAAAAATCAATGTGGTGGTATTGGCATCAATAATGGGCAAAATTTTATCGACCATCTTTCCGCCTAAATGTCCAGCCCAAGGCAACACTTCAATTTCATCTGGAAGCACGGAAACAATGTCAATTTTCTTTTTCTCTTTAGCGGTGATCTGAGTAACTTTTAAGTCCGCATAAGGTAACAACACGTGTTTAGCCTCTTCTAAATTTCCAATGGTTGCCGTGATGCCCCAAATTTGAAGTTGCGGTGAGTAATGTCTTAACTGTGAAATCGCTAATTCCGTAAGTATGCCTCTTTTGTTTCCTAACAATTCATGCCATTCATCTATAGCGACACATTTAACATCTTTAAAAAAGCGCTTATTTTTCTTTTGGGAAAACATGAGATGCATAGTTTCTGGCGTGGTCAAAAGTACGTCTGGCATTAAACGTTCTTGTTTTCGTCGTATACTAGTAGGTGTATCTCCATTTCGCACTTGTACAGACCAATCCAAACCAATATCCTCAGCGGCTTCTGTCATGGCTTTTGCCAAATCCTTAGCTAATGAGCGTAATGGACTTATCCATAATAATTTTAATCCTTTGGGATAATTTTCGGGATGATTTAGATAATCTATGACTACGGCTAAAAACACGGAAAAGGTTTTTCCAAAACCCGTTGGAGCAACGACCATTCCACTATAACCACTGCCATAACGTTGCCATGTCTGACTTTGAAACGGAAACGGTTTTTGTCCTTTTTCAGCCATCCAATTGTGGACAATTTGTAACCCAGTACTGTCTTTAAATTTGCTCAAGGTGCAGTTATCAATTGTTTAACGGTTTCAATAGTATCTATGTCTTCGACGGGTTTATCTTTTCGCCATCGTGCAATTCTTGGAAAACGCAACGCTACGCCAGATTTATGTCTATTACTAAATGCAATACCTTCAAAAGCAATTTCAAAAACTAACTCTGGCTTGACGGTTCGTACTGGCCCGAATTTTTCAATCGCATTTTTATTTACCCATCGAGATATTTCGGTAATCTCTTTATCGGTTAAACCTGAATAGGCTTTTGCAACCGTAACTAATTTATCATCCTTCTTAACGGCAAACGTATAATCCGTATATTTTGAACTACGACGACCACTACCCTTTTGGGCATAAATCATCACAGCATCTATGGTTAATGGGTCTACTTTCCATTTCCACCAATCGCCTTTTTTTCGACCTGTATGATATGGCGATGCTTTTTGTTTCAACATTAAACCCTCGCTATTTATGGCTCTAGAATTTTCACGTATAGGATATAAGTCTTGCCAAGTCGTAAAATCGACTAGAAAGGATAGTTTTAAATTATGTTGTGCATCAATGGTATTAAAAAGTTGTTCTAAAACTGAACGTCTTTCAATCATCGATTTCTCTCTAATATCTTCTTCCTTAAATTCTAAAATATCGTAAATATAAAAACCGACAGGCACTTCTTGAAGTAATTTTTTAGTCACGTTTTTACGATTTAGTCGCTTTTGTAAATCATTAAATAATAAAACCGAATTATCCTTCATGGCTAGGATTTCTCCATCGAGAACGAAATCGTGTTTAAATTTAGAAATCGTCTCCACTAATTCAGGAAACTGTTCAGTCACCAACTCTTCTCCACGTGACCATATGTAGATTTCGTTATTACGCTTTACAATTTGCCCTCTAATGCCGTCCCATTTTTGCTCCACCATCCAATCTCCTGGTTCGCCTAATTCAGGAAGTTCCTTTTCCAAAGCGTAAGCCAGGCAAAATGGATAAGGTTTGGAATTATCGTAATTAATATGGGAACCATTAATTAAATCTTCAAACGAAATGGTATCGATATCCCAATTGCCAATAATACTGTGCATTAACTGATTGGCATCTATATTGGTAAGTTTTGCCAAGGCATTGACCAAGGTTTTTTTTGACACGCCTATTCTAAAACTGCCGCCAATTAATTTGTTGAAAATTAAGCGCTCTTGCTGTTTGAGACCATTCCAAGCATTAAGAACATATTTCTTTTTCTCGTCGTCAGATTTAGGTTTTAATGATTTTAGCTGTGACATCCACTCACTTAATGTCAGTTCTATATTATTTGCAGGTTCTGGCAAAAGCAAAGCAATAGTCTCTCCCAAATCGCCAACCGTACTATAACTCTCAAGAAACAGCCATTCTGGCAATTGGGTGATTTCCATACACCATTGTTTCATCAAGGTGGTTTTGACAGGCCGTGAAGGTCGCTTTCCTGTAAATAGCGCAATCAACCATAATTTATCTTTGTCTGGAGCTACTTTAAAATAATGTACCAATGCTTCAATTTTCGCATTGGTTTTGTTGGTGATTTCTATGGCACTTATAAGTTCTGAAAACTGCTTCATGCTTCAACTGTTTTTTCAGATTCTTGTTCTGCTTTTGCCATAGCTTCCTCTCCGAAATCGGTTTTTAGTTCATTGGCTTTAATTCCAATTTCATTCAAATATTTTGAAAAAATAGCTTGCGAACCGTGGGTCACATAAACTTGTTCTGCCTCAGTCGCTTTAACGGCTGACAATAAACCATTCCAATCCGCATGATCGCTCACTGCAAAACCAGCATCTACGGATTGCCAACGCCTATTACCTCTAATTTGCATCCATCCAGAACAAATGGCAGTTGCTGCATTTGGAACGCGTTTCAATAATTTGGAACCCAGCAATCCAGGCGGCATAATCGCTATTTTATTTTGAAGTGCTTTTTTATCAAAATCGTTCGTAATTAAAGTGGTTTTAGGCAATCGAATTCCAGAATTTGAAATCGCTTCATTCAAATTATGAATCGCAGTATGCACATAAATTTCATCCAATCCCTCTAACAAAGACATTAAGCGCTGTGCTTTTCCCAAAGAATAACCCAAAAAGACAGATGTTCTGTTATTGGCCTTATTAGTTTCCACCCATTGGTGTAATTCGTTTTGAAGTTCTTTTTCGCTTTTCCAATTATAAATAGGCAATCCAAAAGTACTTTCAGTAATGAAGGTGTTACATTTTATGGGTTCGAATGGTGTTGAAATAAAATCGGGCTGTGTTTTATAATCACCAGAAAATACAACGACATACCCTTTGTATTCCAGTCGGATTTGAGCAGAACCAATGACATGACCAGCTGGATGAAAACTCACTTTTACACCATTGATTAGCAAGGGCTCATCATAACCCAAGCTTTCAATCTTAATATCAGATCCTATACGATGTTTTAAAATTGCCTTAGAATCGTTTTGACATAAATAGTGTTTCATTCCCCAACGTGCATGATCAGCATGTCCATGGGAAATGATCGCATAATCAACAGGAAACCAAGGATCCAAGTAGAATTTACCTTGTGGACAGTAAATACCTTTTTTTGTGAATTTTATAAGCTGCATGTATTTTCTTTATATATCTCTTACAAGCTATTAAAAAAGCGAAAGCTTTAGTAGTAAATTAAAGTTAAATTTTAGCACATTTGAAATTATACTCTGATTTAAATGTCCGCCTTAGAAACATCCAAGTCAAATTATAATGGTTAATTAAAGGAAACTACAATACAAAGAAACAACAATGCTAATAGTCTAATAAGTCGCTAAAAAGTATATAAAAACTGATGGTGATTCAGATATTAGCCTGATAAATATGCACTTAATAAAAGGTTGTAAAATATTCGAGTTGTTTTTATAAAAAACTCAAAAAAATTGTTGCGTTCTTTAAAATGTTGCGTTACATTTGCATCCGCATTTAAAGGAATGTTCTTATACATATTGGAGAGGTGCCTGAGTGGCCGAAAGGAGCGGTTTGCTAAATCGTCGTAGGTGGAAACACTTACCCAGGGTTCGAATCCCTGTCTCTCCGCTAATTTACTGCAGTTTATGCAACTGCAAGTAAGATTAAGATAATCAATTTTCGGGGTGTAGCGTAGCCCGGTTATCGCGCCACGTTTGGGACGTGGAGGCCGCAGGTTCGAATCCTGCCACCCCGACTTTTTTTTCGATTTTTAGAGTTTACTCTAATGTTAGCATAGCTCAGCTGGATAGAGCATCCCGATTTCATCGGGACGGTCCAAAAAAGCTGAAAATAATTTTATAATTTATGGTCGCATAGCTCAGCTGGATAGAGCACCTGCCTTCTAAGCAGGCGGTCCTAGGTTCGAATCCTAGTGCGATCACTTAAAGCTTTAACAATTCTGTTAAAGCTTTTTTGTTTTATAATATGTTCAAAACTTACCTCCTATATTCTGAATCCAAAAATAGATTCTATGTTGCACATACTTCTGATATAGAAGACCGAATCAAAAGGCACAATAGCGGTAAAAGCAAATCCACAAAATAGGGCTTTATTTTGAAAATTGTTTGCACAAAAGAATTTTCAAATAAATCTGAAGCTTATCAATTCGGAATGCACATCAAAAAACAAAAGTCAAGTAAGGTTATCAAAAAACTAATAAACGATTCTAATGGATAGAGCATCCCGATTTCAATCGGGACGGTACTAGGTTTTTCCGATAGCTATCGGAATAGTGCGATCACTTAAAGCGTGTTCAAAACTTACCTCCTATATTTTGAATCCAAAAATAGATTCTATATTGGACAGTGCAACGATTTAAAAAATAGAATTATTCGTAATATCAAAGGTTGAAGTAAATCTTGTTCAAAATGTTTAGACGATATAACACATGGCTAAGTTGATATAAAATGACAACCAAATATAGACCCATACTTAATAAAGCCTACATAATTTCATATATAAATAACAAAGTATGGCGGCCCGAAAGCTAACTTTTCAAACTAGAAACCTTAACCAAGCTTACAAACAGAAAACACTATAAGAGCAAACTTTATAAACTCAATTGCACCAAAGAAATGATCTACTTTTTCACTTTAAAACACTATTGAATTTTGCTATTTAACTATTTATTTTTTATATTAGACCTAATTACTTTTCTCTATTTGTAGCCAAAAACAGGTAGATAAAATTAAGAATGCCCAACCAAAATGCCCCTAACCAATGATAAAAGAGCAGTTATCAAACTTGTTCGTAGAACAATCTATTGATTTAATTTGGATGATCAATCCAAATTTTGACTTAATTTTTGCTAATAAGGCTTATTTGAGTCTGATGAAACAAATAACAGGTCAAGATAACAAGCTCAATGACACTGTGTTTGGAGAGTGCTTTGGAGAGAACTACATTAAAAAATGGAAAGCCTATTATAAAAGGGCGCTCAATGGGGAAACCTTTGAAGTAGAAGACCATCTTTTCAATACTGAAAAAGAGAAAATCCAATATAGCTATATTACTTTTAAACCGATTACTGATGAAACTAATGACATTGTTTCCGTCGCTTGTCAATCTAAAGACATTACACGCCTAGTCAAAAAGCAATCGGAAGTAAAACAATTGATAGACTCTTCTTTGGATGTATTCTGCACTTTTAATGAGCAGGGTGAATTTCTTTATGTCAATAAAACCGCAAAGGAGCACTGGGGCTATGAACCTGAGGAATTACTAGGCACAAACTACAGAGCCTTGGTAATTGAGGAAGATGGAGCCGTTACAGATTCAGTAAATAAAACCATAAGGAACGGACAAGAAATTAAATCATTCTCCAATAGGTATCGAAAAAAAAACGGCGGGATTGCATATAATATCTGGTCATCTAGATGGGATCAGCGTACAAAACTCTTTTACGCCGTAGCAAGGGACGGAAAAGAAAAACTTGAACAAGAAAAAAAATTAATTCAAAGCGAACAACGTTTTAAAGCGCTAGTCACAGGGGCTTTTGACTTGGTAGCAGTGATAGATATTAAAGGACATTATTTATTCATGAGCCCTTCAATTATGGCTATCGCTGGTATTCCACCAGAAGAATTTATCGGTAAAAACGCCTTTGAATTCGTTCACCCAGATGATATTGAGCAAATACAAGCCGATTTTAAAGCATCAATAAAAAAGGATAGGGTAATAATGAAGCCCTATCGCGCTAAAAACGTTAAAAATGAATGGCGATGGGTTGAAACAATACTCACAAATATGTTGGAGAATCCAGCAATTAAAGGTATTGTTATCAATTCACGTGACATTACAGAAAAAATTAAGCAGGAAGAAAAAATTATTCGAACTGAGAAAAGATTTGAGACGCTCATCGAAAACAGCACAGACTGCATCACCATAATTTCTCCAGAGGGAGAGACAAATTTCATTTCTAAGGCTATAAAAAACATTCTAGGTTACACACCTTCAGAAGCAATGGACTTAGATATTTGGGAACAGATTCATCCAGAAGATAGAGATGGCTCCAACGTTGCTCTAGCTCAAGCCTTAGAGAATCCAGGTGTTTCCATAGAAGGGCACACTTCTAGAATGAAACACAAAGATGGATCATGGAGATGGGTTAATCCTATAGTAACAAATCTGATACACGACCCTTCTATTGAAGGAATTGTGGATGTTATAAGGGATGTAACCAAGCAAAAAACTGAAGCGCTAGAAAAAGATCTCATCGATAAAATAAACAATTGTTTTAATCAAAAATCAGATAATGACCTAACTACCATCCTGTCAGGTGTATCTGAGCAAATTGTTAAATTTGGTGATTTTAGTTTTGCTGAAATTTGGTTGCCAACTTTTGACAATAAAAAGATTAAACGCACAGCAAGTTACGCCAAGAGTCAATCTGGCAAGAGGTTTTTTAAAGATTCTAAAAAATTAAACATTTTAGGTGTAGAAGTAGGCTTATCAGACCAAGTTTTGAAAAACAGAAAAACAGTAATTTGGGAGTCTGTTGATGATGAATGGCAATCATTCAAGAGAAAAGCTGCTGCAGAAAAAGCAGGGATTAAATCACTTATTGCTATTCCTTTAATTCACAATGGTAAATTATTAGGTGGCCTTTTATTAGGCACAGAAAAAGTTAAATCTGCCCTTTCTGTGAATTTAGAGTTGTTTCAAAAATTAGAGTCAACCCTTGGCTCCGAACTAAGCAGAAAGAAAACAGAGGTTGAGCTTAATCAAATTTTCAGTTTCGCCCCTGACATGATTTGTATGGCAGGTTTTGATGGCTATATTAAGCGGATCAATCCAGCTGGTTTGGAATTGTTGGGGTATTCATTAGAAGAAATTCGTTCACGTCCAATAAAGTCATTCGTACATGAGGAAGATCAGTCCCAAACAGAAAAAAAACAACATGATTTACATACAGGTAAAAATCTAGACAATTTTGAGAATCGGTATATTACAAAAGAGGGCAAAGTCATTTGGTTGAGCTGGACCGCCACTTCTTTACCAGAACAAGGTATTATTTATGCCGTTGCCAAAAATATCACTCAAGAAAAAAAACTCAGGGAATTGAATAGGCAAGTTGGTGTTCTTGCGAAAATTGGAAGTTGGGAAGTGGATTTGGTAACCAAAAATCTCTTTTGGTCAGAAGAGGTTCACAAGTTATATGAAACAGATGCAAAGACATTTGTTCCTACTGTGGATGCAGCTATCAACTTTTACAGAGAGGATTATCGCCAATTGGCACTGTCAAAGTTTGAAAAATGTATTGAAACGGGAGAGTCCTATAATATAGAAGCAGTTATCGTCACTTCTAGTAATAAGGAGCGGTGGGTACGCACTACTGCAAAAGCTGAATTTGTGGATGGCGTATGCACTCGAGTCTATGGCAGCTTCCAGGACATTGATGCGCAAAAACAAGCAGAAAACAGGCTGCAGTCCTTAGCTGATAACTTACCTGGAATAATCTACAACTATGCTATTTATCCAGATGGTACAGACGCATTATTGCATGTAGCTGGAGATGTTGAGAAAATTTGGGGTTTTACAGCTAATCAAGTTATGGAAAATGCAGACCTACTCTGGGAACAAATTAAGTTGGGAGGCGACTTTGAAGAAGTTCAAGCAAGTATCCAAAAGTCTATCCGAACTAAATCAAAGTGGATAAATCGCTCTAAATATGTATCTCCAACAGGTGAAGTTCGTAACCTTTTAGGTTTTGGCAGTCCTAGTTTTTTAGCAGATGGCACCATTGTTTTTGACTCCATTATTCTTGATAATACGAAAGAAGCTCGAAATGAAATTTTACTCGAGCAGACCACCAAATTAGCTAGAATCGGTAGTTGGGAAATGGATTTAATAAACCGGGAAGGAGATAATATATATTGGTCACCAATGATTAGAAAAATTCTGGAATTGGATGATGATTATAATCCTACCTTCTCTAGTGGCTTTGATTTTTATGTTGACGAAAGTAAGAAGCGAATAGAACAAGCCATGGAACTTTTGATAAAAGATGGCATACCGTATGATTTAGAATTGTTATTGAGTACAGCTAAAGGCAATAAACGATGGATTAGATTAATTGGGTCAAGAGAGACCATCAATAACAAACCAATTAAACTTTACGGTAGTTTTCAAGATATCAATGAGAAGAAAATAGCGACTCTCGCTCTTGAAAACAGTTTAAGGCAATTAAAAGACTATAAGTATTCACTAGACCAGGCTGCTATAATTGCTTTCACAGACCAGAAAGGGGTAATAACTTCAGTGAATGATAATTTCTGTAGAATATCAGGTTATAGCAAAAAAGCGCTTCTTGGGAAAACACACAGGATCATTAATTCCGACTATCATTCAGCCACTTTTTTTAACGACCTGTGGAAAACAATAGCATCAGGAAAAGTATGGCGTGGAGAAATTAAAAACAAAGCGAAGAATGGCTCCTTTTATTGGGTTGATACGACCATCGTACCTTTTTTAAATGAAAAAAACAAACCCAAACAATATTTGGCTATCCGTTTTGATATCACAGAACGAAAAAAGGCCGAAGATGAAAAAGCAAGATTCCAAGAAACGCTAGAAAACAGCTTAAATGAAATCTACATGTTCGATTCTAAAACCTTTAAATTCGGATATGTTAACAAAGGGGCCATGCTCAACCTAGGCTACACGAAACAAGAACTACAAAATCTAACACCTTTAGACTTAAAACCTGAATACACAAAAGAGTCCTTTCGTCAATTGGTTTCACCCTTAATAAGTCATGAAAAAGAGAAAGTCATATTTTTCACCAAACATAAGCGTAAAGACGGTAGTCTTTATCCTGTAGAGGTCCACTTGAAATTAGTTGAGGAAGCTGAATATAAAAGCTTCATTGCTATAATTTTAGATATAACAGAGCGTGAAAAAGCTGAACAAGATTTAATTGCGACCTCAGAAAGACTGCAACTTGCAACAAAAACAGGAAATATTGGTATTTGGGATTGGGATGTTTTAAATAATCAACTTATTTGGGACGATACCATGTTCCAAATTTTTGGAATTGAAAAAAACGAATTTCAAGGCACATTTGAGTCTTTGGAAGCAAATATTCATCCTGATGATATTAATGAAGTTAAAGAGGTAGTTCAAAACGCTTTAGAAAATTTTTCGAAATTTAGTACAGAATTTCGAGTAGTTAAGGATGATAAATCAATTAGATACGTCACAGGAGAAGCTATAGTAATAAGAGATGAGGTTTCAGGAAAACCCGTGAGAATGTTAGGTACTAATAGAGATATTACCGAAAGAAAAAAAGCAGAGCAAGACATTCTTTTAGCCAACGAACGATTTGAAAAAGTTACCGAAGCCACGAATGATGCCATTTGGGATTGGGATATAATAAACGATAAATTTTACCGCTCTGATGCTATAGAAAGATTTTTCGGAAAAAAAACACGTAAATCAATAACTTCAAAGGATTTTTGGAAAGATAGATTTCATGAAGATGACTTGGTCAAAATTCAAAAAAGTGTTGAAGAAGCCATTGCCAACCCTTCAACTGTTAAGTGGAAAATGGATTACAAAATATTGAACGAAGAGGGAGAAACACTTTATATAATAGACCAAGGCGTAATCATCAGAAACAAGAAAGGAGAGGCCATTCGCATGGTTGGAGCGATGACTGATGTAACCGATTTAAAAAAAGCAGAAGAAGAGAGCAGGTTTAAAGCTAATTTATTAAGCATGGTTAGACAGGCGGCCATTGCAACTGACCTAGATGGAGAAGTTAACTACTGGAACAAAGGTGCGGAGGTTATGTATGGTTGGAAAGCGGAAGAAGCGTTGGGAAAGAATATTATGCAACTAACTACCTTGGAGACCAATAAGAAAGAAGCTCGGCAAATAATGCGAATGCTGAAAAAGGGTAAATCATGGTCGGGAGATTTTGAAGTACAGAAAAAAGATGGCACTAATTTCAATGTTATGATAACCAATTCGCCAATCTATGATGAGAACGATGAACTAAAAGGGATTATTGGTATTTCATCAGACATTACGCAAGAAATCAAAAATAAGGAGTTGCTAAAGCAATATACAAAAGAACTTGAGCGCTCCAATGAAGAGTTGGAACAATTTGCATTCGTTACGTCCCACGATTTACAAGAGCCCTTGCGGATGATATCTGGCTTTATGGATCAGTTAAAACGAAAATATGAAGACCAACTCGACGAAAAAGCATTACAGTATATTTATTTTGCCACCGATGGTGCTAAACGCATGAAACAAATCATTTTGGATTTGCTTGATTATTCTAGAGCCAGTAAACCGACTGAAAAGATTGATGAAGTTAATTTAAATGAATTGATAGCAAACTACAAACAACTTAGAAGATAAGTGATAGCAGAAACTTCTGCCTCCATCACAGCAACAGAATTACCCACTATAAAATCTTACAGTGCTGTAGTGACTCAAATTTTTCATGGTTTGTTAGATAATGCTATTAAATATGCTAGAGATGAAGTTGCACCTATGATAGAAATCGAAGCCACAGAAAAAGAAAAAGAATGGGAATTTTCAATCACCGACAATGGGATTGGCATAGATTCGCAATTCTTCGATAAAATTTTCCTTATCTTCCAAAGGTTGCATAATCGAAATAAATATGACGGCACAGGGATTGGACTCGCCATTGTTAAACGAAGTGTTGAGTTTTTGAATGGGAAAATTTGGCTTTCATCTACAGTGGGTGAAGGCACCACCTTTAACTTTACAATAATTAAAAACAGAAAAACAATAGAAGAATGAACTTAGCAAACATCCTCTTAGTAGAGGACAATGAGGGAGATATTCTCCTTACCCGAGAAGCTTTTGAAGAAAGCAGAGTAAAAACAGTAATTAATGTCGCTAGGAATGGACAAGAAGCGCTTGATTATCTATTTAAAAGAGGGGATTTTACGGAAGCAAAAAAACCCGACTTGATTCTTTTGGATATTAACATACCGATTTTTGATGGTCATGAAGTATTAAATAAAATAAAAAGTGATCCAGTACTCAAAAAAATTCCCGTAATTGTATTGACCACTTCCTCAAATGAAAAGGATATTGAAAAAGCTTATGCCAACCATACCAACAGTTATGTAAGAAAGCCTCTCAATATGGAGGACTTTTTAAAAGCTATATTAAAAATAGAAGAATTTTGGTTGCAAATAACGACTCTAACCAAATAGGTACATGAAGAAGGACTTAAAATACGAAGAACCTATTACTGTTTTAGTCGTAGAGAATAATGACGGCGACTTTGTACTTGTTGAAGATTATTTATTTGAAAAATTTAAGTCTATAGAAGTTAAACGATCTCAAGATTTTAAAGAAACAGCTTCTACTATTGAAAAAAATAAATCATCACTATCTGTTATTCTTTTAGATTTACATTTACATGATGGAAGCGGTCTAGAACTCATAAAAAAAGTGCTTACCGCTGCCAATGATATTCCTATACTAATTTTAACGGGTTATTCTGATGTATCGATAGCTCAATTAAGTCTTCAATTGGGTGTATACGACTTTTTGGTAAAAGATGAGTTAAATCCCAATTTGCTTTATAAAAGCATCGATTTCGCAATAAATAGGAGACAGTTTATCTGCCAAATTGAAAGTGAGCGTTTAAACTATGAAAACCTCTTTAATTTCAGTCCACAACCTATGTGGCTTTTAGACCATGATAATTTCAAGATTTTAAATGCCAACTATTCTGCCATTAAAAACTATGGGTATTCACTTAAGGAATACCAAGACATGTCATTTATGACATTACATCCAAAAGAAGAGCAAGAACATGTATCTAAATGGCTTTCAGATGATACTCATACTGCCAAAAATGACAATTTTATACATTTATTAAAAGATGGCACCCAAATTAAAGTGGATGTTCATAGTGAAGAAGTAAAAAGCGCTTCCAATGAAAAAATGACCATTGTACAATCCAATGATATAACGGAGACTTTAAATCATATTGAAACGATAGAAATTCAAAACAATTCACTTAGAGAAATAGCTTGGACACAATCCCATGTAGTCAGAGCACCACTGTCAAGGATTTTGGGCATAATTGATTTGATTGAAACTCACAAGGACAACATTGAAGACCTTTCATTTTGGCTAAATGAATTGAAAAACTCTTCAAACGAAATGGACACTATTGTAAAAGAAATAGTAAATAAATCCCAAAATTTTAACCTAACCAACCAAGATGAATAAAGTTTTTTACATAGTTGATGACGATCCTATTTTCAGGAAAATGATTAGCATCATGATACATAGAAATGATCCCACCGCTATTTGTAAACCATGTGAAAATGGCGCCATTGGCTTAAAAAAATTAGAACTCGAAAAAGAACAAAATAACAATAAAAACATCATCGTACTTTTAGATATTAATATGCCAGTACTTAATGGCTGGCAGTTTTTGAGGGAAATAGAGTCGAACGCGATCTACGACATTACCAATCTTACCCTTTATGTTGTTTCGTCATCTACAGATCGAGTTGATATATTAAAAGCAAAACAACACTATAAAGTGAGCGGTTATTTTCATAAACCACTAATTGACGGTGATATTCGAAAGATATTAAAGCAGAATTAATTTTACAGCCAAGGAGCTATCTCTTGGGATTTTACGATTAGAGCTTTTAAGTTTTCCAAATTCATATAGCTATAATTAAAAATAACTTACGTGAGTTCGATATAACTATATTTGATTCTCGTTAGATAAAGAAACTGATTTTTTAAGGTTTATTTCATTCCGGATACTCAATCCTCAAATGATAAATATTAGCCAATTTATGCTTGAGAACTTTCTTTATGGATTGAATTTCTTTAAACGTGATATTCGCATTTAAAAATTGACCACTTTCCATTTGTTTATTGATTATATTTTCAACAAAGTCATTAATCTTTGTACTTGAAGGTTCCTTTAAACTTTTTGATGCTGCTTCTACACTATCGCACATCATTAATATTGCCGTTTCTTTACTAAAAGGTTTTGGTCCTGGATACTTGAAATCACTGATATCCACATTTTCATTTTCAGCTTTTTCTTTCATATAGAAATAGTAAACCAAACTTGTGCCGTGGTGCGTTCTTATAAAATCTATAACGCGATCGGGTAAATTGTATTTTTTGGCAATCTCAATTCCTTTTATAACATGGTTTACGATAATTTTTGCACTTTCCTTACTTGATAGTTCATCATGCGGATTAACACCTGTACTCTGATTTTCAGTAAAATACGTAGGATTATCCATTTTACCTATATCATGATATAACGCTCCTACCCTAATCAACATAGCATTAGCGCCTATCTCATTGGCCGAGGCTTCTGCTAAGTTGGCGACATTTAAGGAGTGATGAAATGTTCCAGGAGCTTTGTTAGATAGCTCTTTCAATAATTTAGTATTTGTATCTGAAAGTTCTAAAAGTGAAACATCCGATACGAGTCCAAAAATCTTTTCATAGATATAAATTAATGGCTGAACAAAAAGGGTTGCCAAACCACACAAGATGAACAGACCGAATGTCTCCAATTTCAAGCCAGTTAATTGTCCTTCGTGAATAACGAAAAAAGCAAAATAGGCAATGATATATATAAACGTTATTTGACCTACTGAAATGAATAAATTAGCTCTTTTATACAACTCTGAAACCGTTAAAATAGTGACCATTCCTGCTATAATTTGAAGAAACATATATTCATAACTATTTGGCACCACAAATCCTAGGAGCAATACGGTCAGTACATGCGCAAACAACCCTAACCTGGCATCAAAAAAGGCTTTTAATACCAAAGGCAATATACACAATGGCACCACATAGATGTGTTGAGAATTATAATTAATAACCAAAGTGGTTAGTAATATCATTAAAGCAATATTGAAAAATATAAACGTGACTTTAATATTATTCAGAAAAACCTCAAGCCTATACTTTCTTAAAAACAACAGCAGCATTAAAAGTGCCAATGCCACGAGCAAAGTATAGGCTACCAGCACCCAGTTATAATTTGCCGAGTTCCACACTTGAGACTCATATTCAGATTTTAGGGAGCTCAAAATATCATACTGATCTGCTTCAATCACTTGACCCTTGGAAACTATAAGTTGGTCTTTTTCAACACGACCCCTAGTTAGTGAAATTCGGGATAGTTCTTCTTCAAGTGCTTTTTCAGTTAAACTCTTGTTTAGTGTTATGTTTGGTTTTATAACATCGAAAAAAATCGATACCATTTTCATCTTTACCTCTTCAGATATGGAATTATCCAAATCTTTTTCGAAGATTGAACGTAATTCGCTCAACTCATACAAACTCCCATATTGTAATTCTTTTTGGACTTTGTTGGAAGTAGCTAAAATAACAGATCGGTCATCATCATAACTATAGTCTAAATCTAAAATTCCCGTTGCATAAAGTTTATTGACTAATGATTTACCTTTATTATATAAAGTCTGCTTTTTAAAATTATAGTCAATTGAATCTACAAATACTTGATTAAATACTTCAGAATACTCAGACAGAACTTCAGCTTCTATATCTGTTGAAACTTCAAAATATAAGGGACTTTGATTTTCTATATCTGCTTTTTCTTTCGCTATTTCAGCGTTGGATTTTTTTATAGCAAAATTAAAAGGTGCATATAAATTTTCTGACTGCCAAGGTTTACCTTTTTCAAAAGAGTATCTGAATTTCCCTGTTTTAGGAAACAAATAGACTATAAACAAGGTGGTCACTAAGAACAATAGGATCTTATAGACCAATGCATGATTCTTATACCATTTATTAAGGAATACATTCATATACAATCAAATGTAATAAATATTAGAATTTTAGACTGCTAATATCATTAATACATTCTAAAATCTCTCAAAAAATGTTTAATTTCGCAGCAAATAACATCAAACATACGCACAATGAACAAGGAGGTCGTTATCGTTTCAGCCGTTAGAACACCAATAGGAAGTTTTTTAGGAAGTTTATCTACAGTACCAGCACCACGGTTAGGAGCTGCAGCCATCAAAGGAGCTTTAGACAAAATTAATTTGAAACCTGAAATGGTTGATGAAGTTCTCATGGGAAATGTTGTACAAGCGGGTACGGGTCAGGCACCTGCTAGACAAGCTTCAATTTATGCTGGTATTCCAGATACGGTGCCTTGTACTACAATAAACAAAGTGTGCGCTTCTGGGATGAAAGCTGTGATGCAAGCGGCGCAAGCTATTCAATTAGGTGATGCTGAAATTATTGTTGCTGGCGGTATGGAAAACATGAGTTTGATTCCACATTATTATCACGCCAGGACTGGAACCAAATTTGGACCGGCAACGCTTGAAGACGGAATGCAAAAGGACGGCTTAGTTGATGCTTATGATAAAAATGCTATGGGAGTTTGTGCAGACGCCTGTGCAACTGAATATAAATTTTCTAGAGAAGACCAAGATGCTTTTGCTGTTCAATCTTACGAAAGGTCCAAAGCTGCTTGGGATGCTGGTAAATTTAAAGATGAAGTCATTGCGGTTGAAGTACCTCAACGAAGAGGCGAACCTACAATGGTTGATAGAGATGAAGAATATACCAATGTAAAAATGGAAAAAATTCCTGCTTTACGTCCTGCATTTACAAAAGATGGAACCGTAACTGCTGCAAATGCCTCAACTATAAATGATGGCGCAGCTGCGTTGGTTTTAATGAGCAGAGAAAAAGCTGAAGAATTAGGTTTAAAACCTATAGCAACCATAAAAAGTTATGCCGATGCTGCTACTGAACCTAAATGGTTTACAACTGCACCAGCTAAAGCATTGCCAAAAGCATTGGAAAAAGCAAATATAGAATTAGGTGCTATTGATTATTTTGAATTTAATGAAGCATTTTCCGTTGTTGGCTTGGCCAATATGAAAATTTTAGGATTGGACGACAGTAAAGTCAATGTTAATGGAGGAGCCGTTTCGTTGGGTCATCCGCTTGGATGTTCCGGTGCAAGAATTCTTGTGACTTTAATTAATGTGTTACATCAAAATGATGCCAAATTAGGTGCTGCAGCTATATGTAATGGTGGTGGTGGTGCTTCTGCAATGGTAATAGAACGCGCTTAACCAAACGCTATGCAATACGGCATTTGCAATCTAGGGATTGTACCTATACGATTAGAACCCAGCGATACCAGTGAAATGGTAACGCAAGCATTGTATGGGGATTTTTTCAAAGTGCTCGAACAACGAAAAAAGTGGAGTCGTATTCGTTTTGCGTATGATAATTATGAAGGTTGGATTGATAATAAACAATATCAAGAAATTGACGAGCTTCATTATAATGACCTTGACAAATCTGGAATTAATTTATCTAAAGATTTAATTGAATTTGTTTCGGACGAATCAAATAACCTTTACCCAATCCCTGTAGGTTCAGATTTGAATGGTTTGAATTTATTAAATCATCATTTCGATGGCATTGCATTAACTTCTGAAAGTGGAAAGGAAAATATTATAAATTCATCATTTTTATTTTTAAACGCGCCTTATCTGTGGGGCGGAAAAACGCCTTTTGGAATAGATTGTTCGGGTTTTACTCAAATGGTTTACAAACTAAACGGATATAAATTGTTTAGGGATGCTTCCGAACAAGCTACACAAGGTGAGGCCTTAAGTTTTATTGAAGAAAGCGAACCAGGTGATTTGGCTTTTTTTGATAATGCAGAAGGCAACATTACGCATGTAGGCATTATCATGGAAGATAATTATATTATACACGCACATGGTAAGGTAAGAATTGATAGATTAGACCATAGCGGTATTTATAATATCGACAAAAATATACATACGCATAGATTGAGGGTTATTAAAAAGATTGTATAAAAAAAATCGTCTAAAAATTTCTTTTTAGACGATCTCAAATAGTATTTATTCAACAAACAATTAATTTCCACCAGCAGAATTTTCAATAGCCTCTACTCTAGCTCTCATGGCCTTAAATTTATCTGTTTCACCTAATGCACTATAAATATTCATCAACGTTTTAGCGGCATTAAGATTGGTTTTTTTCAATTCTAAAGCTTTCTCTAAATAAGGTATAGCTTTATTATAGGTTTGAGAACGTTTTTCTTTTAGCTCATCATACTTTTTATTATCAGCAGAACTTGTACCTAAATTATTCATTTCCTCAACAATCTTTGCTTCTCCTTCTAATATCACAACTGCTATATTGTTATAAGCATCAACATAATTTGGGTTAATCTCAATAGCTTTTTCGTAATATTTAATTGCTGATTCTGGGTTACCAGCTTCCGCGGCTAGTACACCTAAATTATATTGCAACTCGGCATTGTCTGGATCTTTTTGTGTTGCTTCTTCCATTAACGATTTAAACTTTTCTTTATTACCCATTTTTAGATAAACATTAGCTTCAGATAATAATAATCCTAAATCGTCAGGGTTTTCAGCCCTAGCATCTGCCATAGCCCCCAATGCCTTTTCATTTTTACCCTGAGACACATAGATTAAAGCGATATTCTTCACAATTTCTGCCGTTTTAGGATCGCTTTTATGATCTCTTGGATTAGAATGCATTTTAGCTTTTACAGAAAGATCTCTAGAAGTTTTATCTCCAAAAAGTTCTTCTTCATTTGTCTCAATATTAGTTGCATAATAATTCATTTGAGAACCATTATAGCCCATGTTTTTTAATTGGACATAATAGTCTAACGCTTTATCGTAATCTGGCACTGAAACGGCCGCAGATGCCGCATAATACAAATAGAGTGTGTCTTTAGGCGACATTTTATATACTTTCTCAAAACCTTTAGCTGCAGCTTTATAATTTTTATTCGTAAAGGCATCATTGGCTTTGGTTAAGTATGTATTCACCATTTTAGCCGTCATATCGTTTGCTTCTTGAGTATATTTCAATTTTCCCATTTCTGACTCTAGCGTTTTCAATTTGTCCAAGCTTTCAATCGCTTCGTCAATATTGGCATCTGTACCTGCGCCATTGGCATATAATGCTTGTGCTTTTAAGAAATAGAACTTCGCTTTAGACTTATCGTCCATATCTCCCATTAAAGCTTCAGCAGCAGATACTGCTGATTTGGCATCTGCAAAATTTGAATTTTTAAGTGCTTTTTCAACCTCCTTTAGCTCTTTTTTCTGTGCAAAGGACATTGACGCTACAGCTACTAGAAGCACTAATGTCATTAATTTTTTCATCTTGTAATAATAGTTTTTGTTGTTAATTTTTAGTTTTCAGTTTCATTATTATCAATAGCCGTGCCATCTTCATTACTGTCATGATTATCAGTGGACTCAGAATCAACTACGCCTTCAGAATCTATATCTTCAATATCGTCTTCTTCATCCTTCATTACTTTCGCAACCGCAGCAATAGAATCGTTTCCTTTAAGGTTTATTAATTTAACCCCTTGTGTCGCTCTTCCCATAACACGCAAATTGGCTACTGCCATTCGAATCGCAATACCTGATTTATTGATGATCATTAAGTCATCTTCATCAGTAACGTTCTTAATAGATACTAAGTTACCTGTTTTTTCTGTAATTGAAATGGTTTTTACACCTTTTCCGCCTCTATTGGTAATTCTGTAATCTTCTAAACTTGAGCGTTTTCCGTAGCCATTCTCTGAAACCACAAGGATATTGCTCTCCATATCATCAACCGCAATCATACCTATAACTTCATCTGTTTTTTCATTTTGAAGTCGGATACCTCGAACACCAGAAGCATTTCTGCCCATTGGTCTGGTCTTAGCTTCTTCAAAACGAATCGCTTTACCAGATTTTAAGGCTAACATTACTTGGCTTTCTCCAGTTGTTAATTTCGCTTCTAATAAAACATCATCTTCCTTAATGGTAATGGCGTTGATTCCATTTGATCTTGGTCTAGAATACTGCTCTAAAGAGGTTTTCTTAACCTGCCCCTTTTTAGTTGCCATGATGACATAGTGACTATTAATGTAATCTTCATCTTTTAAATCTTGTGTACAAATGAAAGCCATCACTTTATCATCTTGTTCAATATTTATAAGATTCTGAATCGCTCTACCCTTAGATGTTTTTGATCCCTCTGGAATTTCATAAACTCGCATCCAGAAACATTTTCCTTTCTGCGTAAAGAACAACATATATTGATGATTGGTACCCACAAATAAATGTTCTAAGAAATCCTCATTACGAGTTGTCGAGGCTTTTTGTCCAACGCCTCCTCTATGCTGGGTTTTGTATTCCGTGAGTGAGGTGCGTTTAATATAACCTGCATGGGAAATTGTAATAACTACTTGCTCATCTGGAATCATATCCTCAATGCTCAAGTCTCCTCCGGCATATTCAATAATAGAACGACGTTCATCACCATATTTTTCCCTAACAACTTCAAGCTCTTCTTTAATAATAGTCATTCGACGATCTTTCTTCTCCAAGATATCTTTAAGGTCAATGATCGTTTTCATGATGTCTTCATACTCAGCACGCAATTTATCTTGCTCTAAGCCTGTTAACTGACGCAAACGCATCTCTACAATGGCTTTGGCTTGAATCTCGGACAATTTAAAGCGCTCAATTAAATTGTTACGCGCTTCATCTGCATTAGACGATGCACGGATAATTTTAATAACTTCATCAATATTATCCGAAGCTATAATTAAACCTTCTAAAATATGTGCACGCTCTTCAGCTTTACGTAATTCGTAGGTGGTACGTCTTACTACGACCTCGTGTCTGTGCTCTACGAAATAATGAATTAATTCTTTTAAATTCAATAACTGCGGACGGCCTTTTACCAATGCAATATTATTAACACTAAAAGACGTCTGTAAAGCAGTATACTTATAGAGTTTATTGAGAACGATATTAGGAATTGCATCACGCTTCAAAACATAAACAATACGCATACCATTTCTATCCGATTCATCACGAATAGATGCAATACCATCCATTTTCTTTTCGTTTACCAAGTCCGCAGTTTTCTTAATCATGTCTGCTTTGTTCACTTGATAAGGAATCTCTGTAACTATAATACATTCCCTGCCTTGAACCTCTTCAATATTCGCTTTTCCGCGCATTACAATGCGTCCACGACCTGTATGGAAAGCTTCCTTCACACCATCATACCCATAGATTGTTCCACCTGTTGGAAAATCTGGAGCTTTAATGTGCTGCATTAATTCATCAATCTCAATATCATTATTTTCAATATAGGCAATGGTTCCATTCACAACTTCGGTTAAATTGTGTGGTGGCATATTGGTGGCCATACCGACCGCAATACCAGAAGCACCATTAACTAAAAGCCCAGGGATTCGTGTTGGAAGAACGGTTGGTTCTTCTAAGGTATCATCAAAATTTAATTTATGATCTACGGTTTCCTTATCAATATCTGCCAACATGTCCTCAGATATTTTGCGCATACGCGCTTCAGTATAACGCATTGCTGCAGGACTATCACCATCTACAGAACCAAAATTTCCTTGGCCATCGACTAACATGTAACGCAAACTCCATTCCTGAGCCATACGTACCATAGTGTCATAGACCGAAGTATCACCATGAGGATGATATTTACCTAAAACTTCACCAACTATTCTTGCTGATTTCTTATGTGCCGAATTTGCCCTAATACCTAGTTCGTGCATACCGTAAAGTACACGTCTGTGAACCGGTTTTAATCCATCTCTTACATCTGGTAACGCACGTGACACAATGACCGACATTGAATAATCAATGTAAGCCGATTTCATTTCATCTTCAATGTTAATTGGAATGAGTTTTTCTCCTTCTGCCATATATAAAATTAATTAGTTTTTTTGTGAATTTTCTTAACGTGCTAATATAACCAAAATAGTACGTTTAGACGCCTAATCCATTATCATTTTTGGTATTTTTTATTAACAATTTTTGATATCTTTTTCGTTAATAAGTATCACAATATTTCCTTTGATTTAAAACGCTTTTTTAGTCTCTTCGTTTGCGACATATGTTAGAATTATTAATTAAGGTATAGTTTTTGACTTATACTCAATATGTTTTTATTATTTTTAAAGCAGAAAGGAATATAATATGGATGATAATTTTTCCCCAAGAGTTAAAGATGTTATTGCTTATAGCAAAGAAGAAGCCTTGCGATTAGGCCATGATTTTATTGGAACCGAGCATTTAATGCTTGGACTTTTAAGAGATGGCAACGGCAAAGCAATAGATATATTAGGTGCATTAGAAGTAGATCTCAATCACTTAAGGCGTAAAGTAGAGATTTTAAGCCCTGCTAACCCAAATATAGTGACCACATCTAACGAAAAAAAGAATTTACACTTAACCAGACAAGCAGAGCGTGCATTAAAAACGACGTTTTTAGAAGCAAAATTGTTTCAAAGCACCTCAATAAACACGGCACATTTATTATTGTGCATTTTAAGAAATGAAAATGATCCAACGACTAAGCTTTTAAATAAGCTAAAAGTAGATTATGATAACGTAAAAGAAGAATTTAAATCTATGGCAACTAACGAAGATGATTATTTAGAAACCCCAAAAGCAGAATCGTTTTCTGATGATGATATGAATGATGATGGTGATGCTAAGCAAAATCCATTTGGTGGACAGGCGAGTAAAACGAACAAGAAATCAAAAACCCCAGTTTTAGATAATTTTGGAAGGGATCTTACGGTTCTTGCAGAAGAAGACAAATTGGATCCTGTTGTAGGTCGTGAAAAAGAAATAGAGCGTGTATCCCAAATTTTAAGTCGAAGAAAGAAAAACAATCCTTTACTGATAGGAGAACCTGGCGTGGGTAAATCTGCCATTGCAGAAGGACTGGCACTTAGAATTGTAAAACGAAAAGTATCACGTACTTTATTTAATAAGCGTGTGGTCACATTGGACTTGGCAAGCTTAGTAGCTGGCACCAAATATAGAGGACAGTTTGAAGAACGAATGAAAGCGGTTATGAATGAACTCGAAAAGAATGACGATATTATTCTTTTTATAGATGAAATCCATACCATCGTTGGTGCGGGTGGTGCAACAGGAAGCTTGGATGCTTCCAATATGTTCAAACCGGCATTGGCAAGAGGTGAAATACAATGTATTGGTGCCACAACTTTGGATGAATACAGACAATATATTGAAAAAGATGGGGCTTTAGAGCGCCGTTTTCAGAAAGTGATTGTAGAACCAACTTCAGTTGAAGAAACCGTTGAAATCCTTAATAATATTAAAAGTAAGTATGAAGAACATCACAATGTGGATTATACAGATGAAGCGATTGAAGCTTGCGTAAAATTGACGAACCGTTACATGACGGAACGTTTTTTACCGGACAAAGCCATTGACGCACTAGATGAGGCTGGTTCTCGTGTTCACATAACCAATATTGATGTACCAAAACAAATTCTTGAATTGGAAAAGAAACTTGAAGAAGTTAAAGAAACCAAGAATAGCGTTGTTAAAAAGCAGAAGTATGAAGAGGCTGCAAAACTAAGAGATGATGAAAAACGATTAGAAAAAGAATTAGCAACAGCTCAGGAAAAATGGGAAGAAGAAACCAAACAACATAAAGAAGTGGTTACGGAAGATAATGTTGCCGATGTGGTTTCCATGATGACTGGGATTCCTGTAAACAAAATTGCGCAGACCGAAATCAATAAACTCTCACAATTACCTGAATTGATAAAAGGTAAAGTGGTTGGTCAAGATCAAGCAGTTGCAAAAGTTGTAAAAGCTATTCAGAGAAACAGAGCAGGTCTTAAAGATCCCAATAAGCCAATTGGTTCTTTTATATTCTTGGGACAGACAGGTGTTGGTAAAACACAATTAGCCAAAGTCTTAGCTCGAGAGTTATTTGATAGTGATGATGCACTGGTGCGAATTGATATGAGTGAGTACATGGAGAAATTTGCTATTTCCCGTTTAGTTGGCGCACCTCCAGGATATGTTGGTTACGAAGAAGGCGGTCAATTAACAGAAAAAATAAGACGCAAGCCTTATGCCGTTGTTCTTTTGGATGAAATTGAAAAAGCCCATCCAGATGTCTTTAACATGTTATTACAAGTTTTAGATGACGGTTATTTGACGGATAGCTTAGGTCGTAAAATTGATTTTAGAAACGCCATTATCATAATGACTTCTAATATTGGTGCCAGAAAATTAAAAGACTTTGGATCTGGTGTTGGTTTTGGAACCTCTGCGAAAGCAGCTCAAGAATCTGATTACGCGAAAGGTGTGATAGAAAATGCCCTTAAAAAAGCATTTGCACCAGAGTTTCTAAACAGAATTGATGATGTCGTAGTGTTCAATGCTTTAGAGAAAGAAGATATTAGTAAGATTATCGATATTGAACTGGTTAAATTAATTGACAGAATTAAAGATATAGGTTATGAGCTTAAGTTAACTGACAAGGCTAAAGACTATATCGCTGAAAAAGGATTTGACAAACAATATGGTGCACGACCGCTTAATAGAGCGATACAGAAATATGTCGAAGATGCACTAGCTGAAGAAATCATAAATTCTAAAATTCAAGAAGGTGATACAATTACTATGGATTTAGATGAAAAGAATGATGCTTTAAGCATTAAGATTAATTCTGCTGGTAAAACGACTGAATCTTAAGTCATTTCAACTATTATAATTTAAACTCCTTTATTATGAAGGAGTTTTTTTTTACCTTAATCCTAATTTATCAATTTTTTGTGAATGTGAAGAAAGAAATTCTACATTATGATTTTTGTGATATGTCTATCTATGATAATTATTTAGTGGTAGTTATCAAAGAAGGTGTTAATGTTACACCCAAGCATAATAGTGTTTTAGTTGAAATCGCAAAAAAATATTATTCAACTTCCCCTTTTGTTTATATAACGCATAGAATAAATTCCTATTCAGTGGATCCAAAAATTTATCATGAAACAGTACAAATTAAAACACTTAAAGGCTTTGCTGTTGTTTCAAGTAATTATCAAGCTAAAATAAATGCTCAAATAGAAAAAATGTTCTTTAATAAACCTTTTGAAATCTTCACAAATCTTAAAGATGCCGTGACTTGGGCAAATGAAGTGGTTAAATAAATTTGATTAAAAGCATCGTTCGGATCGTAATATCCTATACATCGGTAAAAATTAGGGTTTTGCATAATGAAGCCTCTAATAGAATTTTCAATTTTGGAAGTATAAAATCAATTTTCTTACTTACAAACTGAAAAGACCTCAAAGGTTTAAAAATATTTGAGGTCTTCAAGCTCATATTATTCGATTCTTATTTTTTAATTTTTGCTTTACTATTTTTAGCAACCTTCTTAGGTTTAGCCTCTGTATTGACATTTGTATCAGCTACAACTTTAGCTTTCTTGGGCTTAGCCTGATTTTCATATTTGAAAGCAACCATTCCTAAAGGTGGAATATCAATTTCAATGGAATTATCCCTAAAATGCCAAGGGTCTGCTTTTGTTGTTTTTAATTTATTCTTGTATTGATCGCTTCCAAAGTATGCCTTTAAATCACTATTAAATACTTCTTTCAGTTTCCCTTTTCTTGGTAAGCCCAATTTGTAGTTCTCTTTAGGAACTGGTGTCATATTGCAAGCAATTATTAAATCATCCTTTTCATCATTTCCTTTTCTAATATAGGTGAATACCGAATTTTTAGAATCACCATAATCTATCCATTCAAATCCCTCTGCTGAAAATTGTTTTTCGTACAAAGCAGGTTCTTTTTTATAAAGGGCATTTAAATCTTTTACTAATTGCTGCACCCCTTTATGAGGATCATATTGCAACAAATACCATTCAAGACTGGTTTCAAAATTCCATTCGCCACTTTGTCCAAATTCCGAGCCTTGAAACAATAAGTTTGTTCCTGGATGTGTAAACATATAACTGTACAACAACCTTAAATTAGCGAAACGTTGCCATTCATCGCCTGGCATACGACCCAAAATTGACTTTTTACCATAAACGACTTCATCATGACTCAACGGTAACATGAAATTTTCCGTAAACGCATACGTCATCGAGAAGGTTAAATCGTTTTGGTGGTATTGTCTGTAAACCGGTTCTTTCGCAAAATACTGAAGTGTATCGTGCATCCAGCCCATCATCCATTTCATGCCGAAACCTAAACCTCCCATATATGTAGGTTTGGAAACCATAGGAAAAGCAGTTGATTCTTCGGCAATGGTTTGCACATCTGGAAAAGAAGCATACACCGCTTCATTCATTTCCCTTAAAAATGACATGGCTTCCAAATTCTCTCTTCCGCCAAACATATTTGGTTCCCATTGTCCATCTTCACGACTGTAATCCAAAAACAACATGGAAGCAACAGCATCAACTCTTAAGCCATCAGCATGGTATTGGTCCAACCAAAAAATAGCATTGCTAATTAAAAAGGATTTGACTTCGTTCCGACCATAATTGAAAATTAAACTCTTCCAATCATTATGATAGCCTTTTTTAGGATCTGGATGTTCATACAACGCAGAACCATCAAAGAAACCTAATCCATGGGCATCTTCTGGAAAGTGCGACGGTACCCAATCCAAAATAATTCCGATATCGTTTTGATGTAATTTATCGACCAATAATTTGAATTCTTCAGGATATCCGAATCGTGAGGTTGGCGCAAAATATCCGGTTACCTGATAACCCCAAGATGGATCGTAAGGAAACTCCATTACTGGCATTAATTCTACATGCGTAAAATTCATGTCCTTTACATATTTGACTAATTCATCAGCCATTTCTACATAAGACATAAATCGGCCTTCTTCAACCTGTTTTTTCCAAGAACCTAAATGGACTTCGTAAACCGAAAATGGCGCGTCTTGAGCGTTATGCTTTTTACGCTTTTTCATCCATTTGCTGTCCTTCCAAGAATAAGAATCATCCCAAACAATCGATGCTGTTTTCGGATTGTGTTCTGCTCTTCTAGCGTATGGATCTGCTTTTTCGGTTTTAATATCGTTGTTGTTGCTCTGTATTTTGTACTTATAAACACTGCCTTTTCCAGCACCAGCAATAAAGCCTTCCCAAATTCCACTGGAATCCCAACGTACATTCAGTTGATGTTCGCCTTCAACCCAAAAATTGAAATCTCCAATCACGGAAACATGTTTAGCACTTGGTGCCCAAACAGCAAAATAAACACCTTCCACACCATCAACCGTTGTGATGTGAGATCCAAATTTTTCGTATAAACGATAGTGCTTTCCAGCTTTAAAAAGATTGACGTCGAATTCCGTAAAACGACTGTGTGCAATTACTTCTGCCATAAATTAGTTGTTAATGATATTTGAAATCCCTTTTAATGGAATTACTGCCCATTTTGGACGTGAATTAAGTTCGTAGCCCAACTCATAAACTGCTTTTTCGAGCATCGCATACTTCAATAAAAAGATGCGCTCTTGATTATAACCGATATTGAGGTTCGCTGATTGTACTTTAGTTACATAAGTTTCTAAAAACACATTTTTTAAATATTGATACAAAATCTCGCCTGCCTCAAATAAATGGTCTTGATTGTAATTATACAGATGCATATTATTGAAAATAGTGGCATAAATGGCATAGTGAAAAGAACGAAACAAGCCAGCTATATCTTTTAAAGGTGGTTGTTTTACCTTACGATCGCGAATGGTACTTTCTGGTTCGCCTTCAAAATCGAGAATGTAAAAATCATCATCTTTTACTAAAACTTGACCTAAATGAAAATCGCCATGTACTCTGATGCGCTCGCCTTTTAGTTTTGTCCAATCGAAATCCACAAAACGTTTTCTAATGATATTCTTCTTTTCTAAAAATTCGTTGGCCAATTCTAAAGCTAATCCTTCAAGTTTATATAAACTATTTTCAATCGTATTCAATCGATTTTGAAATTGATAAAGTAGTCTATTTTTTAACCAAACTTCGTAATCGCCATTAAAATGCGATGGTGTAAAAGCCGTATCTTCAAACTCACTACCTAAAGCAATGTGCATTTCGGCTGTACGTTTGGCTAAAGTTTGAATCTTAATAAAAGCATTTAACCCAACCCAATCAATAATCTGTGCTGGTACATCTCTAATTTCTAAATGGCCAAAATCTTCCGCTTGGGGTAATTTTGAAATGTCTATTTTTTTATATTCTAAATTTGAGAATACCTTATGAAATTCAACCAACATATACTCCCAAGCATCACCTTGATTTTCTACCATCTCTTGCATCAAGCCAATGGTGATATTAATATCGTTCTCCTTTATTTGGACACTTCCTAAATAAGCCGGTGTATTTTTGTAATCCTTCTTTTCAGATAGAAATCGACTCATTTCATAATCTGGGTTGCGATCCGAATAAATTCTTCTAAAGAATTTCAATACATATTTTTCATTATAAACTACAGATGTATTACTCTGCTCCATTCCCATGAGCCGCGATGATTCGTAAGCGCAATCCTTGAACAGTTCACTTTTATAATAACGTACCTTTGTTCTGTCTTTTGGTACTGCGGTTAAAATGCGTTCAAAAACGACTTTTCTAAATGCTTCGAGGTTTATGGCATCTATAACAAACCCTTCTTGATTTTGAATACTAATGGGTAAAATACGATCATTCTTTGCAAAATTTTCATCTGAAACAAAAGCAATAGGCAAAAAATAGTGCTGATAAAAAGATTCATCAAAATTGACTTCTAAAATCAAACCATAATAAACTTCGTCGTCTTTTTGAATTCTGAAAGATTCAGCGAGTTCTATATATTTTAGCTTGCTAGCTTTGCCACCATACCAACGTTGTTTCACAATATAATCTTCGAGAACATCGGATAGAAAGACTTTGATGAACTCTTTATTTTCCAATAGTACTTCCCACCTATCATTAAAGTTATACGGTGATTGGATTGTAGTTTGTTTATTCTCTTTATTGCTCATGGACTATTTATGAATCTTAAAGATATGAAATGGCAATGCTGGATGTAACTCGACATAATTCCATTCGTTATGCCAATTATAACTACTTGCTGTTATTAAATCCTGTACTTGTACACAATGACCTGCTCCAATTCCTAAATCAGCTAATGGCAACTGCACGTTTCCTTGCTGTGCATAATATTGATCTAAACTGATAATGATTAAAAGTTCATTGGTTTTAGCATCATTCCATTTATAAAAGGCAATAATATTATCATTATTAATATTTAAAAACTTGATATTATTAGTTTGCTGCAACGCTTCATTTTCATGACGAACCGCATTTATTTTTGAAATCAATAAGGTCAGTTTACTGACTTTAAACCAATCGTAATGCTTTACTTCAAATTTTTCGGACATATAATATTCCTCTTTTCCTGGAATGGCATCGTCAATCATTTGTTCAAATACAGGTCCGTAAATACCAATACTAGAACTTAAGGTTGCCGCTAATGCATAACGCTGTAAATATTTGGCTTCGCTTGCACCCTGTAAGTGATAAGGATTGATATCTGGTGTATTTGGCCAAAAATTAGGTTGCATGTATTCGCGCTGGTCGGTTTGCGTTAATTCCGTAAGGTATTCTATAAATTCCTGTTTGGAATTCCGCCATGTAAAATAGGTGTAAGATTGCGTGTAACCTTGTTTTGCCAATTGCTGCATCACTTTTGGTCTAGTAAAAGCTTCTGCCAAAAACAATACATCAGGATGGTTTTTCTTGACTTCGGCAATGAGCCAATTCCAGAAATAATAAGGTTTGGTATGTGGATTATCTACTCTAAAAACATTAATACCACAGTCAATCCAATAGAGCATGGTATCCAAACACTCTTTCCACAGATTTTTATAATCTTTACTCTCCCAATAAATCGGTAAGATATCTTGGTATTTTTTCGGCGGATTCTCTGCATATTGAACCGTTCCGTCTGGTCGCCATTTAAACCAATCTGGATGCGATTTCACCCAAGGATGATCTGGCGCAGCTTGCAAAGCATAATCCATGGCGATTTCAATATTATGTTTCTTTGCTTCGTTAATTAAGTTTTTAAAATCTTCAACGGAACCTAATCGTGATTCTAAATCTTTATGACCGCCATGTTTAGAACCAATGCCCCAAGCTGAACCAACGTCGCCTTCTCTGGCTTCTGTTGTGTTGTTTTTCCCTTTCCGATTGACTTCTCCAATAGGATGAACCGGCGGAAAATACAGGACGTCGAATCCCATTTGTTCTATTCTTGGCAGTAATCGTTCACAATCCTTAAAAGTGCCATGTTGTCCTGCAATTTCTGAAGCAGAACGTGGAAAGAACTCATACCATGTGCTGAATCTGGCTTTCTTTCTATCGACATAGACCTGAAGTTCTTTAGATTCGTTGGCAAGAAATTTTTCTGGATACTTTATAAAAATGTGATGCAGTTGTGGACTCATCGCTTCCCTAATAGCATCATCATATTTGACTTCATGTTTAAAACAATCGATACAATAATTTAGATAGTCTTTTTCTTCTTTACTTGCTTTTTTAAGCAATGGTTCTAACAACGTAACTCCTTCTAGCAATTCTGATTTTACGTGTTGGTTATCGTCAATCTTACGACGAATACCATGTTGCCAATTTAGGGCATAATCTACCCAACCTTGAACTTTGTAACTGTAAAAGCCCTGTTTTTCAACTGAGAAAGATGCCTTCCATTCGTCATTTCCAGTTTCGTGCATTCTGACTTCGCTCCATTTTTTTGCTTTTTCATGTTTAAAAAGCACCGAAACTGCAATGACGTCGTGCCCATCTCCAAAAACATGAGCATCAACATTTACAATTTCATTTATGACACGTTTAATATAAAATTCACCACAATTAATCTGAGGAGATACATAATCTATGACAACACGTTCTTGCTTTTGCATTTTTAATAATAATTTTCTTTAGAATGTCGAATTTAGTAAAATTTAGTGTAATTCGTACTGCGTAATTACGAATTAAACAGTAATAGTCACTTTATTTTTTTACTTTGATAAGAAGGACAACTTTTTTTAGGACAAAGAGCCCTTAACTTTTTCATCTTTGGTGATTTTAGAAAGGTTAATCGCCGTTTCAATTAAAGCTAAATGCGAATAAGCTTGTGGAAAATTACCTAACAAACGTTTAGTTTTAAAATCTAAATCTTCACTAAATAGCCCTAAATGATTACTGTAGGATAAAAGTTTTTCAAATTGTTCGACGGCACTTTTTTCTTCTCCTATTTTGAATAGACTATTGATATACCAAAACGTGCAGATGGTAAATGAAGATGAAGGCAATCCAAAATCATCTTTATTTTTATAACGATACAACAACCCATCATTGGATAAGTCTCGACCTATTGCTTTTACGGTACTCACATATTTTGGGTGTTTTGCGTCTATGAAACCATAGGATTCCATTAATAAAACGGCAGCGTCTAAGTCTTCTGAACCATAGGATTGCGTAAATGCCTGTGCCTTATCATTCCATGCATTTACCATAATATCGTCCTTAATGGCCTCTTCTAATAACTGCCATCGTGCCAATTTTGTAGTTTTCCCCAATAACTTAGCTACTTTTATGGCTTTGTCAACTGCTGTCCAGCATAGCACTTTTGAGAAGGTGAAATGCTGATCTTCTGATCTAAATTCCCATATGCCTTTATCTGGTTCTTGCCAATGTTTATTTACTACCCATACAATACCTTTAGTTATATTCCATAAGGATTCGCCATCTTCAACGTCGTTATTGAAATTTAATAATAATTGATAAATCATATCCATCAAGATTCCGAAGATATCATTTTGCTTTTGCTTGTACGCGGCATTTCCTATTCGTACCGGACTAGAACCTTTATAACCTGAAAGATGCTCTAAGAACTCTTCAGTTAACTTCTTTTCACCATTAATACCATACATTATTTGAAGTTTCTCATCTTTATCTGGCATTAAATTGATGATAAACTTGAGATAACGTTTCGCCATATTTTTATGTCCTAAACTTGATATTACTTTAATGACCATAGAGGCATCACGGATCCAACAAAAACGATAATCCCAATTTCGGACTTCTCCAATGGTTTCTGGTAGCGATGTGGTGATTGCTGCTAAAACTGCTCCAGTTTTATCGTAACTCAGTAATTTGAGCGTCATGGCACTCCTTGCTATCTGTTTATTATAACTTTTAAATGTGGTTGTACGCTCCATCCAATTGAGCCAATAGACTTTAGTTCGCTCGTATTCTAGTACAACAGTTTCAAGGCTTGGTACAAATAACTTTTCATGATAACCTACTAAGAAGAAGTGGTCAGACTTAATTTCCAAATCTTCACCATTAACAATTTTATCTTTTTTAAAATCTGTATATAAAAATAAGGTGTCAAAAAGCTCATTATCGGTTAAGCTCACTATAAAATCATTCTTGACATAAGTTTTGGTTTCACCTTTTGCGTACTCTAGTTTAGGATTGTAATTGACTTTTACAGTAGGCTTGCCAGATATATACTTGATATATCTTATAAACTCTGGTGGTGCATGATAAGAACCCGCAGACTTATAATATCTTGGCATAAAATCCCTTACCTCAAAAACATCCAGACCGTTACTGAACTTCGTTACCAAAATAACGGTATTCTCAATATATTTTTGGGTTATTTGATAACTGTCATCTACCTCAAAACCAAAGGATCCACCAATATTGTCATCCAGTAGCTTTCCAAAAACCGATGGCGAATCAAATTGAGGTAAACAGCACCAATCTACTGATCCATTTTTTGAAACTAAAGCAGCACTTTTGCAATTACCTATTATACCATAATCTAAATTATCCATAAACTATTTGATTTTTAATGTGAAAGATTTTATAATGTGTTGTACCTTTTAATTCATTTCATAAATATTGCCCCAAACCTAAAGGTAATGACGAAGTGGTTTTTGATACATCTCTGTCTGTCAAGATTTAAACTTTGGCTCCAATACTTCGGGAAATGTAAATAAGCTAAACTTTTAGGCATTTCTGTTACAAATTCTAGTAAAATGCACAACAGTTAATCTATATTTTTTTTAAATTAACAAAATTCTATCAGTTAACACAAATTATCTTATGAATAAAACAATTATTGTATCAAATCGCTTACCGCTTCAAGTTTCAATCGATAACAAAACCTTCAAAGTTACACCAAGTGTCGGTGGTTTAGCTACTGGTATGAAATCCGTACATTCTGAAGGTAATGGAATTTGGGTCGGCTGGTCTGGTATTCCAGAAAATGAACTTAGCCCAGAATTATCTCAGGAAGTACAGCACAAAATACAAAAAGAAAAATGTGTTTCTGTACCACTTACTAGCGAAGATATAGAGGAATACTATGAAGGTTTTAGTAATAGAGCCCTTTGGCCTTTGTTCCATTATTTTATGGAATACACCGATTTTGAACAAAATGAATGGGAGGCTTACAAGCGTGTCAATGAAAAATTTGCTGAAGTCGTTGTCGATAATTTGAATGATGGTGATACGGTTTGGGTACATGACTACCAGTTATTATTACTCCCTCAACTTATTAAAGATAAAAAACCCAATACAACGATAGGATTCTTTTTACACATTCCCTTTCCTTCCTATGAAATTTTCAGAACCTTTCCATGGCGTGAGGAAATTTTAACTGGAATGCTGGGAGCCGATCTATTAGGTTTTCACACCTATGATTACGAACGTCATTTTTTGAGCTCCGTTAAGCGTATTTTACGATTAGAAGTTAATTTTAATGTCATAAATTTTCACGATAGAATCGTAAAGGTAGATTCATTTCCTATGGGAATTGATTATGAAAAATTTTACAATGCAGCTTTAAAACAGCATAGTGATTCTTATGAGAAATCAGAACTAAGAACGCGCTTAGAAGAACATCTCACAGATGATAAAAAATTGATTTTATCTATCGACAGAATGGACTACACTAAAGGAATTCCTAATAGGATAAAGGCCTTTGAATATTTTTTGGATATGTATCCGCAATACAAAGAAAAAGTTCGCTTGGTGATGTTAGCTGTTCCATCGCGTACCAATGTTCCTCAATATCAAAAATTAAAACGAGATACGGATGAGTTAGTTGGTAGGGTTAATGGCAAATTCGCTACCGTAAGCTGGACACCTATTTGGTATTTTTATAGATCAATGCCTTTTGAGAACTTAATTGACTTATATATATCATCAGACGTTGCTTTGATTACACCTATTAGAGATGGAATGAATTTAGTCGCCAAAGAGTATATCGCCACACGAACCCAAGGGAATGGTGTACTTATATTAAGTGAAATGGCTGGTGCTTCAAAAGAAATGAATGAAGCACTGTTAATTAACCCTAATAGTTTTGAAGACTTTGCAGCGACCCTAAATACGGCGTTAACAATGCCATTAAAAGAACAGGAAACACGAGTAAATTGGTTACAAAAACGTCTAAAACGTTATGATGTTGAAAAATGGGCTACGGAATTCTTAAAAGCGTTAGATAATACCAAAGCCGCCAAAAGTGATATTATTACTAAGAAACTAACCACTGACTACGAAAACGAATTATTGGAGAATTTCAAAACTAAAAATAAAAAACTATTGCTTTTAGATTATGATGGTACGCTTGTTGGCTTCAAAGACAATCCACAAGACGCTGCACCAGATGAGGAACTCTATAATCTTTTAGATCAACTTAATGAAAAAGCGAATTTAGTTTTAATTAGTGGCCGAGATAAAGAAACTTTTCAGCGATGGTTTGGGCATAAACCCTACAATTTAGTTACAGATCACGGTGTTTGGATATATCAAAATTCTGAATGGACTGAATTAGAGCGTTTGAAAACGGATTGGATGCAAAACATACAGCCAATTTTAGAAACTTTTGTAGATAGAACTCCAGGAACTTTTATAGAAACAAAAAAGTATTCTTTAGCTTGGCATTACAGAACTGCGGACCCAGAACTTGCCAAAATCCGGACTTTAGAGCTAAATACGGTACTTACTAGCATGGTATCTAATAACGACCTATCTATTTTAGAAGGCAATAAAGTTATAGAGATAAAAAGCAGTAATGTGAATAAAGGACGCGTAGTCAATCGTTTGCTAATGGGAGAAGATTATGACTTTATCACCATAATTGGTGATGATTGGACTGACGAATACATGTTCGAAGAAGCACCTGAATCGGCTTATACCATTAAAGTTGGATTTACAAAGACCAAAGCCAAATATCAAGTGAAAGATTCTGGGCAAGTGCGTAATTTACTTCAAAAATTGATTTAAAAATCAAAGACCAAAATGAAATCATTTTGGTCTTTGATTAAAGCTATAAAATTTCATTATAACCGATTAAACTTTCTCCTATTTTTAAATAATAGTACCAGAAGGAATAGTGGCATCTTTCTTTACCACAACGATACCTTCTTTGATAACATATGTATCTGTTTCGGCATCTTCAAGATGTTTTCCACCATTTATTCTAACGTCATCACCAATGCGACAGTTCTTGTCAATTATAGCATTTTTAATAAAGCAACGTTCACCAATTCCCATGAGCACCTCAATCTTTTTAGACTCAATATCCTCTAAAGATTCATATAGGTCGCTTCCCATCATATACGTATTTATAATTGTAGATTCCTTACCGATCCTAGATCTAATACCAATTACGGATTTTTCAATAGTTGCTGCATGAATAATGCAACCTTCAGCAATGACTGCTCTATTTAAATTCGTTCCTGAGATTTTAGATGTTGGTAATATACGTGCATTTGTATACACACGATTATCCAAATCGTAAAGATTAAACTGTGGTATATCGTCCGTTAAGCCAAGGTTAGCTTCAAAAAATGAATCTATATTTCCGATGTCCGTCCAATAGCCTTCAAATGGATAACTCATCACCTTGCACTTATCGATACTCTGAGGAATGATTTCCTTTCCAAAATCAACCGTACTTTTATCTTCCATTAATTTTACAAGTAAATCCTTATTGAATATATAAATACCTGTGGACCCTAAATATTCACGTCCATCTCGTTTCATTTCATCGCTTACCTCAGATTTCCAATTTACTATTTCTTCCAGTGACGGTTTTTCTGTAAATGATGTGATCTTATTGGTATCGTCTGTTTTTAAAATACCAAATGACGTTCCGTCTTTGGCATTAACAGGATATGTTCCAACTGAAATATCGGCTTTAGCTTCAATATGCGCATCAATCATTTCATTATAATCCATTTGGTATAACTGATCACCAGATAGAATTAAGGCATATTCAAAATCATGTTGTAAAAAGTGATGCATACTTTGGCGCACCGCATCAGCAGTGCCTTGAAACCATTCGCCACTGCTAATAGTTTGTTCAGCAGCCAATACATCCACAAATGCAGAACTAAAAAAACTAAAGTGATAGGTGTTTTTTATATGTTTATTTAAGGACGCCGAATTAAATTGCGTCAACACGAACATGCGTTTTATTTCCGAATTGATACAATTTGAAATTGGAATATCCACTAATCGATATTTTCCTGCTATAGGTACGGCTGGTTTTGATCGTTTTTCGGTAAGTGGGTATAATCTTGAACCTTGACCACCTCCAAGAATTATACTTAAGACTTTGTCGTTTATCATTTTTTATCTATTAAAGATTTATATATAGCTTCTGTTTGTTTTGCAATGGCTCTCCAATCGAAATAGTCTTCGACGCGTTTTCGACCGTTTTTTGCCATTCTATGTTGTAATTCCTTATCGTTAATGACTTTGTTAATTCCTGCTGCTAAATCCTTTGAAAACTGATCTGCGTTTACAGGCTCGAAGGGTGCGGATTTTTGTTGTTCTAATGCAATCAATAATCCGGTTTCTCCTTCAACCACTACCTCTTTTATGCCACCAACAGCACTTGCTACTACTGCTGTTTCACAAGCCATGGCTTCAATGTTTATAATTCCGAACGGCTCATAAATAGAAGGACAACAAAATACATCGGCATGAGAATAGAGTTGGATGACATCTTTTTTGTCGAGCATTTTATCAATCCACACTATATTATCCCTAGTTTTAGACGCTTCTTTTACGGCGTCTTCCATTTCTTTACCAATTTCTGGTGTATCTGGAGCACCAGCACAAAGTATTACCTGAGTGTCTTTATCAATATATTTTATGGCATTTACCAGATGAATGATTCCTTTTTGGCGTGTAATCCTGCCAACGAACAGCACATATGGTTTGTTTTTGTCAATGCCGTATTCCTCTAAAACCGATGTATCGTCAACCACAACATATTGCTCTAAATCTATACCGTTATAAACAACTTCCACTTTATGTTCATCGACATCGAAATGCTTCATCACGTCTTCTTTCGTTTCTTCCGATACCGCAATTAAACAATCTGCCATTTCAATGGCCGTTTTTTCAATCCATGACGAGGCGTCATAACCTCTTCCCAATTGTTCTCTTTTCCAAGGACGTAAAGGTTCTAAGGAATGTGTTGTCACCACTAATGGGACACCATAACACAATTTCGCTAAAATACCTGCGAAATGTGAATACCAAGTGTGGCAATGTACAATGTCTGCGTCAATGGGATCTGCACTCATTAACAAATCGGTGCTTAATGTTTTGAATATGGCTTTTAATTTGTCATCGGCATGATCAAAATCTGAATTTTCATAAGGAAACCCTTTTACACTCAAATTTTTACTAGAACTGTCCTGATCTCCAAAGGCTCGCACTTCAACTTCCATTAATTTTGCCAGTTCTCCTGCTAGATATTCAACATGTACTCCTGCTCCACCATAAACATAAGGTGGAAATTCTCGTGTAAAAAAAAGTGCCTTCATTAAGATTTTATGTAAGTTTTTGGTTGGTTTTAAGACTAACTAAATGTTTAAAACAACATTTTTTTGTTTAGACTATCAATTTACGATTAAATATTAAAATGTAAATTTAAAAGTCAATTTATTTCCTTAAAAATAAATATTATCATTAAATTTTTCAAATTTCATAAGGAAATTAATTGTCATACACATAAAATATAATAAATAATTTAAAAAATTAAGACAATAACTTAAAAAAATACTATGAAAAAATTAATTCCGATGCTTACGATTTTTTTCCTAATAAGTTGCAATTCGTCTGCACAAAAAAAAGAGGATCAACAGAAAGAAACTTTTGAAATCACTAAAACGGAAGCGGAATGGAAAGCAGAACTTACCGATAAAGAATATTATGTGCTGAGGGAAGCTGGTACAGAGCGGCCATTTTCCAGCCCATTAAATAAAAATTACGAAAAAGGGGTTTACCATTGTGCAGCTTGTGACACGCCTTTATTTAAGAGTGAACATAAATTCGATTCTGGAACAGGCTGGCCAAGTTTTGACCGAGAGATTGAGGGCAATGTAGCCTATGGAACTGATACTAAAATTGGTTACACCAGAGATGAAGAGCATTGTGCAACTTGTGGTGGTCATTTAGGTCATGTTTTTAATGATGGGCCTAAGGAAACCACGGGAAAGCGCCATTGTATTAATGGTGTGGCCTTGAAGTTTGTGCCAAGTGAAGAGTAGAACAATTTCCCAAAGTTAGGACAACTTGGTTTTATCATTAATTTTTTATAGCTTAAGAGGCTTTATAAATGAAATTCCATAAACACTACTGAAAATGAGTTTGAATAACATAAAATCGGAAATAGAAAACTATGTCAATTCTTCCAATCTTACAGAATTACAGGTCGTAGAACGATTACAGGACTTTTACTTCAATAAAAAAGTAAATGAAAATTTAAAGCCCTACAAAAAAGGGCATAAAAAAGTGAGCGAAATTACAAAAGATTTAAAAATCTCACCTCGGAAATTCTATGCCATATTAAAGAAGAAAAATATAGAACATAAAATTTACAACAAATCAAAAACGGAATAAAAATGAGACCTGTTTGTAGTATGAATAATTCTTACCTCAATAGTGCAATTAAACAATTTGAATACTATAAATCCCTTGGCGATAAAACCATTGACCGACTTACGATTGAAGAGTTAAAAAAGGAGTTTGCTGAAGATTCCAATTCTATAGCGATAATAGTAAAACATATTGCAGGCAACATGCTTAGTCGCTGGACTAATTTTTTAACGGAAGATGGCGAAAAAGAATGGCGACAACGTGATGAAGAATTTATTGAAAATTTCAAATCGAAAGATGACTTGTTAGACGCTTGGAATAAAGGTTGGATTTGCTTATTTAACGCTATTAAACCGTTAAATTCAACTGATTTAGAGAATGTTATTTACATTAGAAATCAAGGCCATTCAGTAACCGAAGCCATACATAGACAAATGATGCATTATGCCTACCACGTTGGTCAAATGGTACTTATTGGCAAATTGATTAAAGGTAGCAATTGGGAAAGCCTATCCATCGCTAAAGGCCAATCCAAAATTTACAATAAAGCTAAATTCGAAAAGGACATAAGCCGAAAACACTTTACCGATGACTTTTAAAAAAAAAAGATCATTTGACAATAGCCAAATGATTTTTTTTCATATTCTGTGATTTAATGAGTTTACTTTTTGTAAACTACATTTGCGTTTTTAACTGCATCGTCAAGATCGTTCATGGTATCGACATAAGTGTAATTATTGTTAAATGCACGATCCACTTTTTTTCCTACAATGATATGTTTTACATCAAGATCTGGCGCATTTATTTCAACCTGATCTTGGATTCTCATTGTTTTTCCATCTAAGTCGGTGTCCAGCTCTTCTAGTGTGGAAATAACATACAATCTGTTTTGACTAGCTCTGATTTCCTGAATCTCGATATCATGCTCATTCCCGGAAATCTCAGCTTCTACCGTAATTGATCTTTCCATTTTTTCTTCGCCAGGCATATCAAAATCCAAATAAGGGACTTCAACTTCCTCTTCTTCCATCACAACTACAACTTTTGGAATCTCCACCATTTTGGTTTTGGTTCCAACATCTATATCTGCCCATTCTACATCGTATTCAGGAAGTTCTCCCATGTCTCCATCAACGTCTACGTCTACAGTTGGTAATTCTCCACCTTCTTCTTTATCCATTTTGCAACCTACAGTAAGTAAGGCCACAAATAATACTAATACTAATTTTTTCATTATAAAATATTTTTGATTTTTAATTGGTTAAGGTTAATAACTTTTATATAACCTGCTATGATGACAATATACCATGAGATTACCATTGTTCTTGACGCAATCAAATTTAACATTTGTTCATTTGCTGATTAAGATGATTGCGATGCATTGGAAATAGAATTCTAGTGTAGGAATTGATATTTCAGAAGTCATTGGTTTTAATTTCAAATTGAAACTTAGAAATGCATTTTACGCTAATCCAATTATAGATTTGCTTTTTCTAAGGTCATTAATGTGAATTGAATTTCATATTTTTGTAACTTCAAAAATTCAACTAAAAACACCTTATTCATGAGTAAATACGATATTATAGTATTAGGAAGTGGTCCTGGAGGCTACGTAACTGCAATTAGAGCATCACAATTAGGATTTAAAACTGCTGTTGTAGAAAAGGAAAGTCTTGGTGGCGTATGCTTAAATTGGGGTTGTATTCCAACCAAAGCCCTTTTAAAATCTGCTCAAGTTTTTGAATACCTTAAACATGCTGAAGATTACGGGCTAAAAGTGAAAGATCCAGAGTATGATTTTGATGCGATTATAAAGCGTAGTCGTGGTGTGGCAGAAGGTATGAGTGGTGGTGTTAAGTTTTTAATGAAGAAAAATAAAATCGATGTCATTGAAGGTTTCGGAAAATTGAAAACCGGTAAGAAAATTGATGTTGACGGCAAAGAATATTCAGCAGACCATATTATAATAGCGACAGGAGCACGCTCACGTGAATTACCGAGTTTACCGCAAGATGGTAAAAAAGTGATTGGTTACAGAAAAGCGATGAGTTTAGAAACGCAACCGAAGAAAATGATTGTTGTGGGTTCTGGAGCCATTGGTGTTGAATTTGCTTATTTCTATAATTCGTTAGGAACTGAAGTTACCATAGTAGAGTTCTTAGACAAAATTGTGCCTGTTGAAGATGATGAAGTGTCTAAACAATTAGAACGTAGTTTTAAAAAATCTGGAATTAAAATCATGACATCTGCAGAAGTAACTTCTGTTGACACCTCTGGAAAAGGAGTAAAAGCTACGGTAAAAACTAAAAAAGGAGAAGAAATACTAGAAGCCGATATTGTATTATCTGCTGTTGGTATTAAATCTAATATCGAAAATATTGGCTTAGAAGATGTTGGTATTGCTGTTGACAGAGATAAAATTTTGGTTAACGATTTTTACCAAACCAACATTCCTGGTTATTATGCCATAGGAGATGTTACGCCTGGACAAGCTTTAGCTCACGTGGCGTCAGCTGAAGGAATTCTTTGTGTAGAGAAAATTGCAGGTCAACATGTGGAAGCTTTGGATTATGGAAACATTCCAGGTTGTACCTATTGTTCTCCGGAAATCGCTTCAGTCGGTTTAACGGAAGAACAGGCTAAAGCCAAAGGTTTAGATATAAAAGTTGGTAAATTTCCGTTTTCGGCATCTGGAAAAGCAAGTGCTAGTGGCGCAAAAGACGGTTTTGTAAAAGTGATTTTTGACGCTAAATATGGCGAATGGTTAGGTTGCCACATGATTGGTGCTGGTGTTACCGATATGATTGCCGAAGCTGTTTTAGGTCGAAAATTAGAAACCACTGGACATGAAGTCTTAAAAGCAGTACATCCACATCCTACTATGAGTGAAGCGGTAATGGAAGCTGTTGCTGCGGCTTATGATGAGGTTATACATCTTTAAGCTAGAAGCTAGAAGTAAAATATTCAAAATGCGATTCAGAATTGAATCGCATTTTTTAATTTTTTTATTTTAGTTCTAACCCCTAATTATTATTGAAGGGTAGTATTGAATTTTACAATTTGAGTGCCAAACCTAAAAATAAAATATTTGGCGAAAGTTCCTCAAAACCAATTGTGTATTTCATATGCGCACTAAGATTGGATAGAAAATCGTAATCTAAACTTAGATCTGCCCTCACTTTAAATTTCCTATTTAAAAAATCGGGAAAATAATTTAAACTTGGGCCAATAAGAATATGGAAATTATAAATAATATCATATTTTAAGTACATTGGCGCATTAATAAATTCATAGTCCCCTACGCCTTTGTACAACAATTCTGGTTGAAAATGAAAGCCGTTATCAATTTTAAAATCCACAAAAATTCCGCCATAATAACCTATTTCAGTTTCTGGATTATTTCCGAATTTGCCTTCATCAACTTTAAAAAAAGTAATATTAAGTCCACCCTTAACTCCAAATTCAGTTTGTGCCGACAAATATGTTCCGCCAAACATTAAGCATATTAGTATTAAATAGTTTTTCATCATGGTCAATTTTTCATAAAACTCTCAATTGCCAATTCATAACTTAATAGTCCAAAACCTAAAATAACACCTTTAGCATTTGGAGAAATAAATGATTTATGCCTAAATTTTTCTCTTGAAAAGGTATTGGAAATATGAACTTCCACAACAGGTGTAGTAATCGCTTTAACCGCATCACCAATGCCAACAGAAGTATGTGTGTAAGCCGCAGCATTTAAAATAACACCATCATATGAGAATCCTACTTCTTGGATTTTATCAATAATTTCACCTTCGATATTAGACTGAAAATGCTCAAGGGATACATTTGGATATTTTTTAACTATGGAATCGTAAAATTCGGTAAAAGTTAAATTACCATATATATTGGTTTCGCGCTTTCCTAGCAAATTAAGATTAGGACCGTTGATGATGATTAATTTTTTCATGTATCTGATTATGTTATTTTTTTGCCACATGCAATTCGTTCATTGAACATGGGTATAAATATAATCGTTTTGTCTTTTGCTTAGTTCATGAATTAAATATATTAAAATATAGGCATAAAAAAAACCGAAGTAATTACTTCGGCTTTTCTATGCTTGTAATATTTATTATCTCTTAGAACTTGAATAAGATTCCGAAAGCAGCGTTACCACCAAAAGGATTAGCAACATCACCAAAACCTAAGTTGAATTCTGATACAGCTTCTGCACCGTCAACGTCTGCCTTAGCAGTGGTGAAAGATAATACATTCTTTAAACCGAAAGATAAAGCGATCTTTTCAGTTACAAAATAGTTGATACCTAAATCTAAACCAGCTCCGATAGCATTTACTTTGAAATCGTTTAGTTTATCATTTTGGCTAGCATAACCAACACCAAACTCAGTGTAAGTTTTAAAACGCTCACCTAAATCCAAAAAGTAATAACGAGCAAAAGCGCCAACACCAAAACCAGAATTATCTGCAGTATCAGTTCCTGCAAATTCTTCTTTAGAAGACATAAAAGATAATTCACCTCCAATAGCTAAATCTTCGCTAATGAAATAGCCTAGTTTTGGACTGATATTAAAGCTAGAAGTTTTTTCTTCATTGTTTTTATCATTTTCACTGTTAAAACCAATCATACCTTCTAAAAAGATATCACCTTCAGAAAAACCAAAAGTCTTAGCTTCTTCTTGTGCACTAACACTTGCAAATCCTAATACTGCAACTGCAGCTGTAAATAATAATTTTTTCATAATTTGAGTTTTCATTTTTAATTAATTTGGTCGGCAAATGTAGAGTTTTGACTTGAACTAAAAATCGAAAATATGTTAATGTTTTTGGTAATTTAACGATGATATGTGTTTTTAAACAAAAAAAAAGAGGCTACCAGCCTCTTTAATTCATTTATATTTTTACTGTTTTAGAGACCAAACTCTACTCCTAATGAAATGGCATCAAAAGAACCACCGTCTAAACTTACTCCTTTATAGGCTAAAACAATATCAATCATTTCGGTTACACCGTATTGTACTTTTGGTGCATAATAAAACCCACCATCATTTCCATCAGGACTAATCCCTAATGCATACCCTAAATCAGCACCTACTGTAAATTTTTCAGATATACTAAAACGTGCAGCACCTGCAATTGGGATAAAACTAAAGTCTTCAGCTTCTGCTGTGATAGTTGCTCCTCCAAATGAATTTGAAATATCTTCCCCGAAATAATGATGATAACCAGAAGCGACACCTACATTAAATTCTTCAGATACTTCCCACAAATAGTTTGCATCTAAGTTAACACCAAAAGATGTAAAATCACCAGAATCTCCCAACGGTAATGCACCACTAATGCCTACATTAAAATCCTGTGCTCCTACACTAGTGAAAGCAAATACTGCAACAGCAGCAAATAATAATAATTTTTTCATAATATTTAAATTTTAAAATTGATTGATACAAACTAAAGTCTTTTTTTTGAAATAATAAAATTTTCCTACATAGTTATTAACAATTTTATAAACAATTTAATTTAAAAAACTGTATTTCAGTATTTTAAAATTTAAGTTATTAACATAATATCTTTATACTAGAGGAAATGCATTATGTTTCTACCTTTGTTTCAACCAACAATTCGTTATTTTCAACCATGAAATGGGCACCAGCAATAGCCGATTATAAACATTATCTTCAAATAGAACGTGGTTTATCAAAAAACTCCATCGTTAACTATAGCTATGATATCAAAAAACTAATGTTTTATCTTGAAGAACATCAAATAAATGTATCTCCTATTTCTATTGACCATACAGTTGTTAAAGATTTTATTTATTCAGTTTCCAAATCCATTAATCCAAGATCGCAAGCGCGATTGATATCTGGACTACGAAATTTTTTCGACTATCTCATTTTTGAAAACTACAGAACCACTAATCCGTTGGATTTAATAGAATCTCCGAGAATAGGAAGAAAATTACCAGATACATTATCTATAAAAGATATAGACAACTTAATCAGTGCTATTGATTTAAGTTACCAATACAACGGCGTAAATCTTGGCGAGCGAAACAGAGCCATTATAGAAACCTTATATAGCTGTGGTTTGCGTGTGAGTGAACTTATAGAACTAAAAATATCAGATTTGTTTTTTGAAGAAGGTTTTATAAAAGTCACCGGAAAAGGAGACAAACAGCGTTTTGTACCCATAGGAACATCGACTCAAAACTACATAAACATCTGGATTGCCATTAGAAATCATATAGAGGTGCAGCCCAATTCTAAAGATGTACTTTTTTTAAATTACAAAGGTAAAAAACTGACACGCGCCATGATTTTTACCATTATAAAATCCTTAGTCGAAAAAACAGGGCTTAAGAAAACAGTGTCACCACATACCTTTAGACATTCGTTTGCGACACATCTACTCGAAAATGGTGCAGATCTTAGAGCCATACAAATGATGCTTGGGCATGAAAGTATAACAACTACAGAAATCTATATGCACGTAGATCGTTCTCATTTAAGTGAGGTATTGAATAAGTTTCATCCTAGAAAATAAGTCAATATTTATTCTATTTTAATGTGACCCTCTTTTCATTTAAGTGTCTTACATATAAAGAATTAAAGAATGAAACTCAACTTTTTAAATCTAGCTAAATATAAATCAAAAACTTACCGAAACACAAACTATTCAAAACGATCAATTGAAAATGAACACTATAAAATTGCATTAGAAATTTCTAATGTTGGTCTTTGGAATTGGGGCATTGAAAGCAATAGAGTCTTCTATTCAAAAGAATCAAAACAAATTATTGGTTACTGTGAAAGTGAATTAAATAGTACGTCAGAGTTTTTGGATAAAAAAGTGCATCCAGATGACAAGGAAGGCCATTATAGAGATTTTAAATTGCTCCTAAAAGGCAGGATAGATTCTTACGAGAACGAGTATCGGGTTTTATGCAAAAATGGTAGCTACAAATGGATTTTAGATAAAGGGAAAATTATTGAAAAAGATCTTAACGGCAACCCAACACTTATCATTGGCACGCATTCCGATATTACCAATTTAAAACAAAAAGAAGCCCAACTCAATAAGAATCTTCAACTAATCACCAGTCAGAATAAAAGACTGTATAGTTTTACCCATATTGTTTCTCATAATTTAAAAACCCATATTGGCAACTTCAAAAACATCTTAGAGTTTTATGATGAAGCAAATTGCGAGAACGAAAAGGAAGAACTCATTCAACATTTACAGTCTATTTCAACATCTTTAACATCAACCATTGCAGATTTAGACGATATTATCAGCATAAAATCCAAAGCGCACAACAACCAACTTAATGAGCGTGTTAATTTATTTGACTGCGTCTATAAAGTAGTAGAGAGTTTAAAAACTGAAAGTATTAAGAGCGACGTTACTATTTATAATGCTTTAAGAAAAAATGAATTCTTAATGACCAATAGTGCCTATTTAGAGAGTATTTTTTATAATTTGATATCTAACGGGATAAAATATTCAGATCCCAACAAAAAATCTCAAATAATTATACAATCTATAAATACAAAAGACAATCTGAAAATTCTCATTTCAGATAACGGTATTGGTATTAATATGGATAAATATAAACATCAGATCTTTGAAATGTATCAAACTTTTCATGGCACTGACCGAAAAGATTCTAGAGGTATTGGGCTTTATATTACAAAAACGCAAGTTGAAGCACTACAAGGTGTCATTCTAATGGAAAGTGCGCTAAACGAAGGCACCACTTTTTCATTGACCTTTAAAAAACAAAAAACACTCGTTTAAAGTGTTTTTATTTTTTGGGCTCAGTACATTTCTTTAAAGAAATCAGCTCCTATTATTTTGAATTCATTAGTTTTTCTGAAGGAATATTAATTTCAGGAATGTCAAACATGAAATAACTATCCGTTAGACTTAAAGCGGATACGACTTCCAAATTATGAAAGCTAACTTTTCCCAAAAATCTACAGCTATCAAAATTAGTCGTATGGTTCTTTGTGTTAATAAAACCTAAATCCTGAGCAAACATAGAATGACTAAAATCTGCTTTATCCCTAAATTCAGTATAGTTAAAAAGCACGCGCCCTCTGCAGTCAATCAAAGTAAAGTCCGCATATTTGAAGAATTTGCCTGCACTAAATTGTAATTCAGAATTGAATAAACTGTTTTGAAAGCTTGCAATGTCATAAAACTCTGCATTCATAAAATTAACTCTTTGATTAAAAAATGCGTTCTGAAATCGTAAAGCTCCTTCAAATTTACATGTATTGAAAAAAGCATTTTCATGACAATGTAACTCTTCGAAATTAGCACTCTTATCAAATGTAGAGTTTGTAAAATCTGTTCTTCCATAGATGCTACTTCCTCTAAAATTAACGTCTTCTTCAAAAAAACAGTCTATAAAAGTGACATTACCCTGAAAAGACGTTAACACAACACTTCCATCCTCCATTTTTCTAAAAGCACTTACAGGCTTTTTAAAAACACATTTTTTAAATGTAATTCCCGATTTCACATTAACTTGGTAAACACCTTCGCTGATGAGATGAGCATCTAAATACGATGTAAAATCAATAACTTCATCGATCGTCTTATTCTCAATGTAAATTGGCTGATCTGTTTTAATTAATTTTTTCATACTATTGTCTTCATTAGTCGAAGAGTTCTGGGTTGCGCAAGATAATTGGACCAAAGCAACCATTGCTAAAATGAAATGTTTCATGTGTTTACCGTTATTTTAAGATGAAGTTTCAAAGCCTATGCGCAGTATATCCAACATAGGCTAGAAACATCATTATATTATTTAAATTTAGTTACCGTAGTATTTATCCTTGGTAAGTTGGATATGCTCATCAATTTTACTGTCGATATTTCCATTTCGCTTTTCCTTTTTGATGAACTCTAAGATCTCCTTTTGGGTATAGGCATTCTTAAAGTTGTCCGTAACCGCAGTTTGACGCTCGTTTCTCTTAAGATTCTGCACGTTTGGCTCTAGATTATTAGTGAAACTAAATTGATCAATAGTGGCTTCGTTACCGTCTTGAGAAGATGACCTAGAACTATATCCATAATCAAAATACTTTGGATCTAAGGTGGTATAGAACAGGTTATTCATTTCATCTTGTTCGTTAAATTTGTCTTCTGCATCAGCAATAAGAACCAAATAATAATACCCAGATAATTCTGGCATGTAATAGGTTCTGATTTGACTTTCCAGTCCCCAAGCCGTCTGCGTGAAACTATTCCCTGAAGGAATATCAAGATTAAAGACACAATTATCAGCAGTTGGACAATCGTAGGTATTCTGTGCTATAGATGTATTGAATTCATCATAATAAATCACACCATAATCATTGGCGTCAAAAGCATTAAAATAAATATAATAGATAGACCAATCGTCATTTGCAGAAGCAGTTTGATTTCCGATATTGTAGATATTAAAATCGATCACTCTTTCGGTTGGTTCGCCACTAAATTGATAATTTGAATAATCTGCAAAAACCCATGGTGCTAAATCAACACCTGTTGTTACAGGATTGACATCATCTGGCGGATTGTTTTCACCACCACCTTCTTGATCTGAAGCTATAAATAAAGGTTTGTCACCGTTATAACTTGTACAAAATTCATTCATCATATAGTTATAATCGACCCAAATATAGCCGAAATCGCCCCATGTTTCGCCCCAAGAATTAATAACTCTAAAAGCACCATTAGCACCTTTTGAATCATCGTAACCAGCAATGACCATGGCATGGTAAGCATGCTGTCCAACATTGTTATAAGAGGTGCTTGATGACAACACAACATCACTGTTCCAACTCATAAAGTTATCTGCTAATTTTGCACCAAGGATCACAGGAATATTATTCGCCAGATTCTGTTTAATGCTTTGAATGCTCGCATCTATTTTTCTCCAGTATTGTATTTTATTCTGATTGGCTTCCGTTGTCCAACTCGATTGAACATTAGAACTAGAGCAGTTTCCTAAATTTGTATAAGGCACGGTTTGTTCAGTAGCGACACCTCTGTTCTGAAGTAAAGTAAGTGCTTCTGTAAAATTTGTTCCGTTACAATCTGTACCTTTTTGGTTATCTGGAATGGCCGTAAATAAATCCTTTGGACTAAATTGATTGGATGTTGACGCCAATTGTGCTGTAGACAAGCCATTGCTCATACCATTTAAAGCCGTTTTATAATTATAACCCACAGCCCAAGATACACAAGTACCATATGGATTTTGATTTCCTATCGGAGGAAATTTAGGAACAAGATCTACGGATGATGGTAAGTTGGAATTTCCAAAACTAAAATTCGTTGATGTTGGAATGGTGCCTAAATCATCTTCTCCACTCCACCCTAATGCGAAATCACCTTGTGGCTGTTCTTCTTCCTCAAAAGGTTCGCTGTCTTTATCACAGCTGACAAAAACACATAGTTGTAATGCAAGTATAGCGCATAAAAAGAAATTAATTTTTTTCATAATAATTGATTTAATAGTTCGATTTAATGGTTCGTATTACACATACATCGACATCTATTAAATATGTCATCATAAAAATTCAGAAAAATTTAACTTTATTTATCCTACCCTTGTAATCGTTAGAAAATGGCATAAAAAAATCCGGTGTAAAACCGGATTTTAGTTATGATATATATATTCGTTATTTTATTTAGCAATATTAACCGCTCTAGTTTCTCTAATTACCGTAACCTTTACTTGTCCAGGATAAGTCATATCGGTTTGAATTTTTTGCGAAATCTCAAAAGATAAGCTGGCTGCTCTGTCATCCGTTACTTTTTCACTTTCTACAATAACACGCAATTCTCTACCAGCTTGTATGGCATAAGCTTTCTTTACGCCTACAAAACCAAAGGCAACATCTTCCAAATCCTTTAAACGTTGTATGTAAGAATCCAGTACTTGTCGTCTTGCGCCTGGTCGTGCACCAGAAATAGCATCACACACTTGGATTATTGGTGACAATAATGTTGTCATTTCAATTTCGTCGTGGTGCGCTCCAATCGCATTACAAACTTCTGGTTTTTCACCATGCTTTTCTGCCCATTGCATTCCTAAAATAGCGTGAGGTGTTTCTACGTCTGTTTCAGACGATGGTACTTTTCCGATATCATGCAATAAACCTGCTCGTTTAGCCAATTTAGGATTTAAGCCTAATTCCGCTGCCATTACACCACAAAGTTTTGCGACTTCACGCGAGTGTTGCAGTAAGTTCTGTCCGTAAGATGAACGGTATTTCATTCGACCCACCATCTTTATTAATTCAGGATGTAAACCATGGATTCCCAAATCGATAACGGTTCGCTTACCAACTTCGATAATTTCTTGTTCAATCTGCTTCTCTGTTTTTCTTACAATCTCTTCGATACGTGCTGGATGTATTCTTCCATCCGTTACCAATTTATGTAACGATAAACGTGCTATTTCACGCCTAACGGAATCAAAGCAAGACAAGATAATGGCTTCTGGTGTGTCATCAACAATAATCTCAACACCTGTTGCCGCTTCAATGGCTCTAATGTTTCTTCCTTCCCTACCGATTATTCTACCTTTAACGTCATCAGATTCTATGTTAAAAACAGACACACAGTTATCGACGGCTTCTTCTGTACCAATACGTTGAATGGTATTGATTATAATTTTCTTAGCCTCTTGCTGTGCTGTTAATTTCGCTTCTTCCAAATGGTCTTGTATAAATACTTGAGCATCCGTTTTAGCTTCTTCTTTAAGCGATTCCACTAATTGCTCTTTGGCTTCTTCAGCAGACAAGGACGAAATGACCTCTAATTGTTTTATTTGGCTTTTATGCGCTTTCTCTACTTCTTCTTGTTTCTTTTCAAGATGTTCCAATCTAAAATCATAATCTTTTATTTTAGATTCTAAGGATTGATTGGATTTTTTCGTCTTATTAAGCTCAGTGGAAACTTGCGATTCTTTGTCCCTAATGCGTTTTTCGGCTTCTGCCATTTTTTTGTCCCGAGACAAAATCACTTTTTCGTGCTCAGATTTAAGCTCAATAAATTTCTCCTTTGCCTGAAGCATTTTATCTTTTTTGATGGACTCGCCATCTGCCTTTGCTTGTTTTATAATTGATTTGGATTCGTTTTCTGCATTTGCAATTAATTTAGAAGCCTTTCCCTTTTCTAAAGATTTAGCGATTACAAATCCTATTATTACGCCTAGTATTAGGCCTCCAACTATATACATAATTGTGTTAGTGTCCATATTTATTGTTTAGTTTATTGGTGTTAGGTAAAACATTTTAAAGTTTCCAACAAAAAGTTGGAATAAGCTCAACTAATTAGTTTTTACCAAAACTAAAGTTGCTATAAAAAAAAAGCCTACATCAGTTATCGGTTTTGTATAAACTCCTTAAAAACAAGTTTAGGGCTAACAAGCTGATCAAAAATCCGCCTGAGATACTTTAGAGACTGAAATAAATTCAGCATAAAGCACTAGCGGCACGATTTTACAACTTAAACTCACCCTTTTTAAAGAATTGATCGTTGAGTTTATCAAAAAATGTAACTAATGTAGGCAGTAACCTTTTATTTTAAAGAACGTACGAGTTAAATATGTGCTTGCAGCAACTCATTTAAAGCTTCTAACTTTTCCTGAACTTCTTCATTCACATACTCTTTATCTATTGATTTTTGCTCTACTTGAGCTGCAAACTGCAAAGCACACATGGCTAAAACATCTTGCTTATCCCTTACAGAGTAATTCTGCTCAAATTGTCCAATCATAGCCTCAATTTTTTTTGTGGCTTTACGTAAACCTTCTTCTTGGCCTGGGTTTATCGTCAAAGGATAAACTCTATTAGCTATAGAAAGTTTAATTTTTAATTGTTCTGACATATAACGTCTAAATTTACAACTTTATTCTGACAGTTGCCCAATACAATGGTCAATATCCCTAATAAGTGCATTTATTTTGAGCTTTGTTTCTCGTTTATTTTCGTCACTACCAAGCATTGAATTTGCCATTTTGAGCGTATCATGTTTTTCGATCCAACCAGCAATCTCATCTTGTTGCTCCAGAAGTTTTTGTTGTTGTTGTTCTAATTGGTCCGAGAGTTTAGCGTTGGTCTGTTTTAAAACCTCTTGCTTATGTAAAATCTTACTGATTTTATTCTCTAACGCATCAACAATGTCTTCTATTTTACTCATTAAAGCAATTCAATACTATTGAAACAAAGTTAACATACCTAACGACAAAACACAATTCTTTTATGATTATTTTTTAAATTTTAAAAGATGAATAGGTTACTAAGTTGTCCATAATTATAACAGAACAAATTTTATGCTTTCAACATCCAACGCTTTCAGTTTAAAGCGATAAGGCACTCTTGTTCATCTTTTTACGTTTGTATTAACTATTTAGTCATAGTAAAAATTCTAAATCAAAGTTATACCTATTAAAATTGTTACTTTAATATGCTGAAAATCAATATTTTCATTTATATTTAAAATTTAATTTACTGATTTAAAGCGCTTTAATCGTTTGTCATAAGAATAGAAAATGATTTATTTCACCTTATATAAATTGTAAGACTAGTCCATCAAAATTTATAAACTCATTACATTTGCAAATCGATATCGAATTTATATTTTAGCTTATTATATGAAACAATTTTTTCTCTTCTTTCTTCTCACATGCGCTGTTTATGGACAATCGGAATATCCTCAGGATTATTTTAGGCATCCATTAGATATTCCATTGGTGCTTGCTGGTTCGTTTGCTGAATTGCGTTCCACACATTTCCATGGTGGATTGGATATTAAGACGCAGCAAAGGGAAGGATTAAAAGTTTATGCGGCTGCTGAAGGTTATGTGAGTAGAATCAAAATTTCAGAATTTGGTTACGGAAAGGCGCTCTATATTACACATCCCAATGGATACACAACGGTTTATGGTCATCTTCAAAAGTTTTCCAAACGTTTAGAAGATTTTATTAGGGAGTGTCAATATGAAAAGGAAAGTTTTGAAGTTGAAGTTTTTCCTAGTTCCGAAGAACTCTTGGTAGACCCCAACGAAGTAATTGCCTATTCAGGTAATACAGGAAGCTCTGGCGGACCGCATTTGCATTTTGAAATTAGGGATAATCAAGAACGACCAATGAACCCATTACTTTTTGGTATGCAAGTCAAAGACACCAAAGCACCTTATGTTTCTGCCGTTTTTGCCTATCCAAAAGATGCAACTTCAACAATTAACGGTAAAAATGAACGTGTTGAGTTACGCCTAATTCCAAAAGATGAAGGCGCCTATGAAGTTGAAAAAATAACAGCTTATGGCAATATCGGTTTTGGAGTGGTATCTAATGACAAGCAAGATTTAGCTCCAAATAATAATGGCGTCAGTAACATTCAGACCTTTTTTAATGGCAATAAAAGTCTCGAAGTCGATTTTAAACGCTTTAGTTTTGATGAGACCAAGCACATCAGACGCTACGTGGATTACGACTACTATAAAAGTAACAAATCCAAAATTCAAAAGTTATTCATTGAACAGAACAATCCTTTAAGCCTTTATAAAGATGCTTATGACAATGGTTTTGTTCTAGTGGAAGACAGTACAGCTTCCGTTTATAAAATAAAAATAAATGATTACCATAAAAATGAGACTTGGGTTACCATTCCTATAGAGGGAAAACCTGAAACTATAGAGCAAGACGATTTCATAGATACTTCTGAAAAAACTTTGGTCTACAGTAGTAAAGCAACGACTTTAAATTCTGGACTTATAAATGTAAAATTCTATGAAAATACGTTGTACGATGATACCTATATAAATTTTAGGGTGAATTCTGATACCCTATTTCTAGACGAAGATAGAATTCCTATGCAAAAGAATTTTTATATCAATTACGATTTAAGCAACTATAAAAGCGAGCATCAAGAAAAATTATTTGTTGCCAGATATTATGGCAATTATTGGAAACCGTATTATGTATCTAGCTCACGTAAAGGCAATATATTAACAGCTAGGACCAAATCTTTGGGAACCTTTGCACTTGCTACAGATACCGTACCACCAACTATAAAGCCTATTAACTTTCAAGATAAAAAATGGATTAGTAAATATCGTTACTTAAAAGTAAAGATTGATGACGACCTTTCTGGAATAAGTAAATATAGGGCCACTGTGAACGGTAAATGGATTTTAATGGAATACGATTATAAAACCAATACCTTAACACATGATTTTAATGATAACATCGTTAAAGATACCAAGAACGAATTAAAAATAATTGTTACGGATAATGTTGGAAATAGTTCTACATTTGAAGCAACATTTTTTAGAAAATAGGAAATTAAGAATCAAGACCGCTTATGCTTCTAGAACCAAGAACATAGACGCTTATAGATGCTGAAAAATTTAAAGTATAAAATTAGCAAACTAGGAGGTATCTATATTTTGTCTCAGAAATAATGTGGTAATTCTATGCTCAAAATCACTTCGTTAAATTGTCCCCTTGATGGGACTTTAGTGGTGTTTTTTGAAAATAAGAATCTAAATTTCACGTTAACTGAACTAAGAAAAACTAAATTATTTGAAACGCTTACATTTTACTATCCTACTGAGCTTACTTTTTAGTCTGCTTTCTTTTTCACAATCTGCTACCATTAGAGGTGTTATTTTAGACGAAGCCAATATGCCGATTGAAGGCGTTAATATTAAGGCTAATACAGGCGAAGGTACAGCAACCAATAGCAATGGATTTTACGAACTTAAAGTGCCTTTTGATGTTGAAGTAACAGTTGAGTTCACTCATGTTTCGCACAAACGGGTAGAGCAGAAATTTAATTTAAAAAATGGGCAGGAAATTGAATACAATCCTGTGATGCTTGTTGAAATAGAGCAAATAGCAACCGTTGTCATTAATACGAATACGAGATTAAATGTTGAAGGCGTCGTATCCATTGATCCGTCAACTTTAAGAACTATAAAAGGCGCCCAACCTGGTGTTGAAAACATCTTAAAAACCTTACCAGGTGTTAACATTTCGAATGAATTAAGTACCCAATATTCCGTAAGAGGTGGAAATTTTGATGAAAACCTAGTTTATGTGAACGAAATTGAAGTGTATAGACCATTTTTAATTCGTTCTGGAAACCAAGAAGGTTTGAGTTTTGTGAATACAGATATGGTACATAATGTCGATTTTTCTGCTGGCGGTTTTCAGGCGAAATATGGCGATAAATTATCATCGGTTTTAGATATAACGTATCGAAATCCTGTGGACTTCGGCATTAGAGCCGATTTAAGTTTGTTGGGCGGAAGCGTTACTGCCGAAACCGTTTCAAAAGATGGAAAATTTTCAGGGATTGCAGGCGTACGTTATAGAGATAATAGTTTATTGTTGAATAGTCTTGAAACCGAAGGCAATGTAGAACCTGTTTTTGCTGATGCACAAACCTATTTGACTTATCGTTTTTCGAGTAAGTTCCATTTGAATTTTTTAGGGAATATATCCTTAAACAAATACAATTTCCAACCTGAGAACAGACAGACCAATTTCGGGACTTTAGAGAATCCTGTGGCACTTTTGGTGTTTTATGACGGTCAGGAAAATGACCAATACCAAACCTATTTCGGAGCTTTTAAGGCCAATTATTTTGCTTCAGATGATTTAACCTTAAAACTTATTGCTTCGGCTTACCACACAACGGAACAAGAATATTTCGACATATTGGCACAATATCGATTAGGCGAAGTCAATACCAATATTGGAGATGAAAATTTAGGGGAAGTGGAGTTTAGTGAAGGTATTGGCTCCCAACTCACTCACGCTCGTAATGATTTGGATGCATTTATTGTCAATGCAGAGCATCGAGGCGACTACAAAGTTGATGACGAAAGTACTATTGAGTGGTCTGTAAAATATACTCACGAAGATATTAGAGACCGTTTGGTAGAATACGAAGTCATTGATTCCGCAGGATTCTCAATTAGACCGCCTCGATTTAGTGAACCTAATCCGCAACCTTACGAACCGTTTACAGGGCCATTAACGGCGTTTGAAAACATAAGAGCCTTAAATTATATACAGATAAACAGACTTCAAGCTTTTGCACAATACAGTAAACAAACGGATTGGAATGGACACGAAGCATTTTTCAATGCCGGTGTAAGAACACATACTTGGAATGTGAGTGGCGATGGAATTTCAGACCCTAAAACACAATCTGTGATTAGTCCAAGAGCTCAATTTGCCATAAAACCAGATTGGGAAAAAGACATGCTTTTTAGAATCGCAGGTGGCTTATATTACCAACCACCTTTTTACAGGGAGTTGAGAGATTCTTCCGGTACAGTGCAACCTAACGTAAAAGCACAACAATCGTTTCATATCGTTTTAGGAAACGAATACAGTTTTGAAATTTGGGAAAGACCTTTTAAATTGGTTACTGAAGCTTATTATAAAGGGATGACGGACGTGAATCCTTATACACTGGAAAACGTAAGAATTCGTTACAGCGCTGACAATAATGCCAAAGCTTACGCTTATGGTCTGGACTTAAGACTGAATGGCGAGTTTGTGCCTGGCACAGAATCCTGGTTTAGTTTTGGATATTTGAAAACTGAAGAAAACATTGACAATCGTGGGTATATTGCCAGACCGACCGACCAACGGTTAAAATTCGGTGCTTTGTTTCAGGATTATGTACCGAATATGCCAGACTTAAAAATGTATTTAAATTTGGTTTACAACACAGGAGTTCCTGGTGGTTCGCCTAGTTATGCAGACCCTTACGTTTATCAACTCCGCTTACGCGATTATCGACGTGCTGATTTAGGGATATCCTACCAATTGGTCAACCCGGAAAAAACTTATGATGCCAAATGGAAAAAAACGGTTAAGGAACTCTCCATTGGTTTTGAAATCTATAACATGTTCAACAACCAGAATTCCATTACCAATACTTGGGTAAGGGATGTTTATTCCAAAGCCCAATATGCCATTCCCAATTATTTAACACCTCGTGTTTTTAATGTACGATTGTCTGCTAGATTCTAAATTTTCTTACGAATTTGAATATAGTTTGATGGTTTTTTAGTGGAACTACCAATTTCGACGATTATCGAACACTCCATGCATTACAATTTCGTTAAGTTTGTAAATCACTAATTCACTTTTAGTTACCCTACTAAACTTTAGTGCAAAAATTTAAGAATATGAAACTTTCTTTCTTTGCCTGTTTAATGCTATTTTTTTCCTTTTCTTTCGCACAATTGAGTGTACGGAATGATGCATTTGTCTTTGTTAACGATGAAGTGCTTTTTGTTAATGACGATGTCAATCTTGAAGAAGCAGATTCAAAAATTTATTTAAGGGACGAATCCCAACTCATTCAAGGGACAGGTACGACTGGAAATTCTGGTGTAGGAGAACTTAGTGTTTATCAAACCGGAACCGTTAACCAATGGGCATATAATTACTGGTGCTCACCTGTAGGAAATAATTCCGCTGCGTATGGAAATGAAAGTGCTCGAGTAAATTTAATCGATGATGCTACTGGAATTCCATCAGCTGGAGATCCATTAGGATTAACTTCGAGTACTGATGCACTATTTACCACTGGTTACAATGGTAGTGCAAGTCCGTTAACCATTTCTTCACGTTGGTTATATACATATTCTATATCAGATTCTTATGCAGATTGGAACGCTATAGGTTCAACTGGTGCTATTAATCCAGGCCTTGGTTTTACAATGAAAGGTAATGGAACTGGTGCAACTGGTAGTCAACTTTACGATTTTAGGGGCAAGCCGAACAACGGAACTATGACTAACTCTGTTGCTGAAGGCGTATTTACTTTAGTTGGCAACCCTTATCCCAGTGCTATTGATTCAGCTGCTTTTATTCACGACATTGATAATGTGAATGCTATAGATGGCACTTTATTTTATTGGGAACAAGATGCAAGTATTCCTGGTCCAACAGGTACTCAATCTCATGTTTTAAGAGATTATGTGGGTGGATATTCCGTATTCACAATAGACGCCTCAGGTGTAATCATGTCCAATGCTCCTGCTGCTTTTTTTAAATATGATGAGCAGGATAATGTCCTACCTCTGCCGCCTGGACCTCCAAGTAACGGTTCTAAAATGGCATATCGCTACATACCAATTGGCCAAGGTTTTATGGTCCAAGGCGATGTAGGCTCATCTGGAAGTGTAAGTATAAAAAATGCACATCGTATCTATGAAAAAGAAGGTATAAATAATAGTTATTTTTTTAGAAGTGAAAATAACAACGATATTACAACCTCTTCTGGAGTTCAATTTCAGGAAAATGGCTTGTCTATTGTGCCAGATGATTACAAACGATTTAGAATTAATGTGGAGTTTAGCATCAATGAAGCAAATTATGTAAGACAAATGTTATTGAATTTCCATGATACAGCTACTACCGGTTTTGATTACGGATTAGAACTAAGTCGTGCGAGCGAATTAGTAAATGATGCCTATTTTACTTATAACGACAAAGACTTTATAGGCCTAGCCTATCCATTTGAAAACACATTGGCTATTCCTTTAATAGTTGACATTGAAGAACAACAACCACTTCGCTTTAGAATATTCGATATTCAAAATTTCGATGATTCCCAAGGCATTTATATTCATGATATTGAAACTGATATTTATGTTGATTTGAGACAGCAAGATTACGATCTTAATATTGCTCCAGGCAACTACACAGATCGCTTCGAAATTGTATTTACCACAGAAAGCACTTTGAGTATTGATGAATTAGATATCACTTCTTTAACTATTCTACAGGATAATGGTAAACATCAACTTACGGTTCAAAATCCGAATAGTTTAGATATAAAATCTGTAGAAATTTTTGATGTTGCCGGAAAACAAATCTTGAAAGGTAATTACGATGCTATTGAGGAGCAATACAATTTATCTACATTGAATTTAAGTGATGGTGTGTATGTTGTAAACGTATCTACGTACTCAAACACTAAAGCAAAATCCAAGAAGATCATCGTTAAGAATTAACAAATGTCTTTAACACATTAATGACATAATCTAATTCTTCTTTAGTATTATAAATACTGAAAGAGAAACGGACAGAAGGCTGCTTTAGTTTTTCTTCATTCAAAATTTCAGTCAACACATGCGATTGTTGGTTACTTCCGCTTTGGCAAGCACTTCCCTTTGAGCAGGCAATACCTTTTAAATCGAGTTGAAATTGAAGCATCGCAGCTTTTTCTGGAGCAATGGGCAAACACACATTAACCAACGTATAAGTGCTATTAATCTCGTCAGCGCAACCGCCATTAAAACTTGCTTTTGGTATATGCGTTTCTAGCTGTTGCATGAAATATGATTTTAAACCTAAAACATATTGCTTTTCGTCTTCAAGATTAGCATAAGCAATTTTTAAGGCTTCATCCATACCAACAATATTATGAATGGATTCTGTACCAGCTCTATAGCCTCGCTCCTGTTCGCCACCAAAAATCATTGGTTTCAATCCAGATTCTTTCCTGATAAAACAAAAACCAACTCCTTTTGGTCCATGAAATTTATGAGCGCTTGCTGCTAAAAAATCTATAGGTATCGCTTGTAAGTCTATTTTATAATGACCAATGGATTGTACGGTATCTGTATGGAACATGGCATTGTATTTTTTGCAAAGTTCTGCGACACGCTTAATATCTAAAATATTTCCAACCTCGTTATTAATATGCATTAAACTAACTACAGATTTGTTACCCGATTGTAGTAATTCTTCTAAATGCTCGTAAATAATTACGCCACAGTCGTCAACATTTACAAATTTCAACGTTATGTTATATTCTTTTTGTAATTGTTCCGCTGTATGTAAAACAGCATGATGCTCAATTTTGGAGGTGATGATTTCGGTTACGCCTAAATCTCTAACGGTACTTCGTAGCGCAAGATTATCGGCTTCCGTTCCTCCAGAAGTAAATACAATTTCTGATGCAGCCACATTGAAATATGAAGCTATATTTTTCCGGCATTGTTCCAAAAGTGCTTTAGACGAGCGACCAAAACTGTGCGTAGAGGATGCATTTCCATAGTTATTCTGTAAAACTTTCGTCATACGGTCAATAACTTCTGGTCTTATAGAAGTTGTAGCTGCGTTATCTAAATATACTTGCTTCATATATAACTCGTCTTTGCTGCAAAAATATCGTAAATAAAATTATTTAGATAATGCAGCGTTATAATTTTACAAATCCTTTATTTTTGTTGAAAATTGAAGCTATGATACGTCGTTTTTATATCCTTTTTTGTTTGGTCTTTATGGTCGCCTGTGATGATGGCGATATTCTTACAGTTGAATTAGAATTTGATGAAGAATTGGAAATTTGCGATAATTTTGTAGCGTCATATTTAATTTATAACACAAAATCTGATCCTAATGAATCCTTAACCTTATTGCTTCCAAAGCCAGAATATGAAGATTTATTTTTGTTTCCCACACCAGAAGGAGACCCTGAAATAATACAACTCTCAGATTCGGATGTCCAATTTAATTATCGTTCATATAATATTAATCCCAATGCACTATTATGTGATGTCATTACTAATTCTGAATTAGTAATTACAGAGGATTACCCAGCAGATGCAGGTACCGCTGAGGTAACCGTGACAGTTTTAGATGATGATAATGATGGTGTTCCAAATGAGTTTGAAGGTATTTCAGGAGACCAATATGAAGATGGCATTTATTGGGATTCTCAAGATTGGGATGACGACGGAATCCCTGATTACTTGGATGAGGACGACGATAATGATAATGTATTAACCAAATTCGAACTAAATGACGAAGATGATGATGATGATGACCCAACTACAAATCCACTAAATTCAGACGCAGATGTACCAATAACAGGAGATAATTTTCCGGATTATCTTGACGACGACGATGATGGTGATGGAATTCCTACTTATCTAGAGGATGTAGATGGTGATAAAAATCCACGAAGTGGTTCAGTAGATCAAGTTGTGGATGTAGAAGGAATAAGTGTTTATCGTTATTTATATAATCATGAAGATTATATGGACCCATATCCAGATCCAGGAAAAAGAATTACAACATTCAGTAGAGTAGTAACCACAACATTTGTTGTGCGAGATATTGACTTAGAAGTTCTAAGAACAACATTTATTAGTTTAGGGACTTTGGGCACTTCTTTAACAATTACGCCTGCCGTATTTGATCAAGACGAAGACTAAGGCTCAATATTCTGAAAAATCCGAACCTCAGTAGCACCTAAACCATAAGTTTTATAATCTGCATCATAAAACTTTACATTGTTATAACGCCCAAAAAGCGTTTCCAGCTCTTGGCGAAGCACGCCTTCTCCAACACCATGTATAAATACAACTTTAGGAATGCGTTTTCTGATGGCAAACTCCAATTGGCCTCTTGCGGTGTCTAATTGTAAATTGAGTATATCAAAATTAGACATCCCTTTCGAAGATTTTGTTAATTGATGAATATGCAGATCGACTTCAAACTTTGGAGCGTGTCGCTCTTTGGGTTTTACCGTTGGCGTTGATTTTCGTTTTATGGATTCCTTTTCTTTTTTTACTGCTTCAAAATCGGTGTTGTAAACGGCATTTTCAAGCGAATTTCCCGACGACGTCAACATGAGCTCATGAGCTTCAAACTGCAAATCGAAACCGTCGTCAGCCTCAACCGTAATTGTGTTTTCTGAAATCTTAGTTATAATTCCAGTAATATCATCATCAATGGTTTCCACCTTATCGCCTACTTTAAACTTCATCCTCTTTCTCTGTTTTTATGGAAGATTCTTCAGGTTTATCGTGCTTACTTGGAATATTTCTAGAGGTTCTATAAATCCCAAACATTAAAATCACAATACCACCTATTAATAAATATACATTTTGCTCAGCTTCGGCTTGGGCATAAAAAGCCACCAATCCGCCAACGATGATGCATATCAAATTTATAATTCTGGACATATTCATTTCAAATGGATTATTAATGAACTTGGTTAGACTTTTTCAATGAGTTGAAAAATTGTCCTTTTTCGCCTTTACCAAAAAGTTTAAAAAAGTTCATAAACAAAAGTAGTATATCAAAGATTAATACATCTTTTTTTCGACAGAAATTACACGTATTAACACAAATCCATTAAAACGTTCTGTAGATTTTTTTACCTATTTGACTTGAGTGTAATATGCAATTTGTTAAATTAGCACTATGCTTATTATTGCCAAAGGACTTGAAGATTATATGTTGCCATGCCTAAACAAAAAACTGTTAGGGTTTGAATGTATGGGTTGTGGAATGCAACGTTCGATTGCCTTGATATTTAATGGGAAACTGATTGACGCCTTTTTTATGTATCCAGCGATTTATACATTAATCGTCTTTTTTGGGTTTTTAATTGTCAACAGTTTCTGGAATATTAAGAACAGTAATAAAATAATTATTATCTTGGCTTTGACCAACGTGTTTATAATTGTAACCAATTTTATAATCAAACTTTACTTAAAATAAATTTCAAAAATTATGGAACAACAAAAATTAAACCCAGCTATTGTTTATGTATTAGCTATTATTGGATTACTATGCTGCTGTATTGGAGGCGCTGGAGTTTTACTTGCAGGACCTGCATTTTTAATCGCCCAAAGTGGTTTAAAAAAAGCGAGCCAAAATCCAGAGGATTATGATCAAAGTAGTGTAAAAGCTATGAATACCGCCAAAATTGTGGCGCTTGTAATCTTAATTATAAATGTGGTTTACTTAATAATGACAGTCTATAGAATATATACTGTTGGTTGGGACGAATTAATGAGACAATCCCAAGAAATGATGGAACAATGGCAACAAAACCAATAGTTTAATCTTAATAACACAAAAAGCGATTTTCAATTAAGAAAATCGCTTTTTTTATAAATTAAAATTTCTATTATTCAAATTCCTTTAAAGTCTTCGTGATTATGGAAACACAATCCAGTAACTGATCTTTGGTCATTACCAAAGGTGGTGCAAATCGAATAATATTACCATGGGTCGGTTTTGCCAATAAACCGTTATCCCTTAATTTTAAGCAAATATTCCAAGCGGTATCGCTGTCTTCAGAATCGTTGATTAAAATAGCATTCAACAACCCTTTTCCTCGTACCGCATTAACGATAGAACTCGTTTCAATAAACTTAGAGAGTTCGCTTCTAAATAATTGTCCTAATTCTTCTGCATTGTTTGCTAAATTCTCCTCTTTAATGACTTCTAAAGCTGCTATTGCGACTGCTGCTGCTACAGGGTTTCCACCAAAAGTACTTCCATGGTTTCCTGGTTGAATAACGTTCATTATACTATTATTGGCCAAAACCGCAGAAACAGGATAGGCACCACCAGACAAGGCTTTTCCTAAGATTAGGATATCTGGCTTAACTTCGGGAGTTCCCGAACAATGTTTATCCGCACAACTGCAATTACCGCAAGTCGCTAATAAACGACCTGTTCTAGCAATACCTGTTTGTACTTCGTCTGCAATAAACAAAACATTATATTTTTCACATAATGCCTTTGCTTTTGACAAATAACCGTCACTTGGTACAAATACGCCAGCTTCGCCTTGAATTGGCTCAACCAAAAAACCAGCAACATTAGAATTACTTTTCAAGGTATGTTCTAAAGCTTCAAGATTATCGTAGTCAATTTTAATAAAGCCTTTGGTATAAGGTCCAAAGTTTTTACGTGCTACAGGATCATTACTAAATGAAATGATAGTTGTGGTTCTTCCGTGAAAGTTATTTTCGCATACCACAATTTCGGCTTCATTCTCATCAATGCCTTTGACTTCGTAAGCCCATTTTCTACAGATTTTCAAAGCAGTTTCTACGGCTTCTGCTCCAGTATTCATTGGTAAAAGCTTATCGAACTTAAAGGTTTCAGTTGCATATTTCTCAAACTTACCCAACATGTCATTGTAAAATGCTCTCGATGTTAAGGTCAAGGTCTGTGCTTGGTTTGTCATTGCGTTCACAATCTTAGGATGACAATGTCCTTGGTTTACTGCTGAGTATGCAGAAAGGAAATCATAATATTTTTTTCCTTCCACATCCCATACATATACACCTTCTCCTCTACTCAAAACTACAGGTAGTGGATGGTAATTGTGCGCACCATATTTGTTTTCTAAATCTATCGCTTGCTGCGATGTTACTTGGTCTAAAACAGCCATTTTAATTTAATTTAAGGTTTATGCCTTAGTAAAAGGCACCGTTCAACATTGCTAACAATGCAAACATGAATAATTAAATCTCGCTTAGCGAGTTCCTTATCTACCTTTTTCCTTTCAGCCTTTGCTCACAGTAACTTTAGTGAAGATGTGAAGACCGAAAATTCAGCGTGGGAAAGAAATCATCCTTAGAGGTGTGCAAATTAATAAATATTCCTGTTGTATTGAAACATAATAAGGCCTTTTTCAATACCAGATTTATGAATTATTAAAAAGTATTTTATTGGCAAAACAAACTATTTCTAATTAATAAAAACTACATATTGGTCTTCATAATGTCAAGCAAAGTCTAGGGGTTTTGCCTGTTGTCCTAAAAGGCATAGATTATAATTGATGTCTCAGTTGGTTTAAAATATATACTAAAGTTTCCAAGTGAAGAAACTCGAATGTCCTTGAAGTCCGATTATTTATAAATAAAAGGTGTATTTGCAATTTCCTTTGTATGCTTGGTTACCAAACCAACTAATTTCTTTGAAAAGGATGCTGATTTATTTCGGTTTACCCAATACTCCAGTATACCAACGAACTGTATATCTGCTGTTCTTGTCCAGATTACATTGCGTTGAGCCATTCGAGATTCCGTTTATCCATTTCATGTTGGGAAATAAGTTCACCGTTTTTTACATCTTCTTCGCTCATTTGTAACATTAACTTTTGCTCATCGGTTAATGCTACTTTATCAGACTCTGAGGCACTAAAAGTTACAAGCTTATCAAGAGTTTCTAAAAATTCCTTATTTCTTATCGAAAGAATTTTTTCAATTAATCCGTTTCTAATTTTATCTACATTAGCCATCTTATTGGATTTTCTGTTTTTGCAAATTACAAATATTCTATTTGAATTCATATTAGTATTACTCCGAAATTTTTGAAGCTAATGACGACATTTTTAATTACAACAAAACAATGTAGTAGATTACCAAAAAATTGAGCATAACAATTGGCTATATTTGCATAGTGGTCTATAATTCTTATTTGAATGATCTGTTATTTGTGTGTGAAATTAGCTTTACAGCATTTTAAACGCTAATGGTTTGAACTAATTAAATTTTCAAATAATTATCAAATAGCCTTTCGTCTTATCTATTTATAAAATAAAGATATCTTTGCACCCAAATTAATTCAAAAAATGCCAAAAAGAGAACGCAACAAATTTGTAAAACGCGGACAAATCATCGACATCTTAATTGAAGATTACGCTTTTGGTGGCAAAGGCATTGGGCGAATTCGCAATGAACATGGTGAATTTGTGGTTTTTGTACCCAATACCTTACCTGGTCAGTTGGTAAAAACCCAAATCAAAAAGACTAGCAAGAAATATGCGGAAGGAAAACTTTTTGAAGTCTTAAAATCGGCAGAAGATGAAATTGATATGCCATATCAAAGCATTCCTGGCGCGCCTTATATTAATTTACCCATTGAAAAACAGCATCAATATAAAAAGCAAAGTACCTTAGAATTATTTAAACGAATTGGTAAAGTCGCTGATATTGAAGACAAGTTTGACGAATTTGTCACCTCGCCTAACACCTTTCATTACCGTAATAAAATGGAATATGGTTTTTCTGCCATTGGTTATGATCACGAATTGAAAACGGATGTTGATGAATTCACCTTAGGTTTTAAAAAACGTGGTACATGGTGGTGTGGCGATAATCTAAATAAAGATTCAGGCTTATTTGATGCTGAATTCGAAAACCATCTTAAAGATATCAGAGCGTATTGCATTGAAACAGGATTAGCACCTTGGCATGCTCCAAAAAAGGAAGGCTTTTTTAGGTATTTCGTGGTTCGAAAATCATATAAAACCAATCAGCTCTTATTTAATTTGGTAACTACATCTTACGATTTACCAAAATTTGATTTGGATAAATTCGCGAATTTTCTAGTAGAATTATTTGGAGATAGAGTTGCCGGACTGTTACACACTATAAATGATGAAGTCGGAGACCGAACCATAGCCACCACAGGACGTATTTCCCTAGTTTATGGTAATGACAAAATAGTTGAAGAATTATTTGGTTTAAATTTTGAAATCAGCATGAAAAGCTTTTTTCAAACGAACCCAAAATGTGCCGAAAAACTCTATTCTAAAGTCGTCGATTACGCTCTAGAAAATAAAGATGCGGTTGACAATACCGTGGTCTTGGATTTGTTCTGTGGCACAGGAACTATTGGCCAAATCATAGCCAACAAAGCCAAAAACACCAAAATTATTGGCGTAGACATTGTGGCTGCTGCCATTAAGGATGCTAAAGAAAACGCAAAAAGAAACAACATTGAAGGTTTGAAATTCTATGCTGCTGATGTTGGGAAATTTTTAAGTGAACACCCTGAATATATAAACAAAATAAGAACTCTAATTTTAGATCCTGCGAGAGCTGGAATTGCGCCTAAAACCCTTAAAAAAATAATAAACCTAAATGCAGAACGTTTGGTTTATGTATCTTGTAATCCTGCAACACAGGCAAGAGATACTGAGCAATTGATGGAAGCTGGTTATACGATTAAAAAACTCAGTTTGGTTGATCAATTTCCACATACTGCACATATTGAAACGGTTGTGCTTTTTGAGAAATAATGAAAGAAAGCCTTAAGTATGAATAGAAATTTTTAAATAACCTAAAACTGAAGTCAGAAGACGGATGACCAAAGACTGAAGACTGAAGAATGAAGACTGAAGACTGAAGACTGAAGACTGAAAATTGAAATAATTAAATTTGAAACGACTACTGATTTTTATAAGTTTTATCACTCTAGCCATATTAAGCTTTAATTGCGAGCGTGATGATATATGTGCAGAAACGACTTCCACAACACCTCGATTAATTGTTGAATTCTATGATATTGATGATTTGGAAGTCTTAAAAAATGTGCCTAGACTAACGGTTTATGGAGATGGTGTATTAGAATTAGATGAAGAAGGAAATCCCATAGAGCCTACGGTCCAATCTGATACATTAGTAGCAAAGTATAACGATGACGATTCCTATGTATTTAATGTAAATACCAACACCTTGGCACTACCTTTATTAATTGAAGAGGAATCAACCGACAATTCAGCAAACACAATAACCATAAGATACATTTTAGAAAAAGACACCAATTTACGTGTTGAAGATGACGACCTAACCACAAACTCCAACAAAGATATTTTGGTCATATCATATAGCACCGAGTTTGTTTATGTCTCAAGAGCTTGTGGTTACAAAAGCATATTTACAGAATTAAATGTCACAAGCGAATCCAATGATTCAGTGCCATGGATCGCAAATATTATTATAGAAGAAAGCATTGAAAATACTGTTGAAAATGAAAACACAACACATGTACGCATCTATCATTAGAAGTGTAACAATATTGCTGTTGTTTTCTGCAATGGCTTTTGCGCAAGAGGAGAAAAAAACGGTTAAAGATACTTTAATTTACAAGCAAAAGTATGGTCTTAGGCTTGGAGCAGATATAAGCAAATTAGCACGAACTTTCCTAGATGATGACTATTCTGGTTTTGAAATCATGGGCGATTATCGTTTGACTAAACGTTTATATATTGCTGGTGAAATTGGCAATGAAGAACGCCTCCTAGAAACTGATTATTTAAATAATACCACAAAAGGTAGCTATTTTAAAGCTGGAGTGGATATGAATTTTTACAAAAACTGGCTCGATATGGAAAATATGATTTATGTTGGTTTCCGGGTTGGCGCAAGTTCTTTTAGCCAAACCTTAAATAATTATACCATTTTTGATGTTTACAATCAATACTGGGGCGAGCAATTTACAGTTGATGAAGGCACAGAATATAATGGCTTATCAGCACTTTGGGTAGAGCTTCAAGTGGGATTAAAAGCGGAAGTGTTCAATAATTTTTTTGCTGGTGTTAATGTGCAACTAAAAGTTTTACTTTCAGAGAAAGAGATTGATAATTACGAAAATCTCTATGTTCCTGGTTATAACAGAACCTACGACAGTAGTGCTTTCGGAGGAGGTTTTGGGTTTAACCTGTCTTATTTAGTACCCATCTTTAAGAAGGATAAGATTGTGATTCAAGAAAAGGAAGTTGAAGAATAAGAACTCAAATCACAGATTATACAATCCAAATTCCAATTTAGTCATAGACCTAATTCTTGATTCCTGATTCCTGATTCTTGATTCCTGATTCTTGATTCCTGATTCTTGATTCCTGATTCTTGATTCCTGATTCTAATCAAAAGAAATAACTTTACAACTCCTCTCCTTTACTTTCAAGAAAAATCCATATCTTTTCTTTATCAAAATCTTTCATATGCATAAAGACGATATTGCCGATTTAATTGACACTAAACATTCTGAATTGATTACTTGGTTAGAAAAACAACCCGACGACTCGTGGACGCAAGGACCAGAAGGCAAATGGACCACAGGCCAGCAAGTATTGCATTTATTACAGGGCATAGTTCCGCTCAACAATGCACTGAGCATGCCTAAATTTTTGTTGCGGTTAAAATTTGGAAAGGTAAATAGACCCGTTAGAGCATACGAAGCGATTGTTAAACGCTACCAAGAAAGGCTGTCAGATGCAAAAGGCAAAACTTATAAAGCGTCTCAAAACATGAAAGTTCCTAAACTGGCAGACAAACAATATCTTTTAAACCGATTGCAAACCGAAGAAAAGAAACTACAATACAAAACCAGGCGAATTAGCGATAAGAATTTAGACACCGTAGTTTTGCCGCATCCTTTAATGGGCAAAATGCCAGTTCGAGAACTAATTATGTGGACCGCCCATCATGTTGAGCATCATACTGAGATTTTGAAAAGCTCCTATTCAAATTTGAGCGACTAAAAACTAAACAACTTTCAAATACTCTAAAACATTACCCTCAATCCGACTCTGAATATCAGAGACATCTGCTTTTACAAATGTATCTCCTGTAATATTCTCATAAAGTTCGATATAGCGTTCGCTTACTGATTCAATATATTCATCACTCATAACAGGAACGGATTGCCCCTCTAAGCCTTGGAAATCATTGGCAATCAACCATTGTCTTACAAATTCTTTAGACAATTGTTTTTGCGCCTCTCCTCTATCTTGACGCTCTTGGTAACCATCAGCATAGAAATAACGTGAAGAATCTGGTGTATGGATCTCGTCAATCAAAACAATTTTACCGTCCTTTGTTTTCCCGAATTCGTATTTTGTATCGCCTAAAATTAGCCCGCGATCTGCTGCGATCTCTGTTCCTCTTTGGAATAGTTTTCTGGTGTAATCTTCAAGAACATTATAATCTTCTTCAGACACGATGCCTTTTTTCAAAATATCTTCTCGAGAAATATCCTCGTCATGATCGCCCATTTCAGCCTTTGTGGCTGGTGTGATAATAGGATTTGGAAATTTATCGTTTTCTTTCATGCCTTCTGGCATTGCAACGCCGCAAAGGATTCGTTTTCCTGCTTTATATTCACGAGCTGCATGACCAGACATATAACCACGAATCACCATTTCCACTTTAAACGGTTCGCATAAATGCCCGACGGCGACATTAGGATCTGGCGTCGCCACCAACCAATTGGGCACCAAATCCTCAGTCGCTTTCATCATCTTCGTTGCAATCTGATTTAAGATTTGCCCTTTATAAGGAATTCCTTTTGGCATCACCACATCAAAGGCACTTAAGCGATCAGTGGCAACCATGACCAATTGTTCATCATTAATATTATAAACTTCCCTTACTTTTCCTTTATAAACACTTTTTTGATTTGGAAAATTGAAATTAGTGTCTGTTATGGTGTTTGACATTATTAGATTTAATTTTTTTGAATTTTTGCGGATTTCTTTTTTGAACGTATGGACAAGTCGCGAGTTCTCCGTCCCTTCATATTTGAATAAAAATTATAGTTTTCATTAATGTGGTCATACTATCAAATCATCATGTTTTTAAATTATGAGTTTTCCCCTTTGGGGAATTAAAGGGGATTATTCCCTATTCTCAATACTCTTATAAGCTGCAATTACTTTCTTAACCAATTTATGGCGAATCACATCTTTGTCGTCTAAATAAATCATACCAATACCTTCCACATTTTTTAACACCAAAAGCGCCTCTTTCAATCCAGATGTTGTACGACGTGGCAAATCCACCTGTCCAGGATCACCTGTGAGTAAAAATTTCGCATTCTTACCCATTCGAGTTAAAAACATCTTCATTTGGGCATGTGTCGTGTTCTGACCTTCATCCAAAATTACAAAAGCATGATCCAGTGTACGACCGCGCATAAAAGCCAATGGTGCAATTTGTATCACGCCTTTTTCGATATAACTTTCCAGTTTTTCGTGAGGAATCATATCACGCAAGGCATCATACAAGGGTTGCATATATGGATCTAATTTTTCTTTTAAATCCCCTGGCAAGAACCCTAAATTCTCACCAGCTTCCACTGCAGGACGCGTTAAAATAATCCGCTTTACTTCTTTGCTTTTTAGGGCTTGTACCGCTAAAGCAACTCCTGTATAGGTCTTACCTGTTCCGGCCGGACCAATGGCAAAAACCATATCGTTTTTACGCATGCTTTCCACCAACTTGCGCTGATTTGCTGTTTGTGCCTTTATTAATTTTCCACCAACGCCATGCACTATAACTTCGCCACTTTTGTCAGATGTGTTATAATCGTCGCTACTCTGGCTTGTTAAAACACGCTCTATTACATTTTCGTCCAGTTTGTTATATTTTGCAAAATGCTCTATTAACATATTCATTCTGCGATCAAACTCTTCGAGTAAATCTTCATCGCCATAGGCTTTTATCTTATTGCCTCTCGCGACAATTTTAAGTTTTGGGAAATACTTTTTTAGAAGTACAATGTTTGCATTTTGTGCACCGAAGAATTCTTTTGGAGTTATTTCTTCGAGTTCTAGGATAAGTTCGTTCAAAAGCTTGCTTTGTTTAGTTTAAACCAACAAATATTAAAATTCATTTGGTCCGTTAATCTCTTTTCTTTTCTTAATTTTGTGATTCTGTTGTATGACACAAAGCTAATAATTTTACAACCACAAATCTTAAAAAAATATCAACAATCAATCCATGGCGATAATCACTTTAACGACTGATTTTGGAGAAAAAGACCACTTTGCAGGAGCCACAAAAGGAGCGATTTATAGCGAACTTGAGGATATTAGGATTGTAGATATCTCTCATTGTGTATCACCATTTAATATTTCTGAAGCGGCTTATATTATTCAAAATGCCTACAGTAGTTTCCCAAAAGGAACGATTCATTTAATAGGAATTGATTCTGAATTAAGTCCTGAAAATAAGCATATTGCAGTTAAATTAGACGACCATTACTTTATATGCGCCAACAATGGTATTATGAGCATGATATGTACGGAAATCGCACCAGAAAAAATCGTTGAAATTAATATACACGACAGAGTTGAAACCAACTTTCCTGTTTTGGATATTTTTGTAAAAGTGGCTTGTCATATTGCACGAGGCGGAACCTTGGATGTGATTGGAAAAGTTATTAACACAATTAAACCAATTAAAAATTTAGTGCCTTTTGTAAATGATGAGCAGAACCAAATTATTGGGAGTGTTATCTATATTGACAATTATGGAAATGTGGTGACCAATATTAAACGCAAATTTTTTGAAACCGTTCAAAAAGGAAGGGCTTATGAGGTTTTTGCTAGAAACCATATGTTTAAAAAAATTCATAATAAATTTAGTGATATCATAAATTTTGAAATCGAAGAATCCAAACGCGATGTTGAAGGCAAAGGCTTAGTCGTTTTTAACTCTTCCGATTATTTAGAAATAGCTGTTTATAAAAGTAATTGCACCACAGTGGGTGGCGCTTCTACGTTGATGGGTTTAAAAAATATGGATACGGTTACCGTGAATTTTAAGCCCATCCTTTCCCGATAGCTAACGGGATTCCCAAAGGAAAGGAAAACGATAGGTATAAACAGTGAACATAGGAGTGAGAATACATTTCTTTACTGTAGGAAAAATAGGATTGTCTAAAAGGTATATTTTAATATTCACAACAGTGAGAAAGTTCTTTCCTTTGGAAAGGATTTAGGAAAGGCTTTTTATAATATGGGTACAAAAGAAAAAGATTCCCACTTTCGTGGAAACAAGATGTTAGTAAGAATTGTAAAAATGAGCTTTGAACCTTCTAAAATTGAAGAATTCTTGGCTAATTTTGAAACGGTAAAAGAAAAGATTCGAAATTTTGAAGGCTGCCAGTTTTTAGAATTGTATCGCGACCAAAATACCACCAATATCTTTTTTACTTATAGTTATTGGGATTCGGAAGAGGATTTAAATAATTATAGGCACTCTGAATTGTTTAAAGGGGTTTGGGCTAAGACAAAACCATTATTTAATGGAAAACCTGAAGCTTGGAGTGTGGACAAATTGGCGATTTTAGATTGACGAATTACGAATAAAAACAAAATTTCGCATTGTGTCGTTGGCGCAAAGCAAAATGAAAACTGAACTCTGAACTCTGAACTCTGAACTCTGAACTCTGAACACCGAACACCGAACACTGAACACTGAAAAATGCTAGCAATACTTAAAAAAGAAATAAACACCTTCTTCGCTTCGCCAATTGGCTATTTGGTCATTGGTGTCTTTTTATTACTCAACGGACTATTTCTTTGGGTTTTTAAAGGTGAATTCAATATTTTGGATAATGGACAAGCTAGTTTGTCATCGTTCTTTTTATTGGCACCATGGATTCTTATTTTTTTAGTGCCAGCAGTGACGATGCGAAGTTTTAGTGACGAAAAAAAACAAGGCACTCTAGAGTTATTGGTTACCAAACCAATTTCTCATTTTCAGATTGTATTAGGCAAATATTTTGGCGCTTTTGCATTGATTTTAATGGCTCTTATTCCCACGCTGCTATACGTGTACACGGTTTATCAATTAGGAAATCCAGAAGGCAATCTCGATATGGGCAGCACCATCGGTTCCTATTTTGGACTTTTATTTTTAGTTGGAGCTTATACAGCCATTGGCGTGTTTGCCTCTACGCTTTCCGAAAATCAGATTGTGGCTTTTATCATTGCTGTTTTTATCTGTTTCTTTTTCTATTTCGGATTTGAAGGTTTATCGAATTATAATATTTTCGACAATCTTGTTTATATGGAAAATCTTGGTATGTCCGCACATTACAACAGTATGAGTCGTGGTGTTATTGACACAAGGGATTTGGTGTATTTTATAAGTATAGCCATAGCATTTTTGCTATTTACAAAACTGAGAATTCAAAAGCAGTAAGATGATTATCACACCCTTATTATTCCTGTTTTTAGTCATCGTTTTTGTACTGTTATTTTTATTTTTAAATACAGTTGATAAACGAAAATGGCTCTCGGCATTAATAAGCTTGATTTTGACCCCTTTTGTATTTTTCTTTATGTTTTATCCATTTCTGAATATCATTAGCAGTTATCATCATCAGAAATATTTTGATAGTGAGGCTTGGATCGAATCACCAGCATTACGTTATGAGATGATTGATAATACTATGGCATCAGACACCTTAATTGGCGCATCAAAGGAAAGCATAACAAAGCTTTTAGGAAAAGCAGAGTGGCTCTCATGGGACGAATCAAAAAAAACACACGATGCTGACAAATGGAATTACGGACTTGGCATTGAACCCGGAGCTTTTAACACTAAGCAAGAGCGTGTAGAAATAACGTTTCAAAATGGCAAAGTCATCGCTTTAAAACCGTATCAAGAAGAAATAACTTTCGAGAATGAAGAAGAATAAATCTATTTTATATAGCATTGCTATTGTTGTTGCACTCATTATTGTGAATTCGATTTCAAGTTCGGTGTATCAACGCTTCGATCTTACAAAAGATAATCGGTATACGCTTTCGGATGCTTCAAAATCATTGGTTAATGATTTGGATTCGCCTTTAATAATCGATGTGTTTTTGGAAGGGGATTTTCCTTCGGAATTTAGGTTACTTCAAACTGAAGTCAGACAGATTGTAGATGAATTTCAATTAAAATCAAATCGAATTGTTGTTAATTATATTGATCCAATTAAAGATGAAAACACACGGCAACAATATATAGAGGAGTTAACAAAACAAGGCTTAGAACCTTATATTAACACCGATAATAGTACAGGAAAAGTAACGCAAGACATCATTTTTCCTTGGGCTTATGCCAGTTATAAAAATGGACGTGTGAAAATTCCACTTTTAAAACGAAGCATCACACAAGGTTTACAGGAGCAGATTAATAATTCGGTGCAATCGTTGGAATATGCTTTTGCAGATGGTTTTAGCAAATTGGTCAATGCCAAGTCAAAAAAGATTGCAATTTTGAAAGGTAATGGGCAGTTAGACGATATTTATATCGCTGACTTTCTTCAAACGATAAGACCTTATTATAATTTGGCGCAATTCACTTTAGATAGTGTGGCTACCAATCCACAAGGCACGTTAGACAAATTGAAGGACTACGATTTAATTATTTCTGCAAAACCTAGTATTCCATTTTCAGAGAATGAAAAGCTTATTTTAGATCAATATACCATGAATGGTGGCAAAAGTCTATGGCTAACAGAATCCGTGGTTATGGACAAGGACAGTTTGTATAATGAGGCAGGCACAGGCGTTTCAATTATGCGCGATTTGAATTTGAATGATTTTTTCTTCAAATACGGTGTTCGCGTGAACCCAACTTTAGTAAAAGACCTCTACTCTGCTCCGATTATGTTATCGATTGGAGAAGGCAGTCAGGCGCAAATGCAACCGATTCAATGGCAATATTCACCTCTGGCAGCATCCAATCCCAATCATCCAATTACCAAAAATTTAAACTTGGTAAAATTTGATTTTGCGAGTCCGATTGACACCTTAAAAAATAGCATCAAAAAATCCATTTTATTACAGAGTTCGCCAAAATCCAAGTTAGAAGGTGCTCCAACTACAATTTCATTAGCGAACGTAACGCAAGCACCAGATGAAACCTCGTATGATAAAGGTCCTCAAAATTTAGCCGTTCTTTTAGAAGGCGCGTTTACTTCGGTTTATGATAAACGTGTTTTACCTTTTAAAGTGACTAATTTTAAGTCTAAAAGTGTTGACACTAAAATGGTCGTGATTTCGGATGGTAATGTGGTTAAAAATGAAGTTATAAAAAACAGACCTTTAGAGTTGGGCTTTGACCAACTCACAGGAAAATCGTTTGGCAACAAGGAATTTGTGCTTAATACAGTCAATTACCTTTTGGACGATACAGGACTTATAAACATTAGAGCCAAGGAGATTAGTGTCGCTTTTTTGGATGCCGATAAAGTAAAAGACAGCAAAGGAACTTGGCAATTTATCAATATTGCTTTGCCGCTTATACTATTAGGCTTGTTTGGCTTTGTTTTTAACTATTTGAGAAAACGTAAATACGCCTCTTAAAATCTGAACTTTACTACAGCGGGATTCCCAATTTCGTGGGAAAAATTTGTTAATAAGTTTGTTTTATAAAACCCTTCTATTGAGATATATTTGTAAGACGAACCAAAAAGAATTCAACACATATATTCATCGTGAAACATCTAACCGAATAGGTTGGATTTTATCTTTAAATTCTAAATAAGATGTTTCGTGTTACGAATAAAAAACAATTAATATAGAACACATGAAATTTATTGTTTCAAGCACTTATTTATTAAAGCAACTTCAAGTATTGGGAGGCGTGATTAATAACAGTAATACGCTGCCAATTTTAGATAATTTCCTATTCGAGCTGAGCCAGTCCAAATTAACGATTTCGGCTAGTGATTTAGAGACGACAATGTCTGCAACTATGGATGTTGAAAGTGATTCTGAAGGAAGCATCGCTTTACCTGCTCGATTACTTTTGGACACCTTAAAGACGTTTCCTGAGCAACCTCTGACCTTTGTTGTAGAAGACAACAACACGGTAGAAATTAGCTCTAATCATGGTAAATACGCATTGGCTTATGCTGATGGCGCTGAATTCCCAAATGCCGTTTCTATAGAAGATGCTAGCAAAACAACCATAATGGGCGATATTTTAGCAACTGCTATTAGCAAAACTATTTTTGCTGCAGGTAACGATGATTTAAGACCTGTAATGAGTGGAGTGTTCTTTCAATTTTCTCAAGATAATTTAACCTTTGTGGCCACTGATGCTCACAAATTGGTAAAATATACTAGAAATGATGTCAGTGCCACGGAAACTGCCGAATTCATTATGCCTAAAAAACCTTTGACACTTTTAAAGGGTATTTTAGCTGGAAGTGATGATGATGTTTTAGTAGAATACAATGAATCTAATGCTAAATTTACGTTTGAAAATTCCGTATTGATTTGCCGTTTAATTGATGGAAAATATCCAAATTATGAAGCGGTAATTCCTAAAGAGAATCCAAATAAATTAGTAATTGATAGAACACAATTCTTAAACTCGGTTCGTCGTGTTAGTATTTTCTCTAATAAGACGACACACCAAATCCGTTTAAAAATTGCTGGTGCAGAATTAAATATTTCAGCTGAAGATATCGATTACTCCAACAAAGCCGAAGAACGTCTAACATGTGATTACCAAGGTGACGATATGCAAATTGGTTTTAACTCACGCTTCTTAACAGAAATGATAAACAATCTAAACTCAGATAACGTTCAGTTAGAAATGAGCTTACCAAACAGAGCAGGAATTCTTACTCCAATTGATGGTTTAGATGAAGGCGAACATGTGACTATGTTGGTGATGCCTGTGATGTTGAATAACTAACAAATTCCTGCGAACGCAGGAATCTCATAATCGAGAAAAATATTATAAGCACTCATTTTCGGATGGGTGTTTTTTTTTTGTTTTTAAGAATATTGTTGATATTATAAACAAATAATATTTAAGAATAAACTACTCAGGTTTTCTAGGAATAGCACGACCTCAAAGGTTTTGAAAACCTTTGAGGTCTATTAAACTCGGAATTCATATTAGTTTTTAATTCATATAGTTTGTTTGTTTCTATTCTGATTTTTTGTCATGTATTAAAAGATTCTATTTTGAACTTAGGTTCTTAATTTTTTATATGTTCATTTTATTCGTCTATTTTTATTTTTTATATAGGAACTCATGATATGCTTCGCAGTTGCCTTGATGCAAAACGAACCAATCCCGATAGCTATCGGGACAAAATGATTTATTAGGAATTACTCATGTATTCTTATTTTATAATATGGAATTCGTGAATGCTTCGCATTTGCCAATGCACCTTTCGCTAATACATTAGTGATTTAGGATTTAATTTTACTAATAGTTCCAATCCTAGATTTATTTTCATAGCCACCCACTTGCTCATTATTTCTGAAAATCGTTGTTTCCGACGCTGTCGGAATTTAGGTGTTGAGCTCTAACTTTCTTTTGGGTTATACAATATGATTTACAAATCTTTGGCATGAACTTTCTGTCTATAAGTCTTTTTTTATGTGAAAATTTCAGATACTGAGCTTTATTTAGTTATTTTTATGTTTTAAATTCCACGAGTCTAATCAACTTAAATACCAATTCAACATTAAAATAACACATATAATTTGTTTCTATTTCGTTCATATTTTAATATAAAATCAAACCGTAACTAAGGCTATGCTTGAATTTTCTATCTCATCTGAACAAAATATATTTCAAATTATTTATGTATTATTTTAAAATTAAATTGGTATAATTACTTCCCGCTTTGAAATCTACTTTTTTATGCACAACCAACTTTTGGTTATTCTTTGTTCAATAAGTGTATTATGCTTTTCTCAAGAGGAAGAAAAGAAACCGTTTTCGTTGGATTTCAGCCCTTTTTATGGCACAATTCTAGAACATAATCCTGATATTTCCCATCTCATTACAGACCATCCTGCAGGTTTCGTGCTAAGTTATAACAGAAAAACCTATGGTTTTAATGCGTGGGAACGCCGTTATAATTATCCCGATTGGGGATTTTCAATGACTTATCAAGACATGAAAAATCCCTATTTGGGCGAAAATATTGGGCTCTATGGTCATTTTAATTTTTACTTTTTAAATCGAAGTTTGGTCTTTAGAATAGGACAAGGCATTGCCTACACCAACAAGCCTTACGACAAAACGGAAAATTACATTAACAATGCTTATGGCTCGCATTTACTGAGTTCTACCTATTTAAAGTTTGACTTTATCAAAGAGAATCTTTATAAAGGTTTAGGGTTCAATGCAGGATTTACGGTCATCCACTACTCTAACGCCAACATTAAAGCACCAAATAATAGTACCAACACTTTTGCTTTTTCAGCTGGACTGAATTATGTGTTTGATGCTGAAGAATTTCCAGAATATATTCCTGAAGGGGAACGTACAAAATATTCTGAACCATTTAAATATAACTTTGTTTTTAGAAGCGGCGTCAATGAAAGTGACATTAACGGTAGTGGCCAATTTCCTTTTTATGTATTCACAGGATTTGTAGATAAACGCATCAACCACAAAAGCACTATTCTGGCAGGAACAGAATTATTTGTGTCCAAATTTTTAGAGGAAATGATCAAACATCAATCTGTAGCTTTTCCGGAACTTGGCGTTAAAGGCGATGAAGATTATAAACGTGTTGGTGTTTTTGTCGGTCACGAATTACGATTTAATAAAATAGCATTTATCACGCATTTGGGTTACTACATATATTATCCTGTGGAATTTGAAGGTCGCGTTTATAACAGATTAGGTTTGAAGCGTTATTTTTCAGATAAAATATTTGGTGTTGTCAATGTGCATTCCCATGGTGCAAAAGCAGAAGCTGTTGAATTTGGATTAGGAATTAGATTATGAAAAAGTTGGTATTAGTTTTGGTTTTAAGTTTGGTATTCTCATGTGATTCTGAAGATGCTTTGGATTGCTTTCAGGCTTCAGGAGCTATTATTCAACGCACCTATGATTTAGACAATTTTGATAAAATAACCGTTTTTGAACGGACGCAACTTATCATTTCCGAGGGAGAATTTTCAGTCTTACTTGAAACAGGGGAAAATTTATTGAATGATATTGATATTAAAGTTTCTGAAGGTCGCTTAACTATAGAAAACAGTAATGCTTGCAACATTTCCAGAGAATACGGCATTACCAAAGTTTATGTGTCTGCGCCAAATGTTACTGAAATTAGAAATAGTTCTGGATTGAAAATTATAGGCGGGAATACGTTAACCTATCCAAACCTCACCTTGTTATCCGAAGATTTGGAGGAAGAAGATGGGTTCCATACCGATGGCGATTTTGAACTGGATTTACAGGTTGAAAACCTAACCATAACCCAAAACAACTTGAGTAATTTCTTCTTAACAGGAAATGCAACCAATCTAGACCTCAACTTTTTGTTTGGCGATGCACGTTTTGAAGGACGGAATTTAATTGTTGAAAATGCAGCTATTTATCATCGAGGTACAAATGATATTATCATAAATCCACAACAACAACTCACAGGAAGTATTTTGAGTACAGGCGATATTATTGTCGTCAATACTCCACCTAACCTTGATGTGGAAGTGCTTTATACTGGGCAACTTATTATTGAAAATTGAATTTCAAGTTTAACCAGTTAAAATCTTATTTGAATCTAGTCAACATCATTCAACTTCCAATTGTAATCTATAAAAGTGATTTCCGCTCCTTTATTGATCTTCGTCTCCGCATATTGGTTGATATAATCAATAATGGATTCCGATTGCTTTAAGAAATCCTTTTTGTACCATTTAAAAATTTCAGATAATTCAGCTTTGTCTTCAGAAATAGCATTCTTTTTAGAATTTATAAATTCTTTAGCGGCTTTATCCATCAGTTGATTTACATTTTCTGCTGTGTAGGCTTCATTCAACAATTTAGGGCACGAAATTGATGCACAGTTAATAGCAAAGTGAATTCTAGGTTCGTTCATTTTTTGAAGAATTCCCTTTTCAACATCTGCAAGAGACAATTCTTTTTTACCTATCCTTATAAATTTCTTTAAAAATGGAGAAATCGTAGCACCAACATCTTTTATGCTCTTAACAGGATAATTATCGACGATGAGTTTAATGGTATTAGCATTATAAACATTTATGAAGTAGGCTAATTGCTCTTCAAAAGCCCAGTTTTCATTGGGTTTGTTTTCGCTAAGATAAGTGACATAAGCATTGAGTTGATCACCATCAGATTTAAAACCTTTATAGTCTACTAAGCCATCGTCTTTTACATGTTTTTTCAGAAGTTTGTCCCATGCACTATGATCTAACTTATTTTCTGTCTCAACTTTATATTCTTGTTCGTTCTTCGTTTTATAATCTATACCTTTTGATGATACGCATGAATGGAGCATCAAAATGCCTATAATTGCTATTCCTAAAAATTTGGTCTGCTTTTTCATAAAGTCAAGATAAGAAATTACAAAATTAAAAATGCTAAAAAAATGACAATGCACTACTATTTATCGGGTTTGAGCAAAAAAAAAGGCCTCCCAAAATGGTAAGCCTTTTCAATTCCACATCTTTTTAATCACTAACTAACAAAATTAATAGACAATGGATAGCTAGGTAATTCTCCATTACCAGCTTTTATAGCGTTAACAATTGGCATTACAAATGCCAAGATACCGATTAGTATTAAGGTTAAAATTCCTAAACCAAATACGATGATTAACGGAATACTGATTATGGTATATATAAGTATGCTCAATTGAAAATTCAATATCGCCTTTCCTTGGGTATCCATACGTTCAACTTGATCTTTCTGCGTTGCCCAAATAATTAAAGGCACGATGAGTCCGCCAAATCCTGTTAAATACGTTAGTAATTGCGATAAATGCGTAATGACCAATAATTGATTGTCAGTACGCTTTAGTGTGTGATAATTTGATTCCATGATTAATGATTTTACACTTATATGACGCATATTCATTAAAAATGTTACAATTAATTTCGTGAAATTAAGAGCTAGCAGAATTTTTAGCTTATTTCCTAACCATTAATAACTGGTATCGTCCAACTTTACTTTACCATGAAAGGTTTTATATAAAAACAAGAAATAGCCTGCTAAAAGAGGAGCGCCAATTAGTACTATTGTTAACATAATGCCTAATGATTTTTGAGACGAAGCTGCGTTGTAAATCGTGACACTATATTTTGGATCAATGGTCGATGGCAGTAGCACTGGATACAATTGAAAAGCAACTAACATTAACAAAAAAGCCATGGTTAGTGATGAGAACAACAAAGCATAGGCATATTTCTTTTTGGACACCAACCTAGGAACATTAGCTACAGCAAGAAAAGCCAATACAGGCAGGATAAAGAATATAGGATATTCTTTAAATTTATCTGTTACACCAGGTAAAAACATTAAGGTATAAAAAGAGGTGACCGCAAAGCTTATGATGAAAAAAATCATCCCCTTTTTTAGCAAAAACGTCAATCTTTCAAATAAGCGACCTTCAGTCTTTAGCAATAAAAAAATTGCGCCCTGTGTCATAAAAATAGATATAGTGGTAAACCCAACCATAATGGCATAAGGATTTAAAAAAGAAAAGAAAATACCACCTTGATAGCTTAGGTTTTCGCCTATCTCAACACCTTGTAATATATTCCCTAAAACCACACCTAATAAAAATGAAATCAATGAATTGGACAAAAAGTAAATAATATCCCAAGTCTTTCTCCACCATTTCATCTCTTCGGCGCTTCTGAATTTGATGGCGGCAGATCGTAACACTAAAAGCATTAAGAACAACATAAATGGAATATACATTGCAGATAGCATCGTGGCGTACATAACTGGAAAACCTGCAAACAATGCACCAGCGCCAATAATCAACCATACTTGGTTTGCATCCCATAGCGGACCGATGGCATTGATGGAAATACGACGACTCAAATCTTTTCTTAGAAATAAATGCCATGCACCTGCTCCATAATCAAATCCTTCCAAGATAGCGTAACCCGAGAATAACAAACCCACAACTAAATACCAAAGTGTTGGATAATCGATACCTAAAAATGTTTCCATATTTTTTTGATTAAACGTATTTTAAAAATTCATCAGGATTTTTAGCTTCATCATAAGGGCCGTGTTTTATTTTTTTGTTTACCGAGTAGATAAACAATAAGAATAAGATGGCATAGACGACCAAAAATAGAATTAATGAAAACAGAATTTGATTTGACGATACTTCTTGCGAAAACCCTTCATTGGTTCTTAAATGTCCATACACAATCCATGGTTGCCTTCCCATTTCCGCAGAAAACCAGCCGACTTGATTAGCTATTTGTGGTAATAGCACAGAAAATGCAAAGATCTTAAGCAACCATTTCTTATCGAAAATTTTTCCACGCCACCATAAAAAACTAGCATACAAAGTTAGAGCTATTAAGAACATACCTATGGAGATCATAATATGATAGAACTGGAAAACGGCATTGACCTGTCCTGGTCGGTCTTCTTTTGGAAATGCATTTAAACCTGTAATTGGGGCTTCAAAATCTTGATGAACTAAAAATGATAATCCACCTGGTAATTTAATACCAGTTACCTCTTGGGTTTCATCATTGACCCATCCCAATAAATATAAATCGGCAGGAGCAGATGCCTCATAATGACCTTCCATCGCTGCCAGTTTAGCCGGCTGATTCTCCGAAACGCCATCTGCAGAGCTATGCCCAGAAATCAATTGCGATAAAGAGAAAATAGTTGCAATTGCTAAAGCAATTTTAAACGCTTTTTTAGAAATTTCTACATAACGTCCTTTTAGCAAATAATAAGCGTGAACGCTTAATACTAAAAATGCACCAGCTAAAAAAGCACCTTGCCAAACATGTATAATTCGATCTACACTAGATGGATTAAATACCATGGCCCAAAAGTCAGTCACCTCTGCCCTAGCATCAAACCCCTCACCCACTATATGATAGCCAGCCGGTGTTTGCTGCCAACTGTTCGCCACTACAATCCAAACTGCAGAAAACATAGAGCCTAGAAAAACCCCAATGGTTGATATAAAATGTACTTTAGGCGATACACGATTCCACCCAAATAATAAAATACCTAAGAAAGCACTTTCTAAACCGAAAGCAAATAAGCCTTCTGCTGCCAAAGCACTTCCAAAAATATCACCAACGTATCTTGAATACACAGCCCAATTGGTACCAAATTCAAATTCCATAATAATACCAGTTGCAACGCCAATTCCAAAGGTAATGGCAAAGATTTTCAACCAAAAACGCGTAAGAATTTCATATTGTTTTTGTCCTGTTTTTAAATACATGCCCTCCATAATCACCATAATTAAGCCAATACCGATACTTAATGGTGGATAGATATAATGAAAGGCGATAGTAAAGGCAAATTGAATTCTGGCTAAAATTTCTGTATCCATTATTAATTAGTCTTGGTTGTGTAAAGATAATTAATACGGCAAAGCTTTCATGTAACGTAAGTTACTTTTATTGATTTTAAATCCTTAAAATGACCTAGATGGAAATATAACATTAACACGAAACCAACTCATCTTCATCGACAATCGGATTCCAATAGAACTTCTAAAACCATTGGACAAAAAAAGAGGGTAGTTAATTATTGACTACCCTCTTTTCAAATATTTAATTAGTTTTAATTAATATTCTGAATTACGATCTTCATTAAGCTGGTTAGACTCATCTTTACTTTTACCTTTCGACATAAAATTTATAAGAATCCCGACTAGTGTTATGCAGACCACTGCGAAAATTGCAATCATGACCACACCATTGGTCCAACTATATAATGCTATTAATGAATTAAACATGTTAGTGTTGATTTAGTTTTGAGATTATAAAATTAAGCACTATAAATTTTAAGAAAGATGACATTTATCAGTAAATACACGAAAATCTGAATTAATTTATCGCAATACATGTAAGCTTATCCTATTTGATTAAGCTGTATTTATAACCTTAATAATCTCCTCTTTTTGAAGCACTCCAGATTGTCGCCATACTTGCTTTCCATTTTTAAAGAGTAGCATGGTTGGCACACCTCTTACTTGATATTTTGATGCCAAGGCTTGGTTTTTATCCACATCTATTTTTAGAATGGCAACTTCTGCTCCCAATTCATCTTTAACTTGTTTTAAAATTGGAGCTAACATTTTGCACGGCCCACACCAGTCTGCATAAAAATCCACTAAAACGGGTTGATCTTGATTTATTAATTCTGAAAATTTGCTCATAGTTTTCTCATTTTTATTTATTAAAAGTGATAGTCCAAATACCTCTTACTTCATTAACATCATAACCAATGGCTTTATCCATGGGATATAACCTCTTTATTTTTGCTAATGTAGAATTTTCCAAAGTTTCATTTGGCTTTCCGTGGCATTGAAGACACATAGGATTTGTCGTAATGGGATAATATACCCTTACGTTGTTGTCCATTTCCTTTACAATAGGACTTGCTTCTTCACTATTGGCCACCACTTTTTTAAAGGTTTTTATATACTCTAATTCCTCTACATTAGCTTTATTATTAGGATTTCTTGGCTTATCTGATACACGCTTGATAGTAGAATTATGCACAACAGCCATACTATCGGTTAACGAATAAGCACGCTCATTACAAAATGCCAAGGCTTCTAAAGTTCCCTTTTTTTGAATCGTTCGCATTAAGTTTTTGCCTAAAACAGCCTTTGTAGTTAGCGCATATTTTAGACCACGTTCTCCATAAGGCAAATCTTGAAAATTAGTTTGAGCTTGTTGGTTTTGCTTTCTTTTTCCATTACCCATTCTATTTCCCTTTCCTTTTCCCCATTCCTTGACCATTTTGGTTGCCGCTCTTTTTATTAAAATGTGCTTCAAACCATTCCGGTTGTTCAATTTCGAAATCGTACATATACTCTGCAATTTGAATAATGGATTCTTCTGGAAAAGCTTGTTTTGGCATGACACCAAATCGTTTTACGGCTCCAAACATTCTAGCGTCTTCTTCATTTGGGTTTTTAATCCATGCTTGTATAGATGCTACAAATTCTTCTTTTGTAGTATTATCATTTATATAATGCTTTTTAATGGCAATCATTGGTGGTCCAATTCTATCATCATGATTTGCCGTTGGGCTATGACAGATGTAACAATTGGTTTCCATTAACTTTTTACCAGGATGGTTAGATTTTTTAGAAGATTCACCAACAGAACTATAAATATCATTGTTCTTTTTACCGGAATTGCAACTCATTAAAACCATCACTAAAACGAGCAATCCTATACTTTTTTTCATCTCAAATATATTTGAATAAAAATACAACAGTTCAGGTTTTTGTTACGTAACTTATGTTACAATTCACAATGGTGAACATCAAGGAAAAAATGTATTTTTACAACCAAATATGGATTCACTCACACAAATCGTTTTAGGTGCTGCAGTAGGCGAAGCTGTCTTAGGTAAAAAAGTGGGCAATAAAGCGATGTTGTATGGTGCTATTGCTGGCACCATTCCAGATTTGGATGTCTTGGCATCGTATTTTACAGATACAGTTTCGGCTTTGGCGATTCATCGTGGCTTCACGCATTCCATTGTGTTTTCTATGCTTTTTGCTCCTGTTTTTGCTTGGCTTGTTTCGCGCTACGAGACATATAAAGATTTTAAGGGTTGGTCCTGGCTATTTTTCTGGGCTTTTTTTACGCATCCTATTTTAGATTCATATACCACATGGGGAACGCAGTTATTTTGGCCTTTGGATTTAAGATTAGCCTTTAAGACTATTTTTGTTGTTGACCCTCTATATACCTTACCATTTTTAGTATTCTTGATTTTAGCACTGTTTCAAAACCGAACTTCGAAAAGACGACGACTCTATAATACTTTAGGATTAACAATCAGTACGCTATATTTAGGACTTACCTTTATATTAAAAAATGTTGCATCAACACAATTTGAAGATGCATTACTCAATCAAAACATAACATACAACGCATTGGATACCAGACCTTCGCCGCTCAACACTATTTTATGGAATGCGAACGTGGAAACTAAAAGCGCCTATTTATTAGGCACCTATTCGTTCTTTGATAGTAAAGAAATTCGCTTTGAAACGTATCCCAAAAATCATGAGTTATTGGGAAGCCTCATTAATAATGAGAACTTAAAACGTATGATTACAATTTCAGAAGGATGGTTTACCATAACCAAAACAGGTAATAAGTTGTATTATAATGATTTGCGCTTTGGTTTGTTGAATTTAGAACCCAATTCCCAAGACTTTGTTTTTAAATATTTAATTGAAGTTGATGACTCAGGCCATGTCACGTTTACCGAAAAAGAAAAAAACACACGAGACGCAAAGAAACTGATGTCAAGCCTGTGGAAACGCATAAAAGGAAACTAACCAACCTTAACTTACTTACCTCTCAACCATTTAAATTCATTGGTTCTTATGACATAGCCAATTCGTATCATGCTCTGTGATTGTTGATAATTCAATAAGCCTTCGGCTTGTCCCACAAACCATTCTAACATAATGTATTGGTTTGAAATATTATTGTCAAATGGATTGAAGTAAACGCGAGTTCGGACAGAACCTTTTGGGTCTAAGTTTAAGCCTTTTCTGAATCGTAAATCGAAAAACAATTTGTCCTTTTTTATAATATGGGACAAATTAACCTGTCCCAACCCTGTATATTCCAGTAAATCCGGATTGCCTTCTTTGTATGCAAAAGGAACCCAAACCTTAAACCTTCCAATCGTATTCTTAGCGACTTTTGTTGAATATTCTAGGCTTAACCTGTTCCAGCTTCGGGAAGCAATACTATCTCTGCCATTGGATTCGTGCTCAAAAGATAATGTTCCAATACCTTTTAATTTCTTGTCTTTATCGTAAAAAGCTTTTCCTATAGCAATGGAAGGGTTAAAATTTATATCACTAAACGGAAAGGATTCTTTATAGATATTCCAAAACGATTTTTGCGTATAGGTCAAAAACAAATACGTATCCCAAGGTAATTTACTACGGGTCAATATCTGTTTAAAACTGATTTGATATTTAGCATCAGCAGTGCTTTTATTTATGGCCTTATTGGTGGGAACTCCTGTAAGAAAATAATTATCCTTATGAATTGAAAAATAAGGTTGCTTAGCTATAGAATCATTTAATTCTTTTTTGGTGTAGGCTTGGGAATAACTATTCAGGGTTATAAACATGGTAATTATAAAGCCAAACCATTTACTGAGCCATTGATTAACAAAAATTCGTTTCATGTTTCACGTTTTGATTTATGTGCTTATATAAGTTGTAATTATCAATTGCAAAAATAAAGCCTTGAAAACGAAAAGCTTAACGCAAACACTAGTGAATTTATCTTTATAAATTGAATTTAAAATTATATACCCTATCAATTTTATTGAATCCCAACGCAAATGAGTTAAAACTAATACAAATAATACTACGCATATTATTCAACAGCCATTTATCTTTAGAAATAAATTTTAAATCAAAAACAGGACTAATTAATCAAAAGATGATTATTTTAAGGTTGATTTATAAATAAAGGCGTCGCTATTATGGAATTACCTATTATACTGGTTTTCATTATCATCGGAATTAGCATACTGCTCTTTATCACGGAGTTATTTCCTGTAGATAAAATTGCGTTTTTCATCATAGTGGCTTTGGTTTTATTACAATTAACAACACCGGAAGAGGCTATTAGTGGTTTTGCCAATTCTGCCACAATAACCATTTTGGCATTAATGATACTCGCCGTTGGACTCGAAGAGAATGGGGTGATTCAATTACTTTCGGATGGCATAAAAAAATTAAAGATTCTGCCGCTCATTCTGCTTACACCTGCCTTTATGATTATATCTGCGAGCATTTCAGCATTTATCAGCACCACTGCAGTCGTGATTATTTTTATAAAAATTGTAACGCAATTGTCAGAAAAATACGGCTTCTCTTCTTCCCGATTATTAATGCCTATTTCTTTTGCAGGTATTTTAGGTGGTAGTTGTACTTTAATGGGAACAAGTACAAATCTTATTGTGAACGCTATTGCTAAAAAAAATGGTGTGGAAGCGTTTAGCTTTTTTGAGTTTTCCATCTTTGGCATTACATTCTTTGTAATAGGACTTATAATCATGAGCATCGCTTCACGGTTTTTACCTAGAAGCAAGCAAAGTGACTTAAGAAAGGATTATGATATTGAATCTTATGTGTTCACTATTAAAGTCACTTCTGAATCCCCTCTAATCGGTAAAACCTTTGGGTCACTTAAATTTTTAGATGATAATGAAACCAAAGTTTTGAAATTAATAAGGGACAAGCAGGTCATCAATGATCCCGGAAAGTATATCAAACTGATGGATAAGGACAATTTAGTGGTGATGAGCAATATGGATAATCTGCAATTATTGATTACAAAAAATGGTTTTATACTCAACGAAAAAAGACAAAACCAACAAAAAGAGAATTATGGCGATGGTACTGAGGAACCAAAAAGTGACATGAGCTACATTGAAGTCCTTATCCTTCCAGGCTCTAATCTTATTGGCAAAACGTTGAAGGCTTTACGTCGTATTTCATTTCAAGGTGCATTTCCCATTGCGATAAAAAAACGCAAAAACCTAAGGAATACACGAGAGCGTTTACTACGAAAAAACATAAAAGATATCAACCTTAAACCAGGGGATCGCGTTTTACTTGAAATGCAAGAGCATAAAATTTCAGAATTATACGAAATTGAGAATATAGCCATACTGAACGAACATGAATTTAAACCCAATGTTCCAAATTCCAAACGCATGTTGGCACTACTCATTTTGTTGGCAGTGATTGCGTTGGCAGCAACAAGTGTGTTAAGTATATTGTCGGCTTCATTAGTAGGGGTTGGTGCTATGCTATTAACCAATATCATTCAACTAGAAGGGGTTTATCAAAAAGTCAACTGGCAAATTATCTTTTTATTGGCTGGGATGATTCCATTGGGAATTGCGATGACCAACAGCGGAGCCGATACTTGGATATCAAGCAATTTATTGGTTCTAATGGACGGACAACCACCACTCATCGTATTAGGATTGCTTTTTGGGATTACCTTAATTTTATCTGGAATCATATCCAATAATGCCACGGCAATAATTATGGCACCAATCGCTATTGCGGTCGCTAGTGGTTTAAACTTAGATATAAAAACCTTTCTATTAGCCGTTATGTTCGGTGCTAATTTTAGTTTTTTCACACCTGTGGGTTACCAAACCAATACGCTTATTTATGGCACAGGTGCTTATAAATTCAAACATTTTTTAATTATTGGTGGTATTTTATCTTTAACACTTTGGATTGTGGGAACACTACTTTTATCAATGCAATTATGATTTGGAATTCTAAAACCCATGAATAGCTACAAAACTTTTGGATATTAAATGGTTGGTGTGAAGCTATACTTTTAATTTAATTTTAAAAAAGGGATATAAAATCGTTTAAAAAACTGTTTCTATTTTTAAAACAAAAATCCGAATTGTAAAATTCGGATTCTATTGTCATGATATTTTTATTGGTTTTAATGGTTTGCTCTATACTCATCACGATCGTACAAGGAGTCATCCTCTGGATAGTCCTCCATGTGACCATCACGATTGTAGGAATCCAAAATGACTATTTCATAATCCCTATAAACAGGAGTTCCTTTTTTCTTACGTTTGGTTTCAGCAAAAGTTTTATAATCGATACTTTTTGTAAAAACAAGTTCGCTCTCAAGATTGAGATGAGCTAAACCTATCGGAAGAATGATATGGTTCTCGCCGTCTTCATTCAAGAACTCGTGAACGCCATCTTTTGCTCTCTTACTGAACGGTTTGTGATTTTTTTCAATGATAGAGGTATCCACTTCTATATCAAGATACACCACACGTTCTGTATTTTTATTAACGAGTAAGTTATCTACTTTACCAACTACCCTTCCATCCTTATCCTTCACTTCCCAGCCCCTAACATCTTTATTGCTATTGGCTACTTTATAATCGGATAACTCTTCGAGATAGTATAAACTTTTTTCTTTATCTGTGTTCATGATCTTAATTTTTTTTCATATTGATTAATAATTCCTCTGCCTGTTCGTAGAAATTTTTCATGGCTGTTTTTTGCTCCAAGGTTTTAGTACCTGGTGCAAGCGCATTTAAAGCCTCTTGTAATTCATTAATGCTGTCATTCAAATCTGGAAATTTTTGGGATTGGATAGTTTTTAAAGCTTTAACAATGCTATTCCCAGCCGCTTTTATTTTATCGGCATGATCCACATCATAAGTGTCTTTTGTAATATGATCTGCTTTGGATCTTGCTTCTCCCAAATCGGCGTTAATATCTACATTGAGCGTATTTGCCACAGCTTGGGTAGCATCAATTAGTTTTGTGAGTGCACTATGCGAATATTTGTGCTCAAGGCCCATATTTGATTCATCATCAATATAGGTTTGATAAGCCCTAATTTTAGAATCTGCTGTCTCAGAAAGCATCATAGCTTCATCATCAACTGTTTCACTCTCTACGGGAGTTGTCATTTCTATATCATCATCCATTGTATCCGCTACATCGTCATCAGTTCGAAACAATAAGAAATATAGTAATACGAGAATGATTAGACCCAATAAAATCCACGGCCATATTGGTGGTTTTTTTTCAATTTTAATTTCTGCCATAATATTTGATTTTAAGTTATTATAATTAATTTTCTTTTCGTGTTTTATGAAAATGGCTCCGAAACCAAAAATGGTTCAGAACCATTAACAACCAACTAACACTATTTTTAATAGATCACTCTATAAGTATTTATTCTGTTTTTTTTAATTTTTGAAATGCTTCGGGTAAAAGTGTACTTTCTCTTTAAAAATCGGTCTGCTCCTTCACCAAACATTGCACAAAAACAAGATTAGTTAGTGGTGTTTCATAAAGGTAATTATACCATCCTATATGAACATGCTGTAATGGACTTAAGATTTATGCATTAGAATTATCACGTTTTTTTAAAGGAATAATCTTTATAATTATGCTTTAATTTCGACTTCTGATCGAGTTACACAGAAATAATCACAAAAAGATGGGTTTCAATTTATTATGAGTTAAGATTTCATTTAAAAAAATGAAAATGTTTCAGCGTAAATAGTTATTTTTAGACTTATGATTGTCATTTATATATTAAGTATCATATTTATTATCACACCATTTTTACCAGCTACTGGATTTAAACATTGGTTTTTCAGAACTGCGGATTTTGTGAGATTACAATCTATAGCAATTGAAATAATCCTATTGATCCTCTTTTTTATATTTGAAGAGCAATACCATTGGTTTCAGTATGTTTTAATTGCAGGACTTCTTATGGCCATCGTATATCAATTAAAAAAGGTAATACCTTATACAAAACTAGCAAAACGATTAGACCACTCGAGCGAGAGTGATGGCATGGTTTCAATTTTAGCTGCAAATGTTCTACAAACTAATTCCCAATACGATAAATTGATAGCTATTATAAACAAAAATAATCCCGATCTCGTACTCACGATGGAAAGTAACAAAGATTGGGAAAATGCTTTAACAGCTATTGAAGAAACTTATCCGTATACGGTAAAAGTGCCGATGGAAAACCTTTACGGAATGCACCTGTATTCAAAAAATAGACTTAAAAATGTATCCACGCAATTTCAGGTAGAAGATGATGTCCCTTCCATCTATTTTGATTATGCCATAAATAATGAGGTCGATGTTTTCTTTGGCTGTCTGCATCCAGCACCACCAAGTCCTACCGAGAATGACACGTCTAAAGAACAAGATGCCGAACTTATGCTTACAGGTAAATACATTCGAGATTTGGACAAACCCTGTGTCGTTTGTGGCGATATGAACGATGTGGTCTGGAGCAGAACTACCCGTCTATTCAAAAAAATGACTAAAATGATAGATCCACGTGTGGGAAGAGGAATGTACCCTACATTTCATGCCAGTTATAGATTGATGCGCTTTCCATTGGATCATCTCTTTATAACCAAAGATCTCTACGTAGGTAAAATGTATAGAACCAAGCCTTTTGGAAGCGACCACTTTGGCGTATATTATGAAATATACCACAAAAAAGAAGAACAATCCAAAACCAACGGAAAGTTAAATGGTGAAGAAAAAGAGGATGTAAATGAAAAGATTGAAGAAGGAAAGGAAAAGGCTTCTGAAAATGACAACTGATGCCAAAATGTATGCAGTAACGTCTTATTAATGAATATGCCTCAATTCTCCACTTTATGTTCTAGTAACTGTTGCATATTGGAAAGCACGTGTTCAAAACGTTTGATGTCTTTTTCTAAAATATCCCTGATTTTGGATTTCATTGCTGTCATTTCGTTATAGGCAGCAATAATTTTACGGGATCGATAAATCACTTTATTGACACTTTGGCTCTCTTGTATGTATGGCAAAATAGCTTCTGCCAATAGCCTAATTTGATGTTTCACATACGCATCCCGATTATCAATCTGTAATTGCTCTGAGCCTGCATGAAAGATATCGTCAGATAAATTTTTATTCAAATGAGTTACCCAATTTGTGTAAATTTCCTTGTATGCCAAAATCTCGCTTTCCTCTGAAAGTGACGAGAAAAATGCTCTTGATCGAAAAAGGCGCCATTTGGAATATATACGTTTCTTTTCTTTATAATGTGTTCTAAAATAGTTGATCTCCTTAGAGATATAAGCATGGTAATTACCAAAAAAAATTAGAATCAATCAGCAATTGTTTAAAGTTCGATAGCTTTTCTTTTTTCGAATTATGGTAATATCTATTTAAGTGTACGAGATTGATTTTGGTCAAGAACTTGTCATTTAGCGACGCTGAGAGTATGGGGTTATAAAACCGATCCAGATCAAGGGATGTATTGAACTCTTTAAGATCAACTATGGCTTCCTCTATGGATTCTATCAATTCTGGTAAAGATGATTGAAAAAAACCAAAGGCGTCTTTTGATTTGTCCTTACGCTGTTTTCTGTACATAAAAAACCCAATGAGTACGCCTACAATTGCCAACATCACCGCAATACTATCAATCAAAATAGACCATTGATTGGGATCCATGCTCCAGTCTTCAAAAATTAGATAGTAGTGTTCAGAATTTTGGTTCATGTATTAGCGTTAAGGAGTTCTCTAATTCTTTCTTCATTAGAAAACAATAAAAATTGTTTTTATACTTAGAATTTATATGAAAAATTGCGAGTCTCTAATAGGCTATTGACAAACCAATTCTTTAGTATACCACCCGTAGATAACATTAAGTGTAGACAAACACCATGGCCATCTATTCCTCCTCATCCTCACCAGGAATCATCTCGATGTTGCGCTGCATACGATCCATAGCATCATGAATTTTCTTCTTGTCTGAATCCTTTAAATCATTGAGATCCTTTTTCTTAACCAAATTGCCCTTGCCATCAGGTTTCAATTCTTCTTCCTTGGTTACCTTATCAAAATTTGAAGATTTATCGTACTGCTGCTGAAAATTAGCATGTTTCTTTTCTTTGCTCATAATATTTGTTATAAAGATTATGGGTTAAGATAATAGTTAACCCAGTGAACATTTGACGCTTTAGGATTTGATTTTGATGCAAATAATATGGTAAAGTTCTATCTTAATTTTTAAGGACATTTAATAATATTGAAAAAAGGATAAATGAAATATAAAGCGAACTTCTATTTGTCCCAGCATATCAACTTTTTCATCTTTATAAAAAGATGGATGGACTAAAGTTCTGGATTGTATGGGGAATCCTCCCTATTTTTATTGCCTAAAATTTACAGTATCAAATTATTGATAGCAGAGGACGAACTCGCTTTACAGCGCTTCATAACCGCATATTAAAGGGTGAAGGAAATAATTGTGAAGCTACATCAGAATTAGAAAATCCTCTGAAAAAGCGGCTATCTATGGTGACGTGGTTATAATAGTGAGACTCAATTTAGTTAGGGCAAGTTCATTGGATTAAAAAATCATTTCATTTAGCAGACTCAATTCCCGAGTTAACGTTGTACATCCTTTAATAGCCAATCATCAATACCATCATTATCCCTTTTGTGCAGTACCACTAAGTTTCCAGTGGTTTCAAAAATTACTGCTTTTATTTCCGAGAGCTTGGTAACATTCGCTTCACGAATTTTTGAGCGCAAATCACCTTCGGTTAACCTTACCGCTTTTAAATTTTCTTTAAGAATTATTTGTCCATCCATAACTAAAGTAGGCTGATTGTCTATTCGTTTTCTAAACCATTTATACCTTCTAAAATAGGCTGCTACAAGTTGAAGGATATATACCATCAATAATCCTATTGCCCCTTCAAGAAAACTCACAGTTTCAGACAATATGGTAGTTGCTGTAATTGAACCTACGGCTACGGTCATCGCGAAATCGAAACTCGACATCTTAGAGAAACTTCGCTTTCCGAATAGTCTAGTGTAAACGATTATGGCTGTGTAAATGCCAATACTAGATAAAATAATCATTAGTATGGATTGCATATCCGTATCGAAAACACTAGTTGCTTTTTTTGCAGATTGATTTAAAATTAAGAATGAATAAATTATTGCTAATAATGTCATAATGAATTCTTTTTATATTAAACGTGATTAAGATTTTCTAATGCCTTATCCATATCAACCCCTTCTCCTAAAATATTTAAAAAGCTATCCTCTTTATTTTTGAACAATTCAGGTACCGTTGACATAGAATAATCTTCAATTCTTAGACGAGTATTTACATCTTTCCAGTCGATCGGTGCGGATACGGTTGCATCTGGTTTTGGTCTTAAGCTAAATGCAGATACTATAGTCTGCCCTTTTCGGTTCTGCAAATAATCTAGATAAATTTTAGGGCCTCTTTTCTTGACAGAGCGTTCCAATGTGGTTAATTCTGGCAGTTGCTCTTGTATATAGTAGCACAGTAATTTTGTAAAATCCCGAGCTTCACTGTAGGTATATTTTCCGCCTAAAGGAATATAAATATGAATTCCTGAGGCACCTGAAGTTTTACAATACCCGTTTATATTGGCGCTGTCCAAAACTACTTTGGCAGCTTGGGCAGTTTCAACAACTTGCTTAAACGTATTTTTTTCTGAAGGGTCTAAATCGATAATGGTATAGTCTGGTTTATCCAATTGATAAATTGTGGAATGCCAAGGATGCAACTCAATACAACCCAAGTTATTCATATAGGTTAATGTGGCTTGATTTTGACATACCAAATAGTTGATATCCCGTTCCGAAGATTTTGAATGGATTCCAATCGTATCAATCCAATCAGGTAAATGCTCATTATCCTTTTGGTAGAAAGACTCACCTTTTATGCCATTGGGATGACGATGCAAACTTTGAGGTCTATCTTTCAAGTAAGGAAGGATAAAATCGGACATTTTTATATAATAGTCCAATAAATCATATTTGGTCAATTGCGCATCTGGCCAATACACTTTTTCAATATTGGAAATGGGAACATTTATAGCGTCAATTTCTAATGTTTCAGAGTTTGCCTGTGTTTTTTGATTTGGTAAAGGCTTGTGTTCTTTTGAAATTTGTACAGGAACAGATTTGTCATCACGCATGCGTAAAAATACAGGATGCCTCATCACACCGCTTGTGGTCCATTCGGCAAATTTTACTTCGCAAATCAGTTTCGGTATCAGCCAATGCGCTTTTCTGCCTTTGAGGTGTTTCACAATTTCAAATACTGGCTTTTCAGTTTGATAAGGCTCAAACTTCTGATGTAAACGCTTTATTTGTTTGGCAGAAAATCCAGAACCACAAGTACCTACGTAAACCAACGCCTCATTTTCTATCATTCCCAAAATTAGGGAAGCGAATTTGCGCGCACTATTTTTAGATTCGGTATACCCACAAATGATAGTCTCAACGCTTTCTATTTTCTTAAATTTCAACCAATCTGGTGTTCTAATATTCGTATAATATTTAGAATTGGCCTTTTTAGCAATAACCCCTTCCATTCCTAATTTTAAGGCTCTATCATAGACCGTTTTACCCATGCCTTCAATATGGTCGCAGTAGCTAATATGATTGGACTCTGGCACTAAGTGTTTAAGTAATTCCTTTCGGTCTAAAAGCGGTAAATCCGTTGTACTATGACCGTTAAGAAATAATAAGTCAAAAACAAAGTAATTAAGATGACCCTTTGTAGTTGTTGGGTCATAATTTTGAAGTGCATTAAATTGTGGAATTCCGTCACTATTTAATATGACTATTTCACCATCCAGAATAGCAGTATGTTCAATAGATTCTAATTCATTATAAATAAGTTTGAACGTAGCGTTAAGTGATATCCCATTTCTGGAATACAATTCCACCGATCCGGAATCTATGTTAGCCAAAGCGCGATAGCCATCGTATTTTAGTTCATAAATCCAGTTTTTATCATTAAATATCTCCTTTCCTGGCGAAGCCAACATCGGTTTTATGATGGATTTTAAATTTAATTCTGAAGTACGACTTTTAGTCTGAGGCTGAAAATTAGCGACCACATAGTCTTCTGCATCGTAGCTTAAATTGGTTGCATACGCATCGTCGTGTTTAATTAATAACCATTGATTTTTTCTATTCATCGATGAAGAACGTACCAATGTGAAAATACCTTTTAATTGATCACCTTTTAGAACAAGCTTTAATTTGCCCTCTGCATAATCTGTTGTTAAGTCTTCATTATTATATAAACTTTCGTAAGTGCCATGGTCCCAAATAGTCATTTTGCCAGCACCATAATTTCCCTTTGGAATGACACCTTCAAAAGATAAATAAGACACCGGATGATCTTCAGTATGAACAGCAAGCCTTTTATCTTTAGGATTCATAGAAGGTCCTTTCGGTACCGCCCAACTTTTTAAAACACCATCCATTTCCAATCGCAAATCGTAATGCAGATGACTTGCACGATGCCTTTGTATCACAAACCTGTATTTATTTTCAGAATTGTAAACATCTTTCGGTTCTGGCGTGTCTTCAAATGTTCGTTTTTTTCTATAGGCTTCAAGGCTCATGGTTTAAGAAGCTTTCTTTTTCTTTTGTTCCAGACTAGCTTTCAGTTTAGCCATTAAATCTTTTGCAGCGGTTGGTTTCACCTCCACCTTCTCAGATTTAATTTCCTTACCTGTGGTTTTGGCCTCAATAATTTTTAATAACTGCGAATTATAGACATCCTTGTATTTCGTGAAATCAAATTTTTCAGTATAATTTTCAATAAGGGATTCTGCCATTGAGATCTCCTTTTCAGAATTTTTCGTCTTTGGAATTTTTATAGCCTTAGGATTTCGTATTTCATCATCAAACCTTATGACGTGAAGTACAATAACATTCTTATACACACCAACCAGACACAAGTTTTCCTTTTGACGCATCACAAATGTTGCCACGCCTAATTTTGCGGTCTTCTTCAACGCATCACGAAGCAGATTATAGGCTTTACCACCTTCTTTTTGAGGTTCTAAATAATAGGGTTTTTTGAAAAGTACATCTGCAACGTCTGTCTCTTTTACAAACTCTTCAATATCTATGGTTTTATTTTTCTTCACATTGGCTTTCTCAAAATCTTCCTTTTCAAGAATTACATAGCCATCATCTTTTTTATACCCTTTTACAATGTCTTTCCACTCCACTTCCTTACCTGTTTTCTCGTTGATACGTTTGTAGCGAATACGTTCGCCATCATGACTGTCAAGCATGTCTAATTCTAGAGCTCTGTTCTCTGAAGCGGAATACATTTTTATAGGTATTGATACAAGCCCGAAGCTAATAGAGCCATTCCATACTGATCTCATAAGACATTATTTAAGGTTATACTTAACTCGAATAGGTAATCTACAAATAAGATTATGCTGGTACTTTTGAAGCGACTTCCATCCGATCCCAATTTCTATGTTTGGCAATAGCATCTATAAATTCTTTTGGCTTTCCGTTAATAATAACTGCATCATCGTTCTTGTAATCCTTAACAAAGGTTTCATCAATTAAATGTTCACCTTCATTATCCACAGCAATCGCCTTACAATATTTAAACGTTTCATTAATAAACACTTTAAACTTAGGTACGTTTAATAATTTGTCGACAGAAGATTGTCCGCCAGGAATATAAATGGCGTCATACAGCACACTTTCGGTTGTCATAATTGCAGCATCTACTTCATGTTTCATATCCTCATCGCAGGTAACAGTTCCACCATGAGGTGCCACTAGTTTCACCATCGCATTTTCTTTTTCAAGCGCATTTTTCATCTTCTTAAAATCCTTCATTGAAAAACCGTCCGCAACCAGTACTGCGACCTGTCTAGTAGCAATACTATCGAATTTAGTATGCGCCTGACTCAGCGCTTTGTCTTTTTCTAAGTAGTTTTTGGCCTTTGGCGGTTGTTGCTCTTTCGTATTAGCATCGGCACCAATCGCTTGATTTATGGGTTTATCAATGTTTTTAGGAACATCCAGTCCTAAACCTTCGCCAACTTTTTTGGCTAACTTTTTATCGATTTGGGATATGACCCAAAGCATCCGTTCTTTAATATGCTTGTGATTGCATTTACCTAACTCAAAAGTGTAGGCATCTGCAACATGTTGTTTTTCCCAATCCTCTAAACTTCGATAAAATAGCGCAGGTTGAGAAAAATGATCGTTAAAGCTTTCACTACGGGTTCTGATTTTTTTGGCATCAATACGTTCTTCATAAGAGGTAAAAGCACCTTCTGCCATTTTAGCCAAATGCGGACAACCACCACCCAATGAATTTGGGAAATACGCCGTTTGCCCTTTTGGAATATCCATTTGCATATGACCATCTCGTTGATTGTTATGCACTTCACCGACTGGTCTATTAATTGGGATTTGATGAAAATTTGGACTACCTAAGCGCGATAATTGCGTATCACGATATGAGAAAAGACGACCTTGTAAAAGCGGGTCGTTTGTAAAATCAATGCCTGGTACAATATGGCCTGGCAAGAATGCAACTTGTTCGGTTTCCGCAAAGAAATTTTCAGGATTGCGGTTAAGGGTCATTTTACCTATGATTTCAACGGGTACCATTTCTTCAGGTATTAATTTAGTGGGATCCAGTAAATCAAATTCAAACTTATGTTCATCTTCTTCAGGTACAACTTGAATGCCCAATTCCCATTCCGGATATTGGCCTGCCTCAATGGCATTCCATAAATCACGTCTGTGAAAATCGGGGTCGGCACCATTGATTTTAACCGCTTCATCCCAAGTCACCGAATGAACCCCTAAAACTGGTTTCCAATGAAACTTTACAAAATGTGCTTCGTTTTTATCATTAATCAATCTGAAGGTATGAATACCAAATCCTTCCATCATCCTAAAACTTCTCGGGATAGCACGATCGCTCATAACCCATATCTGATTGTGAAGTGTTTCGGTAGTTCTTGAGATAAAATCATAAAAGGTGTCATGTGCTGATGCCGCTTGTGGAATTTCCTTGTTTGGCTCTGGTTTTACGGAATGAATTAAATCTGGAAATTTCATAGCATCCTGAATGAAGAAAATAGGCATATTGTTGCCTACTAAATCCCATGTGCCTTCTTGCGTATAAAACTTCACGGCAAACCCTCTAACGTCCCGAGCCAAATCTGGTGACCCTTTAGAACCGGCAACCGTAGAAAAACGAACAAAAACTGGTGTTTTACGATTCGTATCCGTAAAAATACCAGCTTTACTATATTTTTTTATGCTTTTGTTTAGCTCAAAATAGCCATGAGCACCACTTCCTCGAGCGTGCACAATACGCTCCGGAATACGTTCGTGATCAAAATGTGTGATTTTTTCCCGTAATAAAAAATCTTCCAAAAGGGTTGAGCCACGTTCGCCAGCTTTAAACGAGTTATTGGTGTCATTGACTTTCAATCCTTGGTTGGTAGTCATCACCTTTCCGTTACTATCCTTTTCAAATTGTTTTAAATCCGCTTTTTTCTGATTGGATTCCGATTGTTTTTTAGCCATTATGTTTAAAATTTTGAGTTGATTTTCAGTATTTAAATGTAGAGTTAAGGCTAAACTTTTATTAACTCAACCGCATTTATTCCTATCGGAATCCATCTTTTACTTTGTTAATTTCTATACATTTTGTAATTTAAAATCATGAATGAGATCAGTCACATGGATTTTTTAATATCCCTTCTTGCGGCAATGGTTGCCGGTGTCGTCATTGGTATAGAGCGCCAAATGAAAAGTAAAAATGCTGGTTTAAAAACTAACGCCCTTGTGGCCGTGGGTGCTGCTATTTTTGTAAACATATCTTATAGTTTTATAGGTATAGATAATGTGGACAATAGCAGAATTATAAGTCAAATAATAGTGGGCGTTGGATTTCTTGGTGCTGGTGTAATTATGAAAAGAAAAGAGCACGTAAGTGGTTTAGCGACTGCGGCCTCCATTTGGTGTAGTGCAGGATTGGGTTGTTTGGCTGCTTTGAAAATGTATGTAGAATTAGCCACTGCAACCGCACTGATTGTATCTATTAATTTGATCTTCGGATTTTTAAATAAATATATATACAAAAAGAAGAATGATTGAGAGTCAAACTATAAATGGATGGTTTCATTAAACCCCTTGACTCTTAGGAAGAATGTTTAATTAAAGATTTTAAAACATGAGCAATTCAAAACCCAATGATAATAAAAACGGAAACAGGGAAATTCCAGATTCCAGCACTAAAAAGGCAAGAGGCAGCAAAAGTGTACACAGTCCATTAGATAATTCGCAGGAAGATGGATGGAAACCTGATGCCATTGACAAAGGAAACACCGAAGAAGAATAAATTTTCTTTAAAGCCAAATTCATATATTTTTTGAATTTGGCTTTTTTTGGGCTATGCACCAATGATTTCACCTCCATTAACATGAATAAATTGTCCCGTAATATAACTGGCATCCTTCGATGCTAAAAAGACATAAGCTGGTGCCACTTCACTTGGTTGTCCTGCGCGACCCAAAGGTGTGTCCTGACCAAAATCACTCACATCATCAAATGTAGCTGGAATCAATGGTGTCCAAATTGGTCCTGGTGCTACGCCATTCACTCTTAAGTTCTTATCGGCAATTTGCTTTGCCAGTGAACGGGTAAAGCTGGTAATCGCACCTTTTGTACTTGCATAATCCACTAAGTGGCTACTACCTCTATAGGCTGTAACCGAGCTTGTATTTATAATACAATCTCCAGAATTTAAGTGTGCCAATGATAGCTTTGCCAAATGGAAATACGGATAGATATTGGTTTTATAAGTGGCGTCAAAATCATCCATTGAAACGTCTTCAATAGAATCTTTAGGAAACTGTACGCCTGCATTATTCACTAATATGTTAAGTTTTATATACGTATCCATACATTCTTTTATGACGCGTTCACAATCGTTCCTCTTTTTTAAATCTGCTTTTATAAGAAGACACGACTGCCCTTCTTTTTCTACTAGGGTTTTCGTTTTTTTAGCATCTTCGGTCTCAGACAGATAAACAATGGCCACATCTGCACCTTCACGCGCAAAATGAACGGCTACACTTCTGCCAATACCACTATCACCACCCGTAATTAGTGCAATTTTACCTTTTAGTTTATCGCTTCCTTTATAATCAGCCCTTATGATTTCCGGTTTAGGATTCATCTCATTTTGTTTTCCAGGTTGATCTTGACTTTGCTTTGGAAATTCTTTTGGTTTACTCATGCTTATCAGTTTTTTTTAAATTATATCATAGTTTTAAGATTCATTGTTCCGCCAAGGTAATTTTCCTTCTATTTCAATCTCGATGGATAAACTTAAAAATGTTCTAATCAGAACAATTAATGCTAATGTTAGGGCCGCATCTATTGTGGGTTCTATAACAACGGTTCCGATAATATCACCAGCCACCAAAATCTCAAGGCCTAATAGAATACCCTTTCCCAATTCTCTCCTTAAAATTTTATAGCTTCGTGATTCAGTGTTCTGACGTGAGAATATAAATCTAAACAATGCCATTCCGATAGCAATAACCATCGTCAATATGCCTATTGCTTCTATGAGATAAGCAATGAATTCAATATATAACTCAAAGTTTTCCATTTTTACTATTTTAAAATTGTAATCAACAACGGGATAATTTCACTTCCTAATTCGCCAATGGCGCGTTTGTCAATCCAGTATAATGAGCAACGTATACGCCATAATTCTTATGACTCTTCGTATGGTTTCTAAAACGATATAAATTGACCCATCATCCATTAAAATTTTAGAATGTCAATAGTTTTATACCAGAAGTAATAGCGTTAGGAATTATTACAAAAATCTTGAGTTACAAAAGCCGTAACTCAATCTTTTGATCACGCTCAGAAAAAACATAAATTAATGAATACCCTCTAAATAATCTGCTTTGTTATAACTCGCTTGAATCTCAGATTTTTGTTTTAAAAGTAATTCTCTTAATGTCGGATTTAATTCACAGTGGTTAAGAATATCCTCATAATCGTCAATGGCTTGTTTTTCGCCATTTCTAACTTCCTCTAACATCGATTCATCATCATCCACAGAAAAGAAAGCTTTGGTGTCAATCCAAGCTCTATGTAATGAACCGCTAATACTGCCGTCGTTCTGATTAACGTCCATCCCTTTTTTTCTAAGGGTGGTAGTTAAATCATTAACATGCTCACTTCTTTCTCTAGCTTTCTCATTAAAAAACGACTTCAATTTTGGATTATCAACATGTTCTGCCACCGTTTTGAATCCTTTTTCAGCGTCGTAAGCCTTTTCGATTAAGTCATTCAACTTGTTTTCTGTTTTTTCGTCATATAGTCCCATTGGTTTATAATTTTTAATGTAAGAATTTGGAGATCTTACTAGGTTTTTGAATTTGCTATTCTAAAATTATATAAACGACCTGAAGTGTATTGATCGAATTAAATGAGACATTTGCTCATTTCCAAAAAAATATAGTTTGAGTAATTGAGGTGTTACTTGTATATGAAGAAAATGGACTGTTTGGGTATTATTTAAAGCATAAGACTGTATGACAACATTACAATTCCCAAAGGTCTAAAAATTCATCTATCGCCTCCTTTTGGTTCGCGACTTCCTGTAATAAAATCTATGTTATTGTATAACCTATAATGAAGTGATTTTTTAAATCTCACTTAAATGAATTATGTTTTCAGCTCTAATAGATCGCTTTACACTACTTAAAATTCGTGAGGTGTCGTAATTATTGACTTGAGCAGATAAATACCCTAAAATATCGCTTTCGGTGCTAATTGCTTCTGACTTGTCGATAAATCCATAACCTTGATAAATGCCGTTAATATCATAAACAAAAGCGTCTTCATTTTTGTGTCGTCCTTTCAGTTTATAAAGGGTTCTCGTCTTTTGGGTTTGAAATCGTTTAAAGGCTTTTTTAAATCTTATGTTATAGTTGTCGATGGATTCATCCCCTGAACAGACACAGCCCTTATTCCATTTTGTATATTTAGAACACGGCCCTTTCACGGTTTCTATTCCACAATGCTTCCTACATAAATTATGCGTTTTACAAAAATTTTCTAAGGTTTGTTTTACCGAAGCTCTATTAAAGTATTGCTCTGGCACCTGATCCAAGTAATCCTTTCTTGTAATTTTTAATTTCGCAATGCCCTTAGCGGTGTGACCTTGACTAATTATATAAGGTGCAGAAGTATGAACTTGCTGCGTGTTGAATTGCGGTTTTAAATCTTTGATAGCATTTGATTCTATGAGCTGTGCAATAAAATCGTTACCGGTATACGTAACTTGAATAGTATTGACAAGGGAATAATCTATGTTAGAGCGCTTTCCGCTTTTAGAAAAATGGCTCTGCAAGCGTTTTCTGATATTTTTGGCTTTTCCTGCATAAACAACTTCACCATAGGCGTTTAAAAAATAATAAACACCAGGTGCTAATTTGTATTGGGATAAGTCCCTACCGTTTTTCTCGTGTTCAATCGGGCGCTCTTTAGATTCCGTATAATTTGGGGTTGTGATATACGCCTGCATTTGATTCAAGGCATATTTTGCAAAATCCTCACTATACTTCGATGACTTATTTTTTGATAAATCAATTTCTAAAGGGGTATGCTTCAAACTTGGTTTCCAAATTAAGATGGGTTTAATTTCAAAATTATAGCCAATTGATTTGAACTGGGATTTAAGTAATTTAAACTGAAGTAAATCAAAAAAAACCAATTGATGGCCATAGAAAAGTTCTATAAGTTCATCAGCTAGATCTATAAAAAGTGGCGCATTTAGAATTTCGGATGCCTCGAGGTTATTGCGTTGAAACATCCGTTTCTGAATTTCATATTGAGGGTGAATTGGTATAAACCGAACGTCATCATCATCTATACGCTTTACCGAAATCCTATAGGGAATTTCCAGCCCTTTTTTAACCTTTAAAGTTTGAATATAAATAAATATCATTCGAACAAAAATAAGAATTATTTAGGCTGTTCAAATTATTAGGAACTCAAGGTTAGCTTATAGAATTGTAATCAATAATGCCGAAATGTATTGTGAACTAAACACCATATGCCAACTTGAAAATTACAAGTTTAAAGTTTATGATTCCTCGTCAAGATTCAAGATACTTTCGTCATGACTTTTATTGTCGTCCGGAATGGACTCAATAAATTCATATACTTCTAAATTTGCAGTGGGACCATAAGAATTAATTATGGTGCCTTTACAGTCCTCTTCCGTTTCAATAACGTAAAGAATGGATTGGTCAGAGGGATTGCTCATACCTTCGTAACGATGTTCAGCAACAATTTTGACTTGCTCGGGCGAAAATTTCGATTTTTCCTTTGAAGCTATGAGTTTGTCGTTTGCTACGCGAAAGTTCTCCGTGTAACCCTTTTGCTGATACAGTTCTAAATAATCTAATTCGTGTTTTGCGTTTGGGTCGCTATAATCTGGTTGTTTCATAATTAAAATATTTTGTTGTTGATTTCGAAGATAGCGTATAACCTTCAAATTAATTTTCTCATATAGAATAAAAACTAACTCGAATGCAAATAAGAGGTATTAAATGATTAAATTTTTTATAAGATGTTGCATGTAAATATAATTTAAAATTAAACTATCTTCGCAACCTATAAAGGATAAGATTTGCGTTAACACGGTTGTTTTGCCTTAAATAATTCTATTTATGTATCAGCTCACTTACCGTTCAAAAGCAATATCTACTCTACAAGTTGAAGATTTAGACAACATTCTTATTAAAGCCAATGAAGTCAATAAAATCAACGATATTACAGGATGTCTTATATTTCTTAATGGCGCCTTCGTGCAAATTTTAGAAGGTGGACAGAAAGAAGTGAATACTTTATTTGAAAAAATTAAGCTCGATTCCCGTCACCATTCTGTGGAGTTACTATGGGAAAATCAATATGACAAAAGGCATTTTTCAGACTGGAATATGACCTACTACAGACCAAACGAATCAGCACATACAGAATATGTGAATAACCTTTTGTTGCTGTCTCAATTTTCAGAAAAATTTTCTGGAACCTTATTAAGGTTTTGGACTTCAGTTGGTAAACTTTTAAACGATGATCCGAATCCAATCACAACTAGATAAAGTTGGGTTGTAGCAATTTTTCTTGTGCGCTTAATTGGTGGGTAATGAAATCAATGACAGGAAAGACTATTTGAAAATCAACAACCGAATGCCACAGCTTTCCTTAAGAAACCGTAGATACATAAGGCTATATTTAATGTTCAAACCGCGAGCTGTTAAGCATATATTTCAATAGATGTTCTGGCTTGTTCTCTCTTGTTAGAAAATTGAGCTTATGTTGTAAGTCAAACAGTTCTTTTTCCATATACCGGATTTTATCGTTGTGCCTGTTGTTGAGTTTTACGCGTTTAATAATATCTATTTGATTTTCTAGGACAATAATATTAAGCATCCGTTGATACTCGTTAACGTTGATATCTGGAGTACCGTTTTCTCTTAAAACTTTAGAAAAATATCTCGTGAATTGCATACTACAAAATTAGTAGCTATTCGTTTTTGTCCTTGCTAAACATTGTAGTTTTATTAAAGAAAAATTGTTTCCATAACTCCAATTTGAAAATAAAAACTTACCGTATCAAGCGCCTGCTGTAATACAGCAGTAATTTTTTTGAAACTATTGATACAATACGAATTGATTTTGTAACACAAGAAAAATGCATCGTCTATCTTAGCTAAGACGCATAAAAACCTTTCAAATAATCAGCTTACAAGTAGGTGATCCACAATAGATTTTATAATTTCGAATAACTCTATATTCTAAATTATGAAAATTGTCATTTTAGACGGCTATACCTTAAATCCTGGAGATCTGGATTGGGATGCCTTCGAAAGCTTAGGCGACTTAACGGTTTTTGACCGTACCGAACACAATACTAAAAAAATCATTGAAGCTATTGGTGATGCCGAAATTGTATTGACCAACAAAACCCCAATTTCAGAAGCGGTATTTCAGAAAGCACCAAAATTAAAATATATTGGATTGCTCGCTACAGGATACAATAATGTAGATATCGACACTGCCCAAGATTTAGATATTATAGTGACCAATATCCCAACCTACGGCACAACCGCAGTGGCACAATTTACCATGGCTTTACTTTTAGAAATGTGCCATCATGTCGGCGAACACAACAGCGCAGTACAACATGGCGAATGGCGTAACCGTAAGGACTTTTCATTTTGGAACTATCCACTGATTGAATTAGAGGGCAAAACGATGGGAATCATTGGTTTTGGAAGTATAGGACGTGCCACCGCTAAGTTGGCACAGGCCTTTGGAATGAAAATTTTAACAACCCAAAGCAGTAATAATCCCGAAACGGAAACGGCTATAAAAGTGGTAGATATGGATACACTCTTTAAAAATTCCGATGTGGTAAGTTTGCATTTACCCTTAACAGATGACACTGAAGGTTTAATCAATAAAACCACAATCGCTAAAATGAAAGACAGCGCCATGCTCATCAATACAGCGCGTGGCGGATTAATTATAGAAAAGGATCTCAAAGAGGCTTTAAACTCAGGTCAATTGGCGTATGCCGCTGTAGACGTGGTGTCAACCGAACCCATTACCGAAGACAATCCACTTTTAAAAGCAAAAAATTGTATCATCACACCACATATCGCATGGGCACCAAAAGCCTCTAGAACACGACTTATGAATACCGCCATCGAAAATCTTAAAGCATTTCTAAACGACCAACCTGTTAATGTTGTAAAGCCTTAAGTATTGATTTTTTTGAATGCTTTTTGGGTTTGAAAACCGTGACACTACTTTATTGTACAAAAGGTACCGAATACAATAAGCGGTTGTATTACATAAGATATTAATCGCATCAATAGTATGGTATTATCATATGGTAATGCACTAAAAAATCTTTTGGTTTTTTCCTCGCAAAAATCAAAGCAATAAAAAACAAAATAGCTATTTTTAACCAACTTTGACCAAAGCTGGAATTATAGATGACAATAAAGGAATACGTAGAAATAGTAAGTAAAAGACTTCAATCTGGAATATCAAGAGAACATTCGTATAGAGGAGATTTAGAAACACTAGTTAGAACCTTAGTACAAGGTGTAGAAATAACAAACGAACCTGCAAATGTTACCGATTGCGGAAACCCTGATTATGTTATCACAAAAGGAAAAATTCCTGTTGGTTATATTGAAGCAAAAGATATTGGAAAAGATTTAAATAGTAAATCTTATAAAGAACAATTTGAGCGCTACAAAAAAGCACTTGACAATCTAATAATTACAGACTATATCTGGTTTCAATTCTTTCAAAACGGAGAGTTAGTTCACGAAATAAAAATTGGAGAGATTGAAAATAATTTTGTTAAACCAATTCCCGAAAACTTTTCAAAATTTGAGAACTTAATAAAAGATTTTTCTACGCACATTGGACAAACCATTAAATCGTCAAAAAAATTGGCAGAAATGATGGCTGGTAAAGCACGTTTATTACAAGACATATTAGAGCGTGCCATTACGTCTGATGAAGAAACTCAAGAAAACACCTCCTTAAAAGGACAATTCGATACATTTAAACAGATCTTAATTCACGATTTAAAACCTAAAGGTTTTGCAGATATTTATGCGCAAACCTTGGCATACGGAATGTTTGCAGCACGTTTACACGACCCAACTTTAAACGATTTTAGCAGACAAGAAGCAGCAGAACTTATACCAAAATCAAATCCATTTTTGCGAAAGCTTTTTGGCTATATCGCTGGACCAGATATTGACGAAAGAATTGTAACGGTAGTTGATAACCTTGCAGAAGTTTTTAGAGCTACAAACGTGGAGCAATTGTTAAAGAATTTTGGAAAGGCAACTCAAATGCACGACCCAATAATTCATTTTTATGAAACATTTTTGGCAGAATACGACCCAAAGTTACGTAAAGCAAGAGGTGTTTGGTATACACCAGAACCAGTTGTAAATTTTATAGTTCGTGCAGTAGACGATATTTTAAAAACAGAATTTGATTTACCACAAGGTCTAGCAGACACAAGTAAAACTAAAATAAAATTAGACACGCAAACACCTGACAAACGTTCTGCAACAGGGTATAAACAAATAGAAAAAGAAGTACACAAAGTACAAATACTTGACCCAGCGACAGGAACAGGTACTTTTTTAGCGGAAGTTGTGAAGTTTATTTACAACAAAAACTTTAAAGCAATGAAAGGTGCTTGGAGTGGTTATGTTGAAGAACATTTAATACCAAGATTAAACGGTTTTGAGTTGTTAATGGCTTCCTACGCTATGGCACATCTAAAATTAGATATGTTACTAACCGAAACTGGTTATAAATCTACTAAAAACGAACGTCTAAACATTTACTTAACCAACTCTTTAGAAGAACATCATAAAGATACTGGAACTCTATTTTCTAATTGGTTAAGTAGTGAAGCCAATGAAGCAAACCATATAAAACGTGATACACCTGTTATGTGTGTAATTGGTAATCCACCTTACGCTGTAAGTAGTACCAATAAAGGCAAATGGATTCAAGGTTTATTGAACGATTATAAAAAGAACTTAAACGAAAGAAAGATTAACCTTGATGATGACTACATCAAGTTTTTGAAATATGGTCAGTATTACATTGTTAAAAATGGAGAAGGTATTTTAGCATACATATCGAACAACAGTTTTATTGATGGTATAACGCATAGGCAAATGCGTAAAAATCTATTAGAAACATTTGACAAGGTTTACATTTTAGATTTACACGGAAATTCAAAGAAGAAAGAAGTTTGCCCTGATGGCTCACCAGACCAAAATGTATTCGATATTATGCAAGGTGTCTCTATCAATATCTTTGTAAAGACTGGCTACAAAAAAACTAATCAACTAGGTAAGGTTTATCATTCGGAACTCTACGGAAAAAGAGATGTCAAATACCCTTTTCTTTTTGACAACTCAATTTCGTCAATAAAATGGAAAACTTTAAACAACAAAAAACCATATTACTTTTTTGTACCAAAAGATTTTGCATCTGAAAAAAGCTATATGTCAGGTTTTAAAATTAGTGAGTTAATGTCAATAAATTCAAGTGGTATGGAAACCAAATGTGACAATATTTCCGTCCAATTCGAGAAAAATGTATTAGAAAGTATAGTAGATAGTTTTAAAAATCAGTCTTGTGAAGTATTAAAGGGAATATATACAGAAAAGAAAAACTCTAGCGGTTGGTCCTTTGAAAAAGCGAAGAGCAGCTTGATAAATGATGATTATCAGTATGAAGTAGTTAATTATCGTGTTTTTGATAATAGGCACACGATGGTTTCAAATAGCTCTGGAGGGTTCATTGGTCGTTCTAGATTTGAAGTTATGCAACATTTTCTGCAGGAAAATACAGGGCTTTGTTTAATCCGTAACTCAAGAAGCGGGAAATTTATTACGCCTTTTCTAGCTAATAAAGTTGTTGATAAGTGTATAATTTCCACATTGGATAATGCTAAAATTTTCCCGTTATATGTTTATCCAAATGAAAAAAATAAAATTTTTGCTGAAAAAAAACGTAAACCAAATCTCGACCCAAAACTAGTAGACCAAATAGCAAAAAAATTAGACTTAACATTTACCAACGAAAAAGAAGAAACTATAGACACCTTTGCACCAATAGATATTTTGGATTACATCTATGCTGTTTTACACTCACCAACGTACAGAGAAAAATACAAAGAGTTTTTAAAAATAGATTTCCCAAGAGTACCATATCCAAAAGACGAAAAAACGTTTTGGAGTTTAGTTAAATTAGGTAAAGAAGTACGAGAAATTCATCTGTTAGAAAGTAACAAAGTTGAGGATTACATTACAAGTTATGAAATGGCAGAAAATGCAGAAAACGACCATAATGTAATTACAACAAAAATCGGAAAGAAAGATTGGGAAATAATCGACACCGAAAAACATTTAGGTAGAATTTGGATAAACGAAAGCAAATATTTTGACAATGTTCCTGTAACCGCTTGGGAATTTTATATTGGTGGTTATCAACCAGCACAGAAATGGTTAAAAGACAGAAAGGAAAGAGAACTAAAATTTGAGGATATTTTACATTATCAGAAAATAATAGTTGCTCTAACTGAAACTGATAGAATAATGAAAGAAATTGATAAAATAGAAATTGAATAAATCCAACTCTTTAACCATTCACAATCACAATTTGTTAAGGTCTATAGTGGTAATTCGTCTAGAACAGCTTACTAACCAAATCTCTAAAAACATTCCAAAACCACAATCCCAACACCATCCTTAGCATTCAACACATACAAAGCACCATCAACTTCCTGATAAAAACGCAAACCAAACACACAAAGCCTAGTACCAATGCCACTAGGCAAAGAACTAAGAGTCAAAGTCACATTAGACGCGGCATAAGAAGCATCCATAACCATAGTAGGCGCCAAATGCAATTGGGAATCCAAACTGTTAAAATCAAAATCCAGCACACCATAAGTAAGGGCAATATGTGTCGCACCTTCCACAAAACCAACTTGGGTAATATCAAAATTACTAATAGTCAACTCAAAATTAGAGGAGTCAATCGCAAAGGCAAAAGGCAACACCTTCCGCACATTACAAGCTGGTGTATAATTAAAATGCTGTAATAATTTAAGCCCATCATCATGGGCAATACCTTCCGCAACACGACGTTCGCCGCGCTTATGTGCCGTATCCAAGTCCTTCAAACCCGTAAACAACCCCATCAAACGACTATGAAAATGCGTAAACGTATAGCCCTTATAAAAAGGCCGTAACGCCAAACGAAACGCTTTGTTCACTTCAGAACAATGCCCAAACTCACTGGCATTTTCACGTACACGCTGCATACTTGCTTTGGTCTTTATGGCGTTGCCATTAAACCCACCACCTGCTTTTCGTGCAATTGGCTTCCCGTTTAAATAATAAAAATTGATACCGCCCAAAGTACCTACAAGCGGTATAATACCCTTCTGTTCTGCCATATGTCAAAGTTTTAAGTTAATCTCTTAAAAAACAGCAATATACAAAATTTTCAACAAAAGGTTATAGCGTGGTTATAGCATACTTAAAACAGGCTTAAAATGAGCTTATAGCATAGCTATAGAAGATTATAAGTTTAACATTGCAATTAAAGAATGAAATGATAGTAATTACTTCCCGATGCAGAAATTAGCAAAAATATTACCCAACAAATCATCATTGGTAATCTCACCTGTAATCTCACCAAAGTGATACAAAGCTTGCCGAATATCTATAGCCAACAAATCGCCGGACAAGCCGGTTTCCAATCCGTACTGAACCTTCTGTATCTCTTCAAAAGCCTTTAGCAATGCATCATAGTGGCGGGAATTAGTAACAATAGTCTCATTATTACGCAATGCGCCTGTATTAATTAAATTGAGCAGTGTATTGGTCAATTGCTCGACGCCAAACCCCGTTTTAGCAGAAATAGGAATCAGATTTTCTGTGTGTGACCCAAGGCTTGAAGTCAGTTCCGCTAAATCTGTATCAGTAATTTGGTCAATCTTATTTAAGATCACCAACAACTGCTTTTGCGGAAACTTATTTTTTATTTTTTCAATTTCAATTTTAAAAGATTCAACGGCATTACCACCAACTGCCAACTGTGGACTACCAACTAAAAGCAAAACCACCTGCGCCTGCTCAATCTTTTCAAAGGTCTTTTTTATCCCAATACTCTCCACCACATCTTTAGTATCACGAATGCCTGCGGTATCAATAAACCGGAAACCAATTCCACCAATCGATATTTCATCTTCAATCGTATCTCTTGTGGTGCCCGCAATTTCAGACACTATAGCTCTATCTTCATTTAACAAAGCATTTAATAAGGTAGATTTCCCAACATTAGGCTCGCCAACTATGGCCACAGGAATACCATTTTTGATTACATTTCCAACCGAAAACGAATCAATCAAACGTTTCAATACAAAAGTGATACGCTCTATTAATTGTTTAAACTGGGTTCGGTCTGCGAATTCCACATCTTCCTCGGCAAAGTCCAATTCTAACTCAATTAAGGAAGCGAAGTTGAGCAGCTCTTCACGTAATTTGGCTATTTCAGAAGAAAAACCACCACGCATCTGTTGCATCGCAATCTGGTGAGATGCTTCATTATCACTTGAAATCAAATCTGCCACAGCTTCCGCCTGACTCAAATCCAATTTACCATTCAAAAAAGCACGTAAGGTAAACTCGCCTGCAGTCGCCATTCTACACCCTTGCCTTAAAAACAATTGAATGATTTCCTGTTGAATATAAGATGACCCATGACACGAAATCTCTACCACATTTTCCCCTGTATAGGAATTCGGGTCTTTAAAAACAGATACTAAAACCTCATCTATAGTTCGGTTAGCGTCCACAATATGACCTAAGTGAATGGTATGCGTCGCCTGTTGTGCTAAATCCTTCTTGGAAACCGATTTAAAACATTTTGAAGCTATAGTGATCGCCTCTTGTCCTGATAATCGGATAACCGCAATGGCGCCACTTCCAGAGGGCGTCGCTAAAGCTACAATGGTATCGTTATGCATCTTCAATTATTTATTGCAAAAGTATTGTAAATTATGGGATTCTTTAAATGAACACCTCTAAAAGCGTTCAATATTTTAGAGTGTTTATTTATTTTAAAGTGAATTATAGATTTTAAACCTTTATTTTATATTTGTAGTGTACAATAGCGATTCAAAATCAAACGTCTTAAATAATTATGAAAAAACTAGTCATTTACACCATCGTAAGTCTTTTATTTTTTAGTTGCAAAGAAGAACCAAAACGCACCGATTATATCATCAACGGTACGGCCAAAGATATTTATAATGGTGTAAGAGTACATCTTAATGAAACGGATGAAAAAGGAAGGGATAAGATCGTTGAAACCCAAATGGTGGTGAACGAGCAGTTTACTTTTGAAGGGAAAATGGACACACCAACCTTATATCACATCACCGTAAACAGTGTACCAGGAAAACTCCCAATAATGGTAGAAAACAGCGCAATACATGTTGATATCAATAAAGCAAAAATATCAGATTCGAAGATAACGGGTTCTAAATCCCAAAACATATATGAAACCTATCAAAATGGCTTAAAGGATATAGAAAAAGAAATAGGACGACTTAATTCTGAAATGCGAAGAGCAAGGTCGCAAAGGGATATGGCAAAACAAGCGGAACTAAAAACACAAATCGAGGCCGTAAAAGACAAACAAACGCAATATACCGTTGCTTATATAAATGACCACAACGAGGATATTTTTAGTCTTTATCTTATTCAGGAAGCACTAAAAGATCCTAATATGGATGTCGAAAAATATAGGGCTGCATTTAATAATTTAGACGCATCATTAAAGTCTTCTAAAGATAGCGCAGAAATTAAACTGAGATTAGACAACCTCTACAACACCCAAATGAAAACAGCCAATCTGGAAGTTGGTAAAGTAGCCCCTAATTTTAAAGCACCTACAGCAAATGATAAAATGGTATCTTTAAATGATCTTATGGGAAAAGTAACCATTATCGATTTTTGGGCAGCATGGTGTGGCCCATGCCGAAGGGAAAACCCAAATGTGGTTAAAGTCTACAACGAATTTCACGACCAAGGTCTAGAAATAATCGGTGTGTCCTTAGATGGGTCACGTGGACAAAAAGATCCCAAAAAAGCATGGTTGGATGCGGTTGAAAAAGACCAACTTAAATGGACTCAGGTATCGTATTTAAAATATTTCAATGATCCTGTAGCACAACTTTATAATATTAAGTCCATTCCAGCCACCTATATCCTTGATAAAGACGGAACCATTGTTGCAAAAAATCTTCGAGGAAATGCTCTAAAACAAAAAGTCGAAGAATTGTTGAAAAACTAAATTATCAATACCTTTAATTCAACTTTCCAGTCTTATGCAACACAAACAAGATAATAATAGGTATCGCCAATAAACCGATATACAATAAATCAGTTTGAAATAAACTTGGCATCAATATTAAGGTAATGACATAACCGCCAATGGCACCGCCAAAATGGGCGTCGTGACCAATATTTCCAATTCTTTTCTTCATTCCATAAATGGAGTACAATAAATAGCCTACACCAAACACATAGCCTGGAATTGGAATCGGTACAAAGAACATATACAAACTCATTCCTGGATTTATGAGAATTGCAGCATATAGAACTCCTGTAACCGCGCCACTCGCGCCAATAGCACTGTACCAATAGTCATCCTTATGAAAATAAAGGGAGAGTAAATTACCAAATATCAAACTAGCGAAATAGATAATTAGAAAATTAAAAGAACCAAGCGGCCTGACTACGTAATCTGCAAAAAAGTACAGGGTAAACATATTAAACAAAAAATGGGTAATATCCGCATGAAGAAATCCAGAACTTAACATTCTAATTTGCTCGCCTCGTCTTATGCTACCAACATTAAACTTATACTTTTCAAAAAAACTGCGATCATCAAATCCCTTAAACGATAGGATTCCGTTGGCTGCGATAATTAAAATGGTGACTATGCTTATTCCCAAATTGTCCATAAAATCTTAATCTTAAAAACCAAATATATATATTTGCGTTTAAATGCAATCATACTTTAATGCAACTTATTGCTTATATCTTAGTTTACCCCATTCTCTGGCTAATTTCAATCTTACCATTTAGATTACTTTATGGATTTTCGGATGTTATTTGTTTCTTTATGTATCGCGTTTTTGGCTACAGAAAACAGGTTGTAAAAGAGAATCTTAGATTGGTTTTTCCTGAAAAACCGGAAGCTGAAATCACTAAAATCACCAAACAATTCTATCATCATTTTTGCGATATGATGTTTGAAGCCATTAAATCCCTTACCATTTCCGAATCACAAATGAAAAAGCGATTTAAGTTTACAAACGTTGAATTGATCAATGACCTAGAAAACAAGAATAGAAGCATTATTTTAATGTGTGGCCATTACGGAAGTTGGGAATGGATCTTTATTTTACAGAAATACGTAAAGCACAAAGGTTTTGCGGTTTATAAACGTTTAAACAATAAGTATTTTGACAAATTGGTAAAACAGATTAGAGCCAAGTATGATTCGCACCTTATTACGACTAAAGAAACCTTTAATGTCCTACTTAAGAGCAAGCAAAATGGCGAATTAACCATTAATGGTTTTGTGTCTGACCAAACACCCAAAGTGCATAAAGCATTCCATTGGAACAAATTTATGGGCATTAAAGTCCCAATGTACACAGGTGCTGAAATGTTGGCAAAAAAATTGGATATGGCAGTAGTGTTTTTTAGTGTGAAACGACTAAAACGCGGTTATTACGAAACCACCTTTAAGACCATATCTGAACATCCACAAGAATACGATGATTACGAAATCACGGATATATTTTTCAAACTACTCGAAGAAAAAATTCTAGAAGCACCACAGTATTATCTTTGGACCCATCGACGCTGGAAGCATAAGGATAGCGTTCCCCCAGAATTCCTTTGATAAAAAGGATATTATTGAACCCTACAAATCAGTTACACGCTCAGTGCTAAACATTACATATCAAACCAAGCATCAACACTAACTGCTGTGGAAGTCCGATCTTTTAACGACTTATGCACAAACTCATTGTTACATTTTGAATACTCATAATCCTTAGCCCAAGTGCGATGATTTTGAGATAAATCAACAATACTATCACAAACGAATTTTATTTCAGCATTCGTCGTTGTAGGATGAATGGACATACGAATCCAACCTGGCTTACGCACCAAATCTCCAATGGATATTTCATTCGTTAATTCGTGAGACATTTGCTGATCTACATGCAACAGAAAATGCCCATAAGTACCAGCACAACTGCAACCACCACGTGTTTGAATCCCAAACTTATCATTCAACAATTTTACAGCGAGATTAAAATGTAAATCGTCGATATAGAATGAAATCACACCTAATCGTTCCTTATGCTGGCCAGCAAGAATATTAATATTTGGAATGTCTCCTAACTTATCAAAGATGATAGCCACAAGTTCATGTTCCCGCTGCAACATATTAGCCACTCCCATTTGTTCTTTTAAACGAATAGATAAAGCTGTTTTTATAGTTTGAAGAAATCCTGGTGTACCACCATCTTCCCGATCTTCAATATTATCGATGTACTTGTGCTCGCCCCAAGGATTCGTCCAACTCACCGTACCGCCTCCTGGACAATCTGGCACCATATTTTTATATAATTTCTTATTGAAAACCAAAACACCAGAGGTGCCAGGTCCACCCAAAAATTTATGAGGTGAAAAGAATATGGCATCTAATTGGGCATCTTCATCTTCAGGATGCATATCAATAGCTACGTAAGGTGCTGAACAGGCAAAATCCACAAAACAAACACCTCCATATTTATGCATCAATTTAGCAACCTCATGATGTGGAATCTGAATTCCCGTAACATTAGAACCGTCTATTATCGATGCAATTTTAATAGTACAATCTTTATATTGATGTAATAAGGTCTCTAAATTCTTTAGGCAAAATAAACCCTCTTCATTTGGTGGCACAACCTCAACTTTTGCCATGGTTTCCAACCACGTGGTTTGGTTAGAATGATGTTCCATATGTGAAATAAAAACAACAGGTCGCATTTCATCCGGAACCTTAGTAAACGCTTTTAAATTCTCAGGAACTTTTAACCCTAAAATACGTTGGAATTTATTTACCACGCCTGTCATTCCATTTCCCGAAACGATAAGGATATCGTCGGCATTCGCATTGACATGGTCTTTTATAATATGCCTTGCTTTATGATACGCTTTGGTCATAGCCGTACCTGAAACCGTTGTTTCTGTATGTGTATTGGCCACAAAAGGGCCAAAATCATTGGTCAGTTTTTCTTCAATAGGTCGGTATAAACGACCAGAAGCGGTCCAATCCGTATATATGATTTTTTGTTCGCCATAAGGCGACACAAAGGATTGTTCTTGACCAATAATATGCTTTCTGAACTGATTGAAATAGGTTTCTAAGTCAGTTACCATATCTTGTTTTATTGTTTCAGAAATCAAAGTCATAACATTATTATTTTCAAATCCCGTTTTCAAAACGGAATGAATTCAATATACAAAACTCATTTCACCTAAAGATTCTTGAGTCATGGATTATATTTAAAGATACTAAATATTTGCAATAGCCTTTATTTCCGCAATAAAACGATCTGCCAAAGTATCGGCAGCGTCTTGCGAAGGTGCTTCCGTATAGATTCTAATTATTGGCTCGGTATTGCTCTTACGTAAATGCACCCAACTATTTTCAAAATCAATTTTCACACCGTCGATAGTCGTTAATTTTTCGTGATTATAATTGGATTCCATGGTTTTCAGAATGCCATCGACATCCAATCCAGGTGTCAATTGAATTTTCTTCTTACTCATGTAATAATTAGGATATGTGGCTCTAAGTTCGCTTACCTTCATTTGTTTTTCAGCCAATAAACTTAAGAACAGCGCAACGCCAACCAAAGCATCACGACCATAATGTGATTCTGGATAAATTATACCACCATTTCCTTCACCTCCAATGACGACATTATTATTTTTCATTAAAGCCACCACATTGACTTCGCCCACAGCACTAGCTTCATAGGTTCCTCCATGTTTTTCGGTAACATCACGAAGTGCGCGCGTAGAACTCATATTACTAACGGTATTTCCTGGATTTTTGCTCAACACGTAATCTGCACAAGCAACCAAAGTGTATTCTTCGCCAAACATTTCGCCGGTTTCATCCATAAATGCCAAACGATCTACATCTGGATCAACTACAATTCCGAAATCAGCATGCTCCTTTACAACCGCTTTGGCCAAATCGCCTAAATGTTCTTTTAAAGGTTCTGGATTATGAGGAAAATGACCCGTTGGATCACAATATAATTTTACAGGCTCCACACCTAAACGCTCTAATAATAATGGAATGGCGATTCCTCCTGTAGAATTCACACCATCGACAACCACTTTAAAATTTGCTTTCTCAATGGCCTTTTTATTGACTAAGGGCAACGCTAAAACTTCATCAATATGTAAATCAATATAGGCATCGTTGATGGTTATTTTTCCCAAGTCATCAACTTCCGCAAAATTCATGGTATTGGAATCCGCAATCTCCAATATTTTCTGTCCTTCTTCACCATTTAAAAACTCACCTTTTGCATTTAATAGCTTTAAGGCATTCCATTGTTTTGGATTATGACTGGCTGTTAAAATAATACCACCATCGGCATGTTCCATTGGCACCGCAACCTCAACCGTTGGTGTAGTGGATAAGCCTAAATCAATCACGTGAATCCCTAAACCAACTAAAGTATTCATAACCAAATTCTGAATCATCTCTCCAGAAATTCTTGCATCACGTCCAACAACGACTCTATAGGTATCTTTATCACGTTGTTGTTTCAACCATGTTCCATAAGCGGCTGCAAACTTAACGGCATCTATGGGTGTGAGGTTTTCATCTACGAGTCCTCCAATGGTGCCACGAATTCCTGAAATTGATTTTATTAATGTCATAAATTTTTGATTTTCAGCAAATATAAATAGATATACCGTTTTATACTAGAAGTGGTTTAAACTTTTAGAATTGAAGCGAAAATTAATCATTTTGTGGTTAGTTAAAGGTTTGTTTTGGTTGCATAGCATGGCTACGGAACGAAAAAATGACAAAAGATAGTTCCAAAAGGACGAGTTTTTAGCCCGTTAAAAAAGCTTAAACCACTTCTTTAAGTTATGATCTATTTTAACTATGAAGTCTAAATACATTACAAAAATAAATGCAATTGATTTTTTGCCACGAATACACGAATCTTATATTTGCTTTAGATGAAAGTCTATAAATCTTTGGAATAGACCTAAGATCTGTATCATTTGTGAAATAGATAGTCAATTATTGTATTTGATATTATTGAAAACCTGTGAATTTGTGTATTCGTGGCAAAATTTATAGAGATTAAAAACTAATGCCTTATAATAAACTCCCAAACAATGTATTAGAAATGAATTTATTAAAACGAATTCTTTTCCATTCAGGAAATTGAAAATATACTTACTGACAATTTTTGTCATGTACTAAACTATTATGTGATCATGAATTTGTAATTTCGACGGATGAATTTTCTTGCCCACATCTATCTATCAGGCGACAACGAACTCATTACCATAGGAAACTTTGTGGGTGATGGTGTTAGAGGCAATAAATACAAATTGTACCCTTTAGAAATTCAAATAGGCATTCAACTGCATCGTCATATTGATACCTTTACGGATGCACATCCTATTTTTAGACGATGCACCAAGAGATTACATAAAGGATATGGTCACTATAGTGGTGTAATTGTTGATATATTTTTTGATCATTTTTTGGCTAAAAACTGGAAAGCATATGCTGATATTCCGCTCGATATTTACATTGCCGATTTTTATAAAACCTTAACTAACAACATAGCTATTCTTCCACCACGTTTTCAAAAATTGACTCCAATTATGATTGAAGGCAATTGGTTGCTGAGTTATGCAACGATTGAAGGTATTCAGTTGGTTCTGAATGGTATGAACCGCAGAACAAAAGGACGTTCTAAAATGAACGAAGCCACTAAAGAACTTAGAACTCATTATGATGGTTTTGAAAAGGATTTTACGTTGTTTTTCAGAGAATTGATGGTGTTTAGTGCTGAAAAACGTATAGAAATAGAACAAGATTTTAAGTTCTAAGGGTTTTTATTAGAATATGAAATAAAAATTATAGAACGCTCTGTTATCTTTGAATAATAAATGATTCCTGAATTTCTCAAAAAACAAGCGAGACCGATTATGACAAAGAAACCATCTAAATTTAAAAAAGCATTAAAAATAATTGGAGGCGTTATCATATTCTTCACCCTACCGACTCTCCTACTCTACGGGTTTATGTATGTAAAATACAATGAAGATTTACCAACGGGACAACAAGGTGCCAAAGCCGATCAACTAGCCAATAAAATGCTTGAAGCGTTAAATGAAGAGGCTTATCTCAATACTGATTATTTGGAATGGACTTTTAAGGGCAGACACCATTACAAATGGTATAAATCAGATAAAACCTGTGAAGTCTATTGGGATCATTTTATAGTTATTTTAGATCTGGAAAACCGCAATAATTCAAAAGTCTTTGTAGCTGAACAAGAATACGACGGCATAGAGAAACAAGATTATATCCGCAAGGCTGAAAGCTATTTCAACAATGATTCCTTTTGGTTAGTGGCACCTTACAAAGTTTTTGACCCAGGCACAAAACGTCGATTAATAAAAACAGAAGAAAATAAGGAAGCACTTTTAGTGACCTATACTTCAGGTGGCACAACACCAGGAGATTCCTATTTATGGCATTTAGATGCTGATGGAAAACCTAAAAACTTTCAAATGTGGGTTGATATTTTACCTATTGAGGGTTTAGAAGCCACATGGGAGAACTGGATAACTACCGAAAGTGGAGCCCAATTGCCTACGTTTCATAAGTTTTTGGTGTTTGGTTTGGAGATTAGTGAGGTTAAGAGTTTGAGATTATAATATATGTTATAAATAAATGGAACTCTACATTAATCACGCAACACTTCTTACTAAAAACTACGAACTGAAAACTGCCAACTAAGGACTGCAGGCTGAGACTGAAAACTACTTACTCCGCTGCCCTACAAACTGCTGACTCTTCAGCTTAAACAACACATTAAAACTCGTTAAACTCCCATAGCTTCTTGTAATATATTGTTGTAAATCTATCTTTTCCTGCTCTTCTAAATTACTGGAATTAATTTTTTGCTCCATCACACGCAACCGATCACGAACCATAGTGATTTTATGGAAGAATTTATCAATAGGCAACTCTGTGGATTTTAAGTTAGTGTCACCTGGTTGCATAATGAGTTTGCCTCCTTTCCACTTATCAGCGATACTTATAACTTCAGAAACATCGGACCATTTTTTTAGTATGGACTTTAAACTGCGTTCTACTTCATAAAAACTAATAGTATCCACTTCGTCTTCGGCGGCTTCAATAACTTCAAATTCCGAATCCAGATCTATGGTTTCCAATCCGTTTTCTATAAAGGTGACCCAATAGTGTTTTGACGTGACATTCGTAACCACGCCTTTTCCGTATTCGTTATGGTTGATTCTTGATCCTATGCCTAGTAATTTCATCTTATTCTAAAATTTATGACGTTGAAATAGGAAACTAAAATAAACAAAAATTAAATTTTAAGTGCAAAATTTTTGAATTGTTAAGGTATATCTAAAAGACTTGCATAATCCTATAAATCATAATATTTTTGAGATATTATCAATTTTAAACCATCTAATTATGAAAAATACAATTTTTACCCTATTATTTTTAGGATTTTATTCAATTCTGAGTGCTCAAAGTGATCCAAAAGTTGGTGATGAACTGATTATTAAAGCACCACTGACACAATCATATCACTACATCAAATTTCCAAAACCCAACATTTTAATCAAACGCGGTACAGTAACCCGTTATAAAAGTGTCTATGGAAATGAAGTGGTCGTCAATGAAGTCATAACCAAACCTAATGGCGAAGTCCATGTGGAACTAATGAAAAAAGACGGCAGCAAGTTTTTTGGCTTTTTGAGTAAAGTAAAAGCCAATTATACTAAAGCCATTGAAGCTGAAGAAATGATTACAGCACCTTAAATCTTATATAAATACCTCACAGATAAAGTGCTTTGGTAATTCAGGGCACTTTTTTTATTCCTGAAAAGTTGAAGAGTTAGTTTCTTTTGCTCATCAAAGTGGTTGCTTGCTATAGTAGTGTGTTTTTATCTCAAAGGCCCAGAGACATAAAGTTTAGAACTTAAAAAAACACATGCAGCTTTACGCCTTTGCGAGAAATCGTTTTTCAACAAGGATTGTCACTCCTTAAAAGTCAATTTACTAATCCTACCCTTTCCTGCTGCATAAGCCACAGAATCATTTAAAAACCGAATGGTATAATAACCTTCATCGCTTAGATGCTTCCATGAATCTCCTGCATCATTACTATAATCAATACCTTTAAATCCAATAGCAACTAGCTCTTTTCCCTCACTATTTGGAACATACTGGACACAGCTTCGATAACCTGGTCCATTTCCATTAGCCACAACTTGCCACGTTTTTCCACCGTCATTGGTTCTTATTTTGTTGTTTAATGTATCGTTCGGTTTGGTATAATCGCCGCCAATGGCGAATCCGTTTTTTTCATCGTAAAAATCCATGGAATAAATACCCGTCGTTTCTTTGCCTTGAATAATTGGTGTGTCGTAAACCTCCCAGGTTTTACCTTTATCGGGTGAGTATAGTATTCTGCTTGACTTTCCTCCTGTGGCTACCCAAGTATGGTCTCCAATTATGGCAATATTAGTGTCACTTGCTGCAAAGGCAGCTTCGCCTGCTTTCGCTTTTGGTAAATTATCACAAGATAATTTTGTCCAAGTGTCTCCACCATCTCTGGTTATGATAACACTCATACAATCGTCAGTTGGATCGCCAATTGCTATGCCTTCTTGGTCGTTCCAGAAGTCCATAGAATCGTAGAAGGCTTTTGGGTGGTTTTCTTTGTAAACCAATGTTGTTTCATCTCTACCTATTTTATATAAGAATGCAGGATTTTCAATACTTAATCCAAAAGCTGCATCATTTGTTTGGCCAAATGACCGAAAATTTATCTCATCTTCAATAATTTGTATTGGATACACAACTTCTGTCTCAAATAAAGTTTCCTCTGAATCTATTCTACTAATACTGCCACCATATCCTTTTGAACATAAAAAAAAAGCTCCATCAATTTGTGGAATAATTTCCAAAGCTCTCACATTCAACAAAGAATCTTGCAGCAACGTTTCAATTTCCATTTCTGAAAAACTTCTAGGTATTATTGATGCTTCATGTTTACAAGAAAATAATCCTACTAACAAAAGACCAAATATTAAAACGCGCATATTCCTAATTTTTCCTAAAAATAACAAAGCTTTATAATTTGAAAGTTAATTAGCCCAACAATTAAACAAATGTGTACCTTTGCACGTCCTTTTTTGCAGAACTATTCAACAGCAAGTAAAGACTGAAAAATTCAATACCGATTATGAGATTACACAGAAACTTATGCTTCGCAGTAATAGATGGTTTACACCTAATTTTTAATGAAGGGGAATATGCCGATAAAGTGATTCAACAATTACTAAAACGCGATAAACGTTGGGGAAGTCGCGATAGAGGTTTCGTGGCAGAAACGGTTTACACTATTGTGCGCTACCAAAGACTATATGCCGAAATCGCAGATGTAAAAGCACCTTACCATAGAGATAATCTTTGGCGGATGTTTGCCGTTTGGGCGACGCTGAAAGGCATAAAATTACCAGACTGGAAATATTTTACTGACACACCTACCCGAAAAATAAAGGGCCGATTTGACGAACTATCCAAAATTAGAAAATACAAAGAATCCATTCCTGATTGGATGGATGAATTGGGTGTTGCTGAGTTAGGCGAAGCAGAATGGACCAAAGAAATAGCCATGCAAAACGAGCAAGCCGATGTTATTCTTAGAGTCAATACGCTTAAAACCAATAAAGAGGATTTACAACTCAAACTACAATCCGAGGATATAGAAACCGAGTTTTTACCAAATCATCCTTATGCCTTAAAGTTAACGGAACGTGCAAACGTATTTGTAACTGAAGCTTTTAAAGATGGTTGGTTCGAAGTTCAAGATGCGTCTTCCCAATTAGTAGCTGATTACTTAGACGTGAAACCGGGTATGAAAGTTGTGGATGTTTGTGCAGGTGCTGGCGGGAAATCTTTGCATTTAGCGGCTTTGATGGAAAATAAAGGCCAGGTCATCTCAATGGATATTTACGAAAGTAAATTGAAAAAATTAAAGATTAGAGCTCGTAGAAATGGGGTTCATAATATTGAGATGAAAGTCATAGATTCTACAAAACCAATTAAGAAATTACATGGCAAAGCGGACCGTTTACTAATTGATGCGCCATGTTCTGGATTAGGTGTATTAAGACGAAATCCGGATGCAAAATGGAAATTACAACCAGAATTTATTGAAAGCATCAAACAAACACAGTTGGAAGTTTTAGAACACTATTCCAAAATGGTAAAATCTGGCGGAAAAATGGTTTATGCTACCTGTTCTATTTTACCTTCCGAAAATCAAAAACAAGTCGACAAATTTTTAACATCTGAAGCCGGAAAAGATTTTACCTTTGTCAAAGACAAAAAAGTACTGGCACACAAATCTGGTTTTGACGGCTTTTATATGGCACTTTTAGAAAAGAAATAACCCAAATAACAATTCAACTATTTTACACATGAAGCATTTTTACCTATTATTTATTTTTATCACTAGCATTGGTTTTGCGCAAATTCCTGCAAACTATTATGATAGTGCAAACGGCTTATCAGGTTTTGAACTAAAAACCCAATTAAAAACCATTATTACCAACGGCCATAATGATCAAGGTTATGGTAGTTTATATGATGGCTATATAACCACACATACCGATAATATTTCCCAAAGTGGTTACGAAAATGATGGTACTATATTATTATACTACACGGAAAACCCAAACGGAACAGATCCTTACACGTATAATCATGGTTCTAACCAATGTGGTAATTATAATGCCGAAGGCGTATGTTACAATCGTGAGCATACCATTCCGCAATCGTCTTTTGGAAGTGCCTCTCCAATGCAAAACGACATTCATCATGTCGTTCCTAGCGATGGTTTTGCGAATGGACAAAGAGGGAGTTTGCCTTTTGGAACTGTTGGTTCCGCAAACTGGACCTCTTTAAATGGTTCTAAACGTGGTAACAGTAATGTGTCTGGATATTCCGGAAATGTTTTTGAACCTATTGATGAGTTTAAAGGTGATATTGCAAGGTCTATTCTGTATTTTGTAACACGTTATGAAGATACGGTTGACGGTTACACCAGTTTTGATATGTTTAATGGCACAGAAAACCAAGCTTTAGAAGATTGGGCAGTTGACATGTTATTGGATTGGCACTACAATATAGATCCTGTGGACCAAAGCGAAATTAATAGAAATAACGCAGCTTATAACTATCAAGGCAACGCCAACCCTTTTGTAGATCATCCAGAATATGCCAACTTAATTTGGAATCCGAATCCAGATACGGAAGCGCCTTCAGATCCGACAAATTTAGTAGCTTCTAATCCAACTGATAACTCTATTGTTTTGACATGGACGGCTTCTACAGACAATATTGGAGTTGCTTCCTATGATGTCTATATTGATGAATCTTTTATGTTCAACTCTGTAAATACAACAGCAATAGTAACAGGTTTAGTACCTGATACAAATTATTGCTTTACTGTAAAAGCAAAAGATGCAGCTGGTAATGAATCTGGTTTCAGTAATGAGGCTTGTGAAACAACTACGAATAGTGGAACTGGCGGTTCTGATTGCTTAACCGAGACTTTCACGAATTTAGATACTTCTATTAGCTCTTATTCAGATGTCACTTGGACAGGAGACGAAGGTGGGATTTGGAGTGCTACAGATGCTAGAACCGATCAAGATCTTAACGGAACTTCTGCCATAACAGTTAGAAACGGTGCTTTAAATTTACCAACTACTTCTGGTGGTATAGGTATCCTAACGGTAACGACAAAACGCGTATTTAGTGGTTCTTCTGGAACTTTTAATCTTAACGTCAATGGGGATTTGGTTGGCACTATAGCTTATGATGATACCTCACAAACTATTGTAATTCCAAATATAAATGTAGAAAATAATGTTTCTGTTGTCATTGACGGTAATAGTGGATCAGGTAATAGAGTGGTCTTTGATGACATTTCTTATACCTGCTATTCTTCTTTAGGTGCTGGTGAGTTTAATACATCAAACGTAAAGCTGCATCCAAATCCTGTTAAAAATAATTTAACTATAGATTTAGGCCCTAACATTGATACGAGCATAGAGATCTATGATCTTCTTGGCAAACGCGTACTAAAAAACACAATCCATAAAACGAGTGCTTTAAATCTCCAAAATTTAAAATCTGGAATTTACATCGTGAAAATTAAACAAGGTAATTCTACTATAACCAAGAAGTTGATTAAACAGTAAATAAAATAAGCATAACAATGAAAAGCAGCTGCACTTGGATTACGCTAAGTGACTAGCTGCTTTTTTGTTTAAAACTTGTTGAATACTTCATTATTTGAAATTCAATTCTTATGAAGTTTATCCTAAAATGAACTAACTTTGTAGTAAATATTTTTCACGTTAAAAACAACATTAAATGATCCACTTCTTTGGAAACGTAAACAGTAAGGTATTTGCTGTTCAAACAGCAGAAGAATTATTAACCGAAACCGTCTCTAAATTGATATGGTTATTCGGCAACCAACCTAAAATAGAACAAGCATCAATTGATGCTTTTTTTGTTGGACCAAGAGCCGCAATGATTACGCCTTGGAGTACAAATGCCGTTGAGATTACCCAAAACATGGGAGTTTCTGATATTATTAGAATTGAAGAATTTACCGCTGTCCCTGAAGATTATAAGGACTTTGATCCTATGATCTCAGAAAAATATCGAAGTTTGAATCAAGAGATATTCAACATTAATATTCAACCTGAAAAGATTCAGGATATCGAAAATATTTCCGCATACAATCAACAAGAAGGTTTATCACTTAGCGACGAAGAAGTCGATTATCTTGAAAGTGTTTCAAAAAAAATAGGACGACCATTAACCGACTCTGAAGTGTTTGGGTTCTCTCAAGTGAATTCTGAGCATTGTCGTCATAAAATATTCAATGGTACGTTTGTTATTGATGGTGAAGAAAAAGAAACGTCATTATTCAAACTTATTAAGGAAACCTCAAAACAAAATCCGAACGATATAGTTTCAGCATATAAAGATAATGTCGCTTTTATAAAAGGACCAGTCGTAGAGCAGTTCGCACCAAAACGTGCTGATATTCCTGATTTTTACAATACCCAAGATTTTGAATCCGTTATTTCCCTCAAAGCAGAAACACACAATTTCCCAACAACGGTTGAACCTTTTAATGGCGCAGCAACAGGTTCTGGTGGTGAAATCAGGGATCGTCTGGCTGGAGGAAAAGGCTCTTTACCATTGGCAGGAACGGCTGTTTATATGACATCCTATTCAAGATTAAACGACGAACGTCCTTGGGAAAAAGCATTCCCAGAGCGCAAATGGCTCTACCAAACTCCAATGGACATTTTAATCAAAGCGAGTAATGGCGCATCCGATTTTGGAAATAAGTTTGGACAACCGTTAATCTGTGGCTCGGTTTTAACTTTTGAGCATGATGAAAATAATGATAGCACTCTAAGCACAATAGAAGGCTCTCAACCTCGAAAGCTCGGCTATGACAAAGTCATTATGCAAGCTGGTGGCATTGGTTACGGAAAAGCGAACCAAGCTTTAAAAGATATGCCAAAAGAAGGCGACAAAATTGTTATCCTTGGTGGAGATAATTATAGAATCGGAATGGGAGGTGCTGCAGTTTCTTCTGCCGATACAGGTGCACTGGCCTCTGGTATCGAACTCAATGCCGTTCAACGTTCTAATCCCGAAATGCAAAAACGTGCAGCCAATGCTGTTCGTGGCATGGTGGAAAGTGATGAAAATTTTATCGTTTCCATTCACGATCATGGTGCAGGTGGACATCTGAATTGTTTATCGGAATTGGTTGAAGATACTGGTGGAAAAATAGACTTAGACAAACTTCCTGTTGGAGACCCTACATTGTCTGCAAAAGAGATTATAGGTAACGAATCCCAAGAACGAATGGGATTGGTAATTGCTGATAAACACTTAGAAACATTACATAACATTGCGGATAGAGAACGCTCACCAATTTATGATGTTGGCGAAGTGACGGGTAAACATCGATTTACTTTTGAATCTAAAACATCTGGTGAAAAACCGATGGATTTAGCCTTAGAAGATATGTTTGGAAGTTCTCCTAAAACCGTGATGAGTGATATTACAGTTGAAAAACAGTATAGTGGCATTTCTTATGATACCAATAAATTCTACGATTATTTAGACCAAGTTCTACAACTTGAAGCTGTGGCTTGCAAAGATTGGTTAACTAATAAAGTTGACCGTTGCGTTGGTGGAAAGGTAGCGAAACAACAATGTGTTGGGCCTTTACAATTGCCATTAAATAATGTTGGCGTCATGGCGCTCGATTTTAAAGGTAAAGAAGGCATAGCAACATCGATTGGCCACGCTCCTATTTCGGGATTAATCAATCCTGTGGCAGGAAGCAGAAATTCAATTACTGAAGCATTGACCAATATGATTTGGGCACCGCTCAAAGACGGATTAAAAAGTGTGTCATTATCAGCAAACTGGATGTGGCCATGTAAAAATGAAGGCGAAGATGCACGTTTGTATGAAGCTGTAAAAGCGATTTCAGAATTTTCAATTGATTTAGGCATCAACGTACCGACAGGAAAGGATTCGCTTTCCATGAAACAAAAATATCCTGATGGCGATGTTATTTCTCCTGGAACCGTTATTATTTCTGCAGCAGCCAATTGTAATGATATTACTAAAGTGGTTGAACCTGTTTTTCAAAAAGGAAAAGGATCAATTTATTATATTAATATCTCTCAGGACTCTTATGAATTGGGTGGAAGTTCATTCGCTCAAATTAATAATAAAATTGGAAATACCACGCCAACTATTAAAAGTGCTAACTACGTTAAGACCGTCTTCAATACGATCCAAGATTTAATAAAAGACAATCAAATTGTTGCAGGACATGATGTAGCTTCTGGAGGCTTAATTACGACTTTATTGGAAATGTGTTTTGCTGATACTAATTTAGGAGCAGAATTAAATATTACAGAAATCAACGAAAAAGATGCGTTCAAAGTGTTATTTGCCGAAAATGCAGGAATCGTTTTTCAGTCTGCCGATGATACGATTGAAACGGTTTTAGCAAATGCAAATATTGAATTTCACAAATTAGGACGTGTTATGGAAAGTGATGTCTTGGGCATCACCAACGGCGACCAAGTATTTAGCATGACGATTTCAAGATTACGGGATATGTGGTTTAAAACCTCTTATCTTCTAGATCAGAAGCAAACCGCAAACGGGTTGGCAAAGGAAAGATTTAATAATTATAAAAATCAGCCCTTAAATTATTCATTCCCGAATCATTTTACAGGACAGCTTCCTCAAATTAATTCGAATCAATCCCGACCAAAAGCTGCAATTTTAAGAGAAAAAGGAAGTAATTCTGAACGTGAAATGGCCAATGCCATGTATTTAGCTGGATTCGATGTAAAAGATGTGCACATGACCGATTTAATTTCTGGTCGTGAAAACTTAGAAGATATTCAGTTTTTAGGTGCTGTTGGTGGTTTTAGTAATTCTGATGTTTTAGGTTCTGCCAAAGGTTGGGCAGGCGCCATAAAATACAATGAGAAAGCGAACAAAGTGATTAAAAACTTCTTCAAACGAGAAGATACGCTTACTATTGGCATCTGTAATGGTTGCCAATTATGGATGGAATTAGATTTAGTAAATCCTGAGCATGAGGATCACGGAAAAATGACTTATAACGATTCCAAAAAGCACGAAAGCGGCTTTACGTCTGTGAAAATTCATGAGAATAACTCGGTTATGCTTTCAAGTTTAGCTGGAAGTACTTTAGGGGTTTGGATTTCTCATGGCGAAGGAAAATTTAATTTACCTTATTCAGAAGATAAATACCATATTGTCGCCAAATATGGTTATGCTGACTATCCTGCCAATCCAAATGGTTCAGATTTTAATACGGCCATGCTTTGCGATAAAACAGGACGGCATTTAGTAACTATGCCGCATATTGAGCGTTCTACATTCCAATGGAATTGGGCAAATTATCCAGAAGGAAGAAAAGATGAAGTTTCACCGTGGTTAGAGGCTTTTGTGAATGCGAGATTATGGATTGAAGATAATAACAATAGTTAAAAGTTATGTAGTCGAAAATCAAAATAGAGAAACTTTTTTCAGCTCGTATTTAATTTTTCATCCTGAATATAAACGACCTACTTGTTGCCGTTATATTTATCTTTTTGAAAAAGACGGTTTTATTATTAATTCTAAAAAAGTGAAACCAACTAATCTCTGAACTAAAAAAATATAATTTTTTAAGGTTATGTCATCAGATAAACCTTACTATTTCATAAGGTTATAGGTACTTTACATGACCTCTCGAATTTTATTGTAAATTTTTTTTATTCTTCATCATTTTCATAATATTTAATTTTATAACTTTAAAATCGATATTTTCGCAATATCCCTTACTAATTTTTGCTAAAAATGAACATGACAGAAGTAACACGCCTTTTCGATTTTCCATATTACCAATTAAAACACAAACCAAACGATAGCGCCTTGGTTACCAAATATAACGGTAAATGGGAAGCTATATCGACGCAAGAATATATAGATAAATCAAATGCCATGAGCAGGGCATTATTGCGTTTGGGCATTCAAAAAAACGATAAAATAGCGGTTATTTCCACTACCAATAGAACGGAATGGAACATCATGGATATTGGTGTTCTTCAACTAGGTGCGCAAAATATTCCGATATACCCTACCATTAGTGCTGAGGATTACGAGTATGTTCTCAACCATAGCGAATCTATTTATTGCTTCGTTTCAGATAAAGAGGTGTTAGAAAAAGTTAGAAAAATTCAAGATAAAACCAAAATAAAAGAGGTGTATTCCTTTGATCATATTGAAGGTTGTAAGCACTATTCTGAATTATTCGAATTAGGTAAAGATGACAGTAACCAACCCGAAGTTGAAGCACGAAAAGATGCTGTAAAACCTGAAGATTTAGCTACCATAATTTATACATCAGGCACCACAGGACGACCAAAAGGCGTCATGCTTTCGCATTGGAATATTACCAGTAATGCCTTGGACAGTTCGCCAAGGGTTCCTTTAAAGGAAGGAGAAAATCGCATCTTAAGTTTCTTACCTATTTGCCATATTTTTGAACGCCTTTTAATTTATGTGTACCAATATGCTGGGACTTCGATTTATTTTGCTGAAGCCATTGATAAAATTGGAGACAATGCTAAAGAAATAAAGCCTAATTTAATGAGCGTGGTTCCTCGACTTCTTGAAAAAGTCTTTGATAAAATTATGCTTAAAGGCGAAGAATTAACAGGCATAAAAAAAGGATTGTTCTTTTGGGCCGTAAGATTAGGAGAACGTTGGGAACCTTATGGTGCCAATGGTGCTTGGTACGAGTTTCAACTAAAAATAGCCAATAAACTTATATTCAGCAAATGGCGTGAAGCCCTTGGTGGCGAATTAGGCACTATGGTTTCTGGTAGTGCAGCCTTGCAACCTAGGTTGGCAAGAATGTTTGGAGCGGCCAATATGCGTGTTATGGAAGGCTATGGTTTAACCGAAACCTCTCCCGTTGTAGCCGTTGGTTTATATAAAGACAAAAATTATAGAGTGGGAACGGTTGGAAAACCAATTGATAATGTAGAGGTTAAAATTGCAGAAGATGGTGAACTTCTAATTAAAGGCCCTAATGTTATGTTAGGGTATTATAAAGACCCTGAAAAAACAGCTAGTGTTATGACAGGCGATTATTTCCATACTGGAGATAAAGGAGAAATTGATGCCGATGGTTTCTTAAAAATTACAGGTCGTAAAAAGGAAATGTTTAAAACCTCTGGTGGAAAATATATCATTCCGCCACTTTTAGAAAACGACATGAAACAATCGCTTTTTATTGAACAAATCATGGTGGTCGGTGAAGGCGAAAAAATGCCTGCAGCGCTGATTCAGCCAAATTTTGATTTTATACGCGATTGGATTGACCATAAACAAAATGGTGTTGGAAAAACGGAAACTGAAATTGCTAATTCCGAAATCGTGATTAATCGCATACAACGAGAAATAGATAAGTACAATAAACACTTTGGAAAATGGGAACAAATTAAACGATTTGAACTCACGCCAGATGTGTGGTCTATTGATGGTGGACACCTTACGCCTACCATGAAAATGAAGCGCGCCATTATTAAGGATATTTATCAAAATCTTTATGATAAAATTTATCGTGCTTAATACCAAAATAAATTACTGATAACCATATAAGAGCATTTACTGGTATTAATCTAAGTTTTATGTTCTTAATCGTTGATTTCAAACATTTTACGCCAAATATCATATCTTAGGTAATCGTAACCGCTAAATCCTATCATATGAAAACTAAAACATTTATCATTGCTGGTATTTGTGGAGGTATTGTGAACTGGCTTCTAGGCTGGTTGGGTTATGGTATTATTCTTGCCGACTACTTTCCACAACCAAAAGAAGATACACGCTCACAAATTTTTATATGTCTTGGATATTTATCTTTAGGCTTCTTTCTGTCTTATTTTTATAATCGTTGGGCACAAATTGCTACGATTTCTACAGGTGCTAGAGCTGGCGCATTCTTCGGATTGTTCTTAGCTTTATGGGCTGGCTTTTTTAATATAGCCATGGATGCTTCAATGACCACCGAATTATTCACGCTGGATATCGCTATTTCCATAGGCATCACAGCAGTGACTGGTGCAATTGTTGGATTTATTAATGGCAAAATGAAATGAAAGTAAGGAAAGCTTTCAAAACAAACTTCTCTAAATAATACCCTCAAATTTTAAATTAAAATTTTGGTAATTTATTATGCGTGCATAGTATTTTTTATTATCTTTGGTTTCACATTTTAGTTTTATGAAAGACAAAACAATAGATTATATTCTGAGAACCACGTGGTTGGCAGTTAATAAAATGTATAACGAAGAAGCCTCTCAATTTGGGACAACAATGGCTACCGGTTTTGCCTTACTAAGTATTGACCCTGAAAAAGGAACACCTTCTACGTCTTTGGGCCCTAAAATGGGAATGGAAGCCACTAGCCTTTCTAGAACTTTAAAAACTATGGAAGCCAATGGCTTAATTGAGCGCAAACCAAACCCAGAAGATGGACGTGGTGTCTTAATTTTCTTGACAGATTTTGGAAGAGAAAAAAGAGCATTATCAAAAGAAAAAGTACTAACATTTAACGAAACTATTAAAGCAAATGTTTCTGAAGAAGAATTAGCAAACTTTACGAAAGTAGCCGAAGTCATTAATAATATGATTTCCAATAAACAGATATACAACAAAAAAGAACACATTTTAAAATAAGATGAGTAAACGAAGAATTAAAAAAATAGCAATTATTGGATCGGGAATCATGGGAAGCGGAATCGCTTGTCATTTCGCCAATATTGGTGTTGACGTTTTACTTTTGGACATTGTACCAAGAGAATTAAACGACAAAGAAAAGGCAAAAGGCTTAACCTTAGAAGACAAAGCTGTTAGAAACAGATTGGTCAATGATGCATTGGCTGCCTCCATAAATTCAAAGCCCGCACCACTCTATCATTCATCATTCGCTAGCCGAATCACTACAGGAAACTTAGAAGATGATATTGCCAAAGTGGCCGATGTCGATTGGATAATGGAAGTCGTAGTTGAAAGACTAGACATCAAAAAACAAGTGTTTGAAAACCTTGAAAAACATAGAACGCCAGGCACCTTAATTACATCAAATACCTCTGGTATTCCAATTAAGTTTATGAGCGAAGGTCGAAGCGACGATTTCCAAAAGCATTTCTGCGGAACACACTTCTTTAATCCTGCACGTTACTTAAAATTATTCGAAATTATTCCTGGTCCTAAAACAGATCAAGCCGTTTTAGATTTCTTAAATGATTATGGAGAAAAATTCTTAGGTAAAACATCTGTAGTTGCAAAAGACACACCTGCTTTCATCGGAAATAGAATTGGGATTTTTAGTATTCAGAGTTTATTTCATGCGGTCAAAGATTTAGATTTAACGGTTGAAGAAGTTGATAAATTATCAGGTCCAGTCATTGGTCGTCCAAAATCGGCTACCTTTCGTACCGTAGATGTAGTTGGATTGGATACCTTGGTGCACGTCGCTAATGGTATATATGAAAATTGTCCTGATGACGAACGAAGAGAACTTTTCAAATTACCAGATTTCATCGATACTATGATGGAAAACAAATGGTTAGGAAGTAAAACAGGACAAGGGTTTTATAAAAAAGTCAAAAAAGACGATGGATCTTCAGAGATTCTAGCCCTTGATTTAAATACCCTAGAATACAGATCTTCTAAAAAAGCTAAATTCGCTACTTTAGAAATGACCAAGACCGTCGATAAAGTTGTTGACCGTTTCAAAATATTAGTAAAAGGAAAAGATAAAGCGGGAGAATTCTACCGTAAAAGCTTTACGGCCTTGTTCGCTTATGTGTCTAACCGTATTCCTGAGATTTCAGATGAGCTTTACAAGATTGATGATGCCATGAAAGCTGGTTTTGGATGGGAACATGGGCCTTTCCAAATTTGGGATGCTATAGGTGTTGAAAAAGGAATCGAATTGATGAAAGCTGAAGGGATAGAACCTGCAACTTGGGTCAATGAGATGTTAGCTTCTGGCAATACTTCTTTTTATACGGTGAAAGATGGGGCTTCCTATTATTACGATATACCTTCAAAATCACAAACTAAAATACCTGGTCAAGATAGTTTCATCATCTTAGATAATATCCGAAAAACAAACGAAGTCTTCAAAAATTCTGGTGTAGTGATCGAAGATTTAGGAGATGGTATCCTAAATGTGGAATTCCAATCTAAAATGAATACCATTGGTGGCGACGTTTTAACAGGGTTAAATAAAGCAATTGATTTAGCTGAAAAAGATTTTGCAGGATTGGTTGTTGGTAATCAAGCTGCCAACTTCTCTGTTGGTGCAAACATCGGTATGATTTTTATGATGGCTGCAGAACAAGAATATGACGAACTGAATGCTGCCATCAAATACTTCCAAGACACCATGATGCGTATGCGTTATTCTGCAATTCCAACAATCTCTGCACCTCACGGCATGGCTTTAGGTGGTGGATGTGAGTTATCCTTGCACGCAGACAAAGTTGTTGCTGCTGCAGAAACGTACATGGGACTGGTAGAGTTTGGTGTTGGTGTGATTCCTGGTGGTGGAGGCTCTAAAGAAATGGCTTTAAGAGCACAAGACTTGTTCCAAAAGGGAGATGTCCAATTAAACGTGCTGCAAGAATACTTCCTAACCATTGGTATGGCAAAAGTATCAACCTCTGCATATGAAGCTTTCGATTTAGGATTACTTCAAAAAGGAAAAGATGTCGTGGTTGTTAACAAAGACCGCCAAATAGCTGTAGCCAAACAACATGCTATGTTAATGGTAGATGCTGGTTACACACAACCTGTAAAAAGAGATGATGTCTTAGTTCTTGGAAAACAAGCATTGGGTATGTTCTTAGTAGGAACAGACGCTATGGAAGATTCTAAATACATTTCTGAACACGACATGAAAATCGCCAATAAATTAGCCTACGTTATGGCTGGAGGCGATTTGTCTGAACCAACGAAAGTCACAGAACAATATTTATTGGATTTAGAGCGTGAAGCATTTTTGTCACTTTGTACAGAAAGAAAAACTTTGGAGAGAATTCAGCATATGCTGACAAAGGGTAAGCCTCTTAGAAATTAGAAGCCCATCCCAACCTTCCCAAAGGGAAGGAGACGAGATGAATAAAAAATAAAGTATAACATTTAAATTACCCGTAAAAGTTCCCTTTCCTTTGGAAAGGGTTAGGGATAGGAATGAAACAAGCATATATAGTAAAAGCATACAGAACTGCCGTTGGTAAAGCACCAAAAGGGGTGTTCCGTTTTAAAAGAACAGATGAATTAGCGGCTGAAACCATTCAGCACATGATGAAGGAGCTGCCTAATTTAGACAAAAAACGTATTGACGATGTCATCGTTGGAAACGCAATGCCAGAAGGTTCGCAAGGATTAAACATGGCACGTTTTATCTCATTAATTGGGTTAGATAGTGTGGATGTTCCTGGTGTTACTGTCAACCGTTTTTGTGCCTCAGGTATTGAAACCATCGGAATTGCAGCTGCAAAAATTCAGTCCGGAATGGCAGATTGCATCATTGCTGGTGGTGCAGAAAGCATGAGTAGTGTTCCAATGACCGGTTTTAAACCAGAATTAAATTACGATACCGTAAAAGCTGGTCACGAAGATTATTATTGGGGAATGGGAAACACGGCTGAAGCAGTTGCAAAACAATTCAACGTGTCTCGTGAAGACCAAGATGAATTCGCCTACAATTCGCATATGAAAGCTTTAAAGGCGCAAGCTGAAAATCGATTTCAAGATCAAATTGTTCCGATAGACGTTGAGCAAACTTACATTGACGAGAACGGAAAAAAAGCAACAAAAAAATACACCGTTAATAAAGATGAAGGTCCTCGGGCAGGAACAAACTTAGAAGCTTTAGCAAAATTACGACCTGTATTTGCAGCGAACGGAAGTGTAACAGCTGGTAACTCATCACAAATGAGTGATGGCGCTGCTTTCGTAATGATTATGAGTGAAGAGATGGTAAAAGAATTGAATCTGGAACCTATTGCAAGACTTGTTAACTATGCTGCTGCTGGCGTAGAGCCAAGAATTATGGGGATTGGACCAGTAAAAGCCATTCCAAAAGCCTTAAAACAAGGCGGTTTAAAACAAGATGATTTAGCGCTAATTGAATTAAATGAAGCCTTTGCTTCGCAATCCATAGCTGTGATTAGAGAATTAGACTTAAATCCAGATATCATTAACGTCAATGGAGGTGCCATTGCTTTAGGTCACCCATTAGGATGTACAGGAACAAAATTATCAGTTCAACTATTTGATGAAATGCGCAAGCAAAATATGAAAGGAAAATATGGTGCCGTAACCATGTGTGTTGGTACGGGTCAGGGTGCGTGTGGTATATTTGAGTTTTTAAACTAGAATCAAGACTTTTAGAACCAAGAATCAAGACTAAAATGCACAACTTTAAAAAACTTAAAATCTGGCAAGAAGGAATAAACCTTGTAAGTGATAATTATCGTCTTACTCGAACATTTCCAGGTATAGAAAAGTTTGGCTTAGTCGTTCAAATGAATAGATGTGCTGTTTCTATTCCTTCAAATATTTCAGAGGGCAGCAGTAAAAGTACAGATAAACATTTCAACAAATATCTTGAGGACAGTTTAGGTTCAGCTTTCGAATGGGAAACACAACTTATTGTTGCTTATAACGAAAATTATTTGTCAGAAGAAATATTTAAAGAATTAGAACAAAAAATAATACATATTCAAAAAATGATTTCAAGATTTCAATCAGGACTAAATATTTAGTCTTGGCTCTTGGCTCTTGATTCTTTTAATCTAAAATAAAACAATGGAAACAACAGAAAAACAAATACTTAGAGGTGGTCAATTCCTAGTAAAGGAAACAGATTGCCAAGACATTTTTACTCCTGAAGATTTTTCAGAAGAGCAACAAATGATGAAAGAATCCGTAATGGAATTCAACGAACGAGAAATCATCGCTCACAAACCACGCTTTGAAGCAAAAGATTTTGCCCTCACCGAAGAGGTAATGCGTAAAGCAGGAGAAATGGGTTTTTTAGGCGTTGCTGTTCCTGAAGCTTATGAAGGTCTTGGAATGGGGTTTGTATCTACAGTTTTAACTTGTGACTATATCTCATCAGGAACAGGATCTTTCAGTACTGCTTTTGGTGCACATACCGGAATTGGTACGATGCCCATTACATTATACGGTACAGAAGAGCAAAAGCAAAAATACGTTCCTAAATTAGCCACAGGTGAATGGTTTGGAGCCTATTGCTTAACGGAGCCAGAAGCAGGTTCTGATGCCAATTCTGGTAAAACAACTGCTGAATTATCGGCAGATGGCAAGTCATACAAAATCAACGGTCAAAAAATGTGGATTTCAAATGCCGGTTTTTGTAGTTTGATGATTGTCTTTGCTCGTATTGAAGATGATAAAAATATTACGGGTTTCATCGTTGAATATGATAAAGACAACCCAAATGGCATTGTTTTAGGTGAGGAAGAACACAAATTAGGTATTCGTGCAAGTTCTACACGTCAAGTATTTTTTAATGATACGGTTGTGCCTGTTGAAAATATGTTAGCTGGTCGTGGCGAAGGTTTTAAAATTGCCATGAACGCCCTTAACGTAGGCCGTATCAAATTAGCTGCAGCTTGTTTAGATTCTCAAAGACGCATTTTAACGACTGCCGTACAATATGCTAATGAACGTAAACAATTTAAAACACCAATTGCAGATTTTGGAGCTATAAAAACCAAATTAGCTGAAATGGCCGCAAGTGCCTATGCTGGAGAATCCGCTACCTACAGAGCTGCAAAAAATATTGAAGATCGGATTGCGATGCGCGAAGCGGCCGGAAACTCTCAACAAGAAGCAGAATTAAAAGGTGTGGAAGAATATGCCATTGAATGTTCTATCTTAAAAGTGGCAGTTTCTGAAGATGTACAAAATTCGGCCGATGAAGGTATTCAAATTTTTGGAGGCATGGGCTTCTCTGAAGAAACACCGATGGAAGCGGCTTGGAGAGATGCCAGAATTGCTCGTATTTATGAAGGCACCAACGAAATTAACAGAATGTTAGTCGTTGGGATGTTGGTTAAGAAAGCCATGAAAGGTCATGTGGATTTATTAGGACCTGCTCAGAAAGTACAAGAAGAATTAATGGGCATTCCTTCTTTTGAAACTCCAGATTATTCGGAATTGTTCTCAGAAGAAAAAGAAATGATCAAAAAGTTGAAGAAAACCTTTTTGATGGTTGCTGGTGGAGCAGTTCAAAAATTTGGACCGCAACTTGAAGAACACCAACAATTATTAATTGCCGCTGCAGATATCTTAATTGAAATCTATATGGCAGAATCCGCAATTTTAAGAACCGAAAAGAACGCCAAACGTTTTGGCCAAGAGACACAATCTGCCCAAATCGCCATGGCGAAATTATATCTCTATCATGCCGTGGATATCGTAGAAGAAAAAGGAAAGGAAAGTATTATTTCTTTTGCTGAAGGCGACGAGCAACGTATGTTATTAATGGGACTGAAACGTTTCACTAAGTATCAAAACTATCCGGATATCGTTGATTTACGGATTGAAATTGCAGAAAAAGTAAAAGCAGAAAATAAATACTGCTTCTGAAAATTAAATAATTAGACTAACTCAAATAATTCTAATTGTAAAGCCAATTCTTCCAATGTATGTTTGGATTGAGTTGGCTTTTTTCATTTTATTTGGTTTCTTATTTTCAGTAAACCTTCGTATATGGATTTTGCGATTTTTTCCTTTTGATTCTTGTCAGAAAGCACTGTGCTATCACTTTCATTGGTCATAAAACCTAATTCTAAATAGACCCCAGGAACTAATGTGTTTTTTAAGAGGAAAAAACCTGCTTCCTTAATTCCTCTATTATAAAAATTATCCGATTGATGTTCAACTAAAATACGGGCATATTTTAAACTTGTTTGAGCATTTTTATGTTTTGGATTAAAATAAGCTTCTGTTCCTTTTATAGAACTATCATTATGGGCATTGCAATGCAAACTTAAAAATAAATCAGGATTTATATTATTTATAAAATCTGCACGCTCTTGCAATGATAAAAACTCATCATTAGTCCTTGTTAAAACTATTTCAACTTTTTCATCGCTCAACGAAGCTAATAAATTTGTAATTTGAAGTACAATATACTTTTCCCTATCATCTTCATTAAAATTTCCAGAATCCTTTCCGCCATGTCCAGCATCTACAACCACCAAAAGGGGTTCATTGGTGTCCTTATATGTGCAACTCAAGACAAATATTCCTGCAAAAAGTAAGCTGACAAAGGTCATTTTTAAAGTTCTGTTTAGTACTGATGATTTTGATTGATGCAACATAATAATTCGATTTTTGATTTGAATGAAATTAAATCCGCTTGTTAGAGGAATGCGGTATTCTTTTTGTCCTAAATTAATAATGGTATTTGAATAATTTTCGATATCGATACCCGAAGAAACAGATTTATCATCAGCGATATATTCATGGTTTTGAAGAATTGCTTTTTTATAAAACCAAACAAATGGATTGAACCAAAATATACAAATCATTAGTTCTGTAAAGATAATATCGAGGCTGTGCTTTTCCTCACAATGAATCGTTTCATGTTTAACAATACTCAAATAGTCGTCGTTATTTAAAGCCTGATTTTCATTAATAAACATATAATTAAAAAAACTTGAAACAAATTCAGAATCATTAGTCTTAATGATTTTAAGCTTTCCAAAACGTTCATATTTACCATTTATTAACTGTTGAATTTTAATAAAGTTTTTCAAAAATCGAAATACGAGAAAACTAGTAATAGCTAAATAAACATAAATTAATGGATTGTGCTGTGCTGGAATTTTTATTTCAACACCTTCTATAGAAAGGTATTCTATACTTTGAGAAACATCAGAGGTTCCATTAAATGTTTGAATAGGAATTTTAGAGATACTTGGAACATTGTTAAATACTTCAAATTCTAAAAATGGTGCCAGTAAGCACAATACGAATGAACCTAAAAGAAAAAATCGATTAAATTGAAATGTTTTTTGTTTTCTAAGTATCAAGAAATAAACCGTATAAGAACAGCCCAAACTTATTAGTGTATAGATAAAATAGCTTATCATTTATTCTTCTTTTTAGCAATTTTCTCTTTTAATAGCTCTTGAAGCTCTTGTAATTCATCCATGGTTAAATCAGCATTTTTAGTAAAAAAGGAAGCAAATTGTGCTTTAGAGTCATTAAAAAAATGTTGAATCATTCCATTTACTTGCTTCGAGAAATAGTCATTCTTTTTAAGAATTGGATAATATTCCTTATCTCTTCCTAATCGCTCAAATCCTATGTAGTTCTTGTCTGTCATTCGTTTCAACAACGTAGATATAGTGGTATAAGCAGGTCTCGGTTCAGGAAATTTTTCCACAATATCTTTCATAAATCCTTTTTCCAGCATCCATAAATACTTCATTATTTGTAGTTCTGATTTATTGAGTTGTTTTATATCCACAATTATAGTTTTAATACTACAAATGTAGTAATAAAAAATTGTTGTGCAAATTATTTATTAAATTTCTATCTTTAGAAAAACTTTGTTCAATGCGCTATTATTTATTACTCATCTCGTTTTTGTTACCTTTATTAGCTATCTCGCAATCCAACGACACTGAAATTTTCCTATTCGATTTAGAAACAAATAATTCAAAAATTCAAATTAAGAATGGTAAGAATATTTCCAAGAATCAAGGGTATGATAATCAACCTTCATTTTTAGATGAACGTTATATTGTTTTCGCATCCGCCAGAAACGGCCAAATCGATATCGCTAAATATGATACGCGCTACGATGCTAAAATTTGGGTTAATTTTACGGAAGGTGGCGAATATTCTCCATTAAAAATCCCTAATAAACAAGAAGTTTCTGCTGTCCGTTTAGATGAAAATGGTAAACAACAATTGTACGCTTATAATTTAAGTAACGGTAATTCTACAGTGCTTATTAGTGATTTAGTGGTTGCTTATTATACTTGGTTTGATGAAAACACCATTGTATCGGCTGTGATTGAAGATGAAGAACTCAACCTTTATGTTACCAATCTCAAAGCCGGTACACACAAAAAATATGCGTCTAATGTAGGTCGTTCTTTTCATAAAATTCCTAATTCGGATTTCGTGAGTTTTATTTCAAAAGCAAATGGAAACCAATGGCAAATAAAAGCAATAAACCCTAAAACAGGTAAGATTAAACTTATTGCTAATACTATAAAAGGTGTTGAGGATATTTGCTGGCTTAATAGTAAAACATTGCTTTCAGGAAAGGATAATTTCTTATATAAATTAAGGCTTCAACGTGATAACAATTGGCAGAAAATTGCCGACGTGTCCACCAACGACATTGTAAAAATCACACGCCTTTCAGCTAACTCCTCTGGCACAAAATTGTTAATTGCTGGCGATATTATAGCTACTGAAGTAGAGGAAACTACAAAAGAAACACCAATGAATGTCGACGAAGATTTAGCCGCAAAAGTTGTACAGAAGCATGTTGACCCCTTTAACAATAGACAATTAGAAGCATTTGCAAATGCTTTCGACACCAATATAATTGTCAATCGATTTCCAAGGGCAAAAATGTATTCTGGCCGAACGACTTTAATAGAACATTACCGACAGTTTTTCAAAAAAAACAAAAAATCTTCTGTTAAGATTCTCAACAGAATGACCCTTAAAAACATGGTCATCGATGAAGAATTGGTAACTGTGGATAATACCACGAATAGACAAATTACCATTTATGAAACCGATGAGTACAATATTAATACGATGACGTTTATTGAAAACTCTAAAACTGATGCCAACCCCGAGTATATAGTTAATGAGCAGCTAGAGGCTTACAACAATAGAGATATAAGTGGATTTGTAAAAACCTACACGAACGATGTGATGTTATTTACGTTTCCATATACACTAAATTCTGAAGGACAAGAGCCACTTAGAGCACAATACGCTTCATTTTTTAAGCGTACGCCAGATTTGTATGCTAAAATTGTGAATAGAATAGTATTAGGAAACAAAGTTATTGATAAAGAAAAAGTGTTAATAAATGGTGAGACTTTTTATGCCATTGCCATTTACGAAATAAGAAATGGATTGATTTCAAGGGTAACATTTATTCAATAATGAAATTTCAATTGATTTATATAGCCAGCCATCTGGCTATTGAAGTCCATATTTCAAAAGTCCAAAGACAATTGAACTATTTTGGGAGGCACTATTAATACCGCAGCTCGTTTACAAGATGCTGCCAAAGAAAACCAGATCATTATTTCTGAAGAGTGCTACAACCAAGTAAAGGAATCTTTTAAGTGCGAAAAGGTTGGAAGTATTACTGTTAAGAATAAAGCCGAGCCTTTAACCACTTATGAGGTAAAGGAATAATTATTGAATGAACAATCACTCTACAACAATCAATAATATAACCATTGTATAAATCATGGAAGACCAAAAACCAATTAAAAAACCATCCTCAAAAAGAAGTAACAAAAGCAACCATACCGAAGAATTGGTCGATCATTATTGGGGAACCATAAATTATTTAACCAGTTTAATAAAGGCTTCTGAACTTAAAGCGGGCTTAATATTATCTTTTTATGGTATTCTTTTGAATTTCATTTATCAAGGTTCAGAAAATTTTTCGAATCAACTAACTAACGATACACTTTTATACATACTCATTGGGTCATGGATTTTATGTACCTCTGCTTCTATCTTTTTTTGCATACGCTGTTTTATTCCAAAGATTGAAGGTAACTTTTCTAAAAATATGTTTTTTTTTAAGGATATTATTTCAAAATTTGGTGATGTCAAGGAGTTTTCTAAAACCTTTTTAGACATGAGCAAAGACGAGGACGCCTTGTTTATGCAATTGGGAGAACAGATTTTTATCATTTCAAAAATATCCGCTTGGAAATTCAAAAATGTAAAGCGTGCCATTAGTCTTTTGGCTTTGGGTCTGATTCTTTTATTCCTAACAGGTCTGTACCATTTTATATTTGTTTTAACTTAGTTACTTTAGTAAAAAAATTAAAATTGTCCTAATTTATTAAATTCAAAACGTCATAATAATGAACGCATTTAAACTTAAGATTATGAAATTATCTATTATGATGGCTATAATGGTTTTTCAATGCTACACAGCATCTTGTAAGGCTCAAAGCAAGAAAAACCTCGAACCCAAATTAGAAAATATAGCATGGATTTCTGGCACATGGCATGGTGAAGCCTTTGGAGGCATCACGGAAGAAATTTGGAGCGAACCTTCCGGTGGTTCCATGATGGCATCGTTTAAATTAATTAACGACGAAAAAGTCACCTTTTATGAAATTGAGGTGATCAGAGAAATTGAAAACTCACTGATTCTTCAACTCAAACATTTTGGCCCAGATTTAAAAGGATGGGAAACCAAAGATGAAACTGTCGATTTTCCTCTCAAAGAAATCACCGAAACCAAAGTTGTTTTTGAAGGCATGACCTTTGAGAAAATTAGTGATTACGAAATGAATATCTATGTGGATATTAAAGATGACCAGGGTAAAATTGAAGCTACAAAATTCAACTATAGAAAGAAAATAGAGAAACCCATAAATCAATTTACAAGGGTAAAAAAAGCAAAATCAAAACCTATAATCGACGGAAAAGCGGACGATGAAATTTGGTCAGAAACTAATTGGTTACCATTAGACCAAAGATGGTTAGGAAACCCTTATTCCAATGAAGATTTTTCAGGTCGTTATAAATTATCTTGGGCAGAGGATGCCCTTTATCTATTGGCAGAAATAGAAGATGATAAATTAATTGACAAGCATTCTGATCCCTTAATAGCCTGGTGGGACGATGATTGTCTTGAAGTTTTTATAGACGAGGACAACAGTGGTGGCGAACATCAATATAGTCACAACGCCTTTGCTTACCACATCGCATTAGATGGAAATGTGGTAGATATGTCCACCAAGAAAGAAGGAAAATTATACAACTCGCATATAGAATCCAAACGCATCACAACCGTAAATACATCTATTTGGGAAGTAAAAATCGCTTTGTTTGATGACTCCTATAATGATGATGGAGACAATACTTCCATAAAATTGCAACCTGGAAAAGAGATCGGTTTCGCGCTAGCTTATTGCGATAATGACAACAGCAAGGAACGCGAGAATTTTATAGGTTCAGTGTTTGTTGAAGGGGAAGATAAAAACAGAGGTTGGATAGATGCAAATATTTTCGGAACTTTAAAACTCATTATCTAATATGAAATATATCGTCACACTTTTAGTAATACTTTTTTCATTTAAGTCATTAGCCCAAACCGATCAAAAAATCTATGATATTATTGATGCTGTTTCTGAAGAAAACTTGAGAAATGATGTCAGAACCCTTGCCGATTTTGGCACACGTCACACCTTAAGCGATACACTTTCAGAAACTAGAGGCATTGGTGCCGCTCGCCGATGGATAAAATCTCAATTTGATGCTATTTCTAATGATTGTAGCAACTGTTTAGAGGTGTTTTACCAAAAAGATTTAGTAAAAAAAGGAACTAACCAGCGCATCATAAAAGATGTGATGATAGTTAATGTGGTAGCGATTCAGCGAGGAACGAAATATCCCAATCGGTTCATTATTATGAGTGGAGACATAGATTCGAGAGTGTCTGATCCTAATGATTTTACTTCAGATTCTCCTGGTGCTAACGATAATGCTACAGGTATGGCTGGTGCTATTGAAGCTGCAAGGGTATTATCTAACTACACGTTCGAAAACAGCATCATCTATTTGGGATTATCTGGAGAAGAGCAAGGTTTATTTGGAGGTCAAGGCATGGCCAAATACGCACAAGAGAACAACTGGGAAATTATAGGAGTTTTAAATAATGATATGATTGGTAACATTTCCGGAGTTGATGGTGTGATAGACAACCGTACTTTCCGGATTTTCTCAGAACCCATTACTACTGCAGAAACAGATCCTGAAAAATTAGCAAGCCAAGCTACAAGACGACGTTTTTATGGTGGAGAGGTTGATGGTATTTCACGTCAACTAGCGCGTTATGTATATAAAACTACACAAACATATATGCCAGAAATGAACCCAATGATGGTATATCGATTAGACCGCTTTGGTCGTGGCGGTCATCATAGGCCATTTAATGATGCTGGTTTTGCTGGTATTCGAATCATGGAAGCGCATGAAAATTATACGCAACAGCATCAAGATATTAGAACTGAAAATGGCATAGACTACGGAGATACTTTTGAGCATGTCAACTTTCCATATTGTAGAAAATTAACTGCCGTTAATGCCATTACAATGGCAAGCCTTGCTTCTGCTCCACCAGCTCCAAATGAGGTTGGCATCGGTGGAATCGTAGAAGCAGCCGCCAAATTAAAATGGAATAAAGTTGAAGGTGCAAAAGGCTATAAAATCTATTGGCGAGATACAACTTCGCCAACTTGGGATAACAGCCGCTATATCGAAAATGCTACGGAATTCACTTTAGAAGGCATAGTTATTGATAATTTCCTTTTTGGAGTCGCTTCCGTAGGCGCTGATGGATATGAGAGTATGGTAGTTTTTCCGAATAAAATTTTACGCTAAAATGTTTTTTCGATTGCTCATTTTTTTCACACTCCTAACATCATGTTCATCTAGGGAAGAAAATAAAATCCCAAGTTATATTACTACAAGAGAAGTGAATGATTCAATTTATGTTGATGTAAAAAATACTATCATTTCATCCAGCTTCTTAAGAATTGAAAATAAAAACAATCAGGAGATTAAGATTATTGACTTTAAAAAACCAGATACCATAAATATTTTAAGCTTTCATAAATCTGAAATGGACACAACTCAACTTGCTAATACTTACAAGTTCGGGTTATATTATGGCGCCTCATCCATAGCAACATATGATAGTTTGTACAATTATAGTTTACCTTTTTCAAAAGGAAAACGTTACAAGATTTTACAAGGCAACAATGGGAGTTTTTCACACAAAGGAAGTTTATCTCAATTCGCTATTGACTTTAAGATGGATATTGGTCAAGAAGTTTGTGCTATTAGAGAAGGGGTTATTACCACAACTAAAGCTGACTCTGACGAAGGTGGTTCGAGTAAAAATTATTTAAAGAAGGCCAACCTCATTATGATCAACCACAATGATGGCACATTTTCTCAATACATACATCTAAAAAAGAACGGTGTCATTGTTAAAAAAGGAGATACTGTAAAAAAAGGACAAATTATAGGTTATTCAGGTAATACGGGCTTTTCTACCAAGCCACATTTGCACTTTGCAGTTTATAAACCTACTCGCAATGGACTAGTATCAATTCCTTTTATATTAGATTCAATTCCATCAAAAAAATATATAAAGGGAAAATATGCCATAAACAACTAGATTAAAATTATTCACTACCAATGCACAAAGATTCTATAATAATCAAAATTTGAAATCGCTAATTACAACTATTATCTTCTTATTATTTTTAGCTCATTTTATCTTTGTCTAGATTTAATCTTGGTAGCAATGATGTGCTTTAAATATTAAAAATGAACTCATACATGAAAAATATAATCTTCATAACTTTTTTACTGCTATTTTCAACTATTGAAGCACAATTACTTCAAAATAAAAATGAATTTACCCACCAAGATACCCTAAGAGGAAGTATAACACCGGAACGTGAATGGTGGGATTTAACCTACTACCATTTAGATATTGAAGTTAAGCCTGAAGAGAAATTTATTTCAGGAAAAAACACCATTAAATATAAAGTATTAAAGCCGCACCAAGTCATGCAAATTGATTTGCAATCGCCTATGGAAATTACGAAAGTACTTCAAAACGAAAAAGAACTTCAGATTAAACATGACGGCAATGCCCATTTTATTAAGCTAACAAAAGATCAAAAAATTGGTGACCTCAATTCTATTGAAGTATATTATAAAGGCAAACCAAGAGAAGCCAAACGTGCCCCTTGGGATGGTGGATTTTCATGGAAAAAAGATAAAAACGGGAAGCATTTTATTGCTACATCCTGTCAAGGTTTAGGGGCAAGTGTTTGGTGGCCAAATAAGGACCACATGTACGATGAAGTGGATAGTATGCTGATTAGCGTCACCAATCCAAAAGGCTTAACCAACGTTTCCAATGGACGATTAAGAGCATTAGTGGAGAATGAGAATAATACTGTGACGTCACATTGGTTTGTCAATAATCCAATCAATAACTATGGCGTTAATGTAAATATTGGCGATTACGCGAATTTTTCAGAAGTCTATGACGGCGAAAAAGGCAACTTGGATATGGATTATTGGGTGCTTAAACATAACTTAGAAAAAGCGAAAATCCATTTTAAAGATGCACCAAAAATGATGAAAGCCTTTGAACATTGGTTTGGCCCTTACCCGTTTTATGAAGATAGTTTTAAGCTAGTTGAAGTGCCTTATTTAGGGATGGAACACCAGAGTTCTGTAACCTATGGAAACAAATATATGAATGGCTATTTAGGCAGTGATTTATCTCGTACGGGTTGGGGTTTAAAATTCGATTTTATTATTATTCATGAAGCTGGTCATGAGTGGTTCGCCAACAATATAACCAACAAGGATATTGCAGATATGTGGATTCATGAAGGGTTTACCGCCTATTCCGAAAATCTTTTTTTAGATTACTATTACGGTAAGGAAGCTTCTGCTGATTATGTCATTGGTACACGAGCGAATATTCAAAATGACAAACCACTTATCGGAGAATATGACGTGAACCATGAAGGCTCTGGTGATATGTATTATAAAGGAGCAAACATGCTTCATACGTTGAGACAACTTATTGAAGATGATGAAAAATGGCGACAAATCCTTCGTGGTTTGAATTCAGAATTTTACCATCAAACCGTAACAACAAAACAGATTGAAGATTACCTAAGCGAACATACGGGAATTGATTTAACCGAATTTTTTAATCAGTATTTGAGAACTACAAAAATTCCGACACTGGAATATTCAATTAAAAATGGTCAACTTAAGTACCGTTGGACTGAAATTGTCGAAGGTTTTGATATGCCAATTCAAATTGAAATTGGTAAAGCCACAGAATGGTTATTTCCAAAAGCGGATTGGCAAACAAAAAAACTCGAAGCTGATGACATCAAAATCGATAGAGATTTTTATGTGAGGTCTAAAAGACTGTAATAATGGAATTACCAGAACTTTATTTTAAAACAGACATAGAATGGCGAGAATGGTTGCATAACAACCATAATACCGCAACAGGAGTTTATCTCATTTTCTACAAAGTCGCACACGAAAATGATTCCATGCGTTGGGAAGAAGCTGTAAAAGTCGCTTTGTGTTTTGGTTGGATCGATTCCACCGTAAAAAGTCTAGGCGACGGAAAACGACGCCAATATTTCTGTCCCAGAAACCCAAAAAGTGTTTGGAGCGCTTTGAATAAAACCTACATCAAAGAATTAAAAAAGCAGAATTTAATACACCAAAGTGGTCTTGACGCCATTAAAATAGCCAAAGAAAATGGAAGCTGGTCTGTTTTAGATGATGTAGAAAATGGCATTATTCCAGAAGCCCTTCAAAAGGCATTTGATAACAATAAGAATGCCTACAACAATTACCTCAACTTTGCGCCGAGTTACAGAAAGAGTTATTTGTATTGGTTAAATCAAGCCAAACGCGAAGCAACACGACAAAAAAGAATCGCAGAGATTATTAAACTCTGCGATGCTAATATTAAAAGTCGGGATGCTAGATAATTATTCTACAACCCACTAATATAACTTCCATAAGGATCCTTAAACTGTAAACCTTCGTCATAACGGTATTTACTTAATTTATTAAATTGTGTTAAGCCCCAAAGAATAAATTCCTTTTCAAAATAGACATCTTTAGGGTCTATTTCTGGTTGGTAATCTGTAATAAGAGTATCAAGAGGCTTTACCTCGTCTAATTTGCTTTTATAGGTTTTATCATCAAAACTATCTAAAAGCTCAAAGCCATCTCCATTAAAAAACCATGAAATTAAATCGTCGTAAGGTGTTTCTTCGCCTTGTTTTTCTAGCTTTTCTATTTTTGGGAAATAATGAGGAAAAAGGGTTTTAATAGCACTGTTCAATAATTCGTTAGCTACAAAATCAGCTCCTTCTTGCTCACCTTCGTAAACAAGTTCTACTTTACCTGTAATTGCTGGAATTATACCAATAAAATCTGATAAACGTACGCTGGTTTTTTCATCTCCAGCCAATAAAGCACGTCGTTCTGCTGTACTTAATAGATTTTCAAACGCCGTAATACTCATTCTAGCACTTACACCACTCTTTACATCGACATATTCACTTTCTCTCGCTTCAAAACTGATTTGCTCTAATAAATCTTTTGCCAAATCTGGTACGTAAACTAAACTGGACTGGCGCTCATCTAGCTTAGCTTCTTGAGATGTAATCGTTCTAGCCGTATCAATATTTTCTGGATAGTGTGTTAAAATCTGAGAACCAATTCTATCTTTCAAAGGGGTCACGATGCTTCCTCGATTGGTATAATCTTCAGGGTTTGCTGTAAACAAGAATTGCATATCTAATGGCAATCGCAATTTAAAACCTCGAATTTGAATATCACCTTCCTGTAGAATATTAAAAAGTGCCACTTGAATTCGTGCTTGTAAATCCGGTAATTCATTAATTACAAAAATACAGCGGTTCGCTCTTGGAATCATTCCATAATGGATCACACGATCATCGGCATAACTCAATTTCAAATTCGCAGCCTTAATTGGATCTACATCTCCAATAATATCAGCAACGGTAACATCTGGTGTGGCTAATTTTTCAGCAAAACGATCCTCCCTGTGTAACCAAGTGATTGGTGTTTCATCACCTTTTTCTTTCACTAATTCTTTTGCAAATCTCGAAATGGGCTTCAACGGATCATCGTTAATTTCTGAGCCTTCCACTACTGGAATGTATTCATCCAACAAATTTACCATCATACGTGCCAAACGGGTTTTTGCCTGTCCTCGTAATCCCAGTAAATTGATATTGTGTCGTGATAAAATGGCACGTTCCAATTCAGGAATTACCGTATGTTCATAACCGTGAATCCCTTCAAATGTGGTTACTTTATTCTTAATATTTTCAATCAAATTATCTCTCAATTCATCTTTAATAGATTTGGATTCGTAACCTGATTTCTTTAATTCGCCTAGTGTTTTTATGTTTTCGATATTCATCTTTATCCTTTAATTCTTTTCTTTCTATTATTTTCGTAATCTTCAAATATCATTTCACCCAAGCCTTTCAAACCTGTATAAAATGCTTTACCTCTATTCGCTTGTGTAAATTCCCTGATAAATTGCATCAAGTATGGATCTTCAGCAATCATAAAAGTGGTAATGGGAATATGTAATCGTCTAGCCTGCTGTGCCATAGCATAGCACTTATTGGTTATAAACGGATCCAAACCATTACTGTTCTTATAATACTGACCGTCTGGCATACGCAAACAACTGGGTTTACCATCCGTAATCATAAAAATCTGTTTGTTCGTATTTCGTTTTCTACGCAGCATATCCATTGCTAATTGCAATCCTGCGACCGTATTAGTATGGTATGGTCCGACTTTAAGATAGGGCAATTCTTTTATTTTAATGGGCCAGGCATCGTTTCCAAATACTAAAATTTCTAAAGTGTCCTTTGGATAACGCGTGGTAATCAATTCGGCCAATGCCATGGCTACCTTTTTTGCTGGCGTGATTCGGTCTTCGCCATAAAGAATCATACTATGGCTAATATCAATCATCAGCACCGTACTCATTTGGCTTTTATGAAGCGTTTCTTCTACCACCAAATCGTCTTCCGTGAGACTGAAATCACCAATACCACTATTAATTTGGGCGTTTCTAATGCTTTCAGTCATGGACACTTTATCTAAACTATCACCAAATTGATACGCTCTAAAATCTCCTGTATGTTCATCGCCAAGACCAACACCTTTGCTTTTATGATTCCCTGAACCACTACGTTTTATTTTTCCGAATAGGTGTTCTAAAGCTTGCTGACGAATGGCACGTTCTGTTTTTGCGGTAATGGTAATTCCACTTCCGCCCTCGCCTGTTCCATTGGGATCAAGTTCTTCTCTGATGTAACCTTTCTTTTTTAGGTCTTCTATAAAATCATCAATAGTGTAATCTGGCGTTGTCAACTTATATTCCTTATCCAGTTGACGCAACCAATCTATGGCTTCATCAAAATCTCCAGACGTATGTGTGATTAACTCCTTAAAGATTTCAAAGAGTTTTTCGAAAGGCGATTGATTTGGAGCTTCATACGTTTTAAATACGAAACCCGATTTTTTTCTTATATCATTCATAGCAATGTAAAAATAATCAATTTCCGAATTAAAATACAGGTAGTGGCACAACTTAACACCTCATTAAGAATTCTATCGATTCTTTTGCTTAATTTTAAGGATTAGTCAATCAACATAAATAAAATGAAGAATTTGTTATCGCTTGTTATGCTATTCTGTGTAACGTTACTTTCTGCACAAGAATTTTCAATGGATTTAGTAAAAAATATGACTCCAAGAAACATTGGTCCTGGTGGCATGTCTGGTCGCGTTACTGCGATAGATGTGGTCACAACAGATCCTGATATAATGTATGTTGGAACGGCGTCTGGTGGTTTATGGAAATCTAATTCTGGTGGCATTACTTGGGAACCGATTTTCGATAAGGAAGTAACCGCGTCTATTGGAGCCGTTGAAATTCAGCAATCAAACCCAAGCGTCATTTGGGTGGGAACAGGCGAAGGCAATCCTCGAAATTCCTTGAATGGTGGTTATGGTATTTATAAATCATTGGATGGTGGAAAAAACTGGATGGTCATGGGACTTGAAAAAACAAGACATATTCATCGCATCATCGTTGATCCAACAAATCCAGATGTGGTATATGTTGGTGCCATTGGTTCGCCTTGGGGAGAACATCCTGAGCGCGGTGTTTTTAAAACTACTGATGGCGGAGACACTTGGAGCAAAATTTTATTCGAAAATAATAAAACAGGTGTTGCTGATTTAGTCATGGATCCTACCAACCCGAACAAATTAATTGCTACACTTTGGGAACATAAACGTGATCCTTGGTTTTTTAATTCTGGAGGTGAAGGTTCTGGTTTACATATTACCCATGATGGCGGCAAAAATTGGAAAAAAATAACTGAAGACGATGGATTTCCAAAAGGTGATTTAGGACGAATTGGCGTCGCTATTGCAGCAAACAAACCAAATATCATTTATGCTTTGGTTGAAGCCAAAAAGAATGCACTTTACAAAAGTGAAGATGGTGGTTTTAAGTGGAAAAAAGTCAATGATAAAGATGATATTGGAAATAGACCATTCTACTATTCTGAAATTTATGTCGATCCCCAAAATGAAAACAGAGTTTATTCTGTTTTTACTTATGTAAATGTGTCTCAAGATGGTGGAAAGAATTTCAAACAATTAATGCCAGCGTATGGTGTAAGTAACGGTATTCATCCTGATCATCATGCGTGGTGGATACATCCTGAGAATGGTGATTTTATGATTGATGGTAATGATGGCGGAATGAATATTACCAAAGATGGTGGAAAAACGTGGCGCTTTATTGGCAATCTTCCCGTGGCTCAATTCTATCATATCAATGTCGACAATGAGTTTCCATATAATGTATATGGTGGCATGCAAGACAATGGCTCTTGGCGAGGACCAGCTTATGTTTGGCGAGCACAAGGCATTAGAAATAGTTATTGGCAGGAAATCAGTTTTGGTGATGGTTTTGATGTGATTCCAGATAAAGACGATGCTCGCTATGGTTGGTCCATGAGTCAGCAAGGCTATGTAAGTCGTTACGATTGGCAAACGGGAAATAATTATTTGGTACGGCCAACACATCCTAATCCAGATGTAAAATTACGATTCAATTGGAATTCTGCCATTAACATCGATCCATTTGATAATAGCACCATTTACTTCGGAAGTCAGTTTGTACATAAATCAACAGATAAAGGTGAAGCCTGGGAAGTCATCTCACCAGATTTAACGACCAACAATCCCGAAAAACAAAAACAATCCGATAGTGGTGGATTGACCTTGGATGCTACTGGTGCGGAAAATCATACGACTATTTTGGTCATTGAACCTTCGCCTTTGGAAAAAGATATGTTATGGGTTGGTACTGACGATGGTCGCGTACATTATACTAAAGATGGTGGACAAAATTGGACAGACGTTTCCGAAATAAAAGGCTTACCCAAAAATAGTTGGATTGCACAAATAGAAGCTTCCAACAAAAACAAAGGGGAAGCGCTCTTAATCGCCAATGATTACAGACGATTCAATTATACACCTTACGCTTACAGAACAAAAAACTATGGAAAAACTTGGGAACGCATCGTTGATGAGAATGATGTAGAGAGTTATACATTGTCTATTGTTGAAGATATTGAAGAACCTAACCTCATCTTCTTAGGTACTGATGACGGCTTATATATTTCAATTGATGCTGGAAACAAATGGACGAAATGGACCGAAGGCTTTCCAACCACTTCCGTCAAGGATTTAGTGATACAACCAAGGGAACACGATTTAGTCATAGGTACTTTTGGACGTGCGGCATGGATTTTAGATGATATTAGACCTTTGCGGGAACTAGCTAAGAATAAATCAGTGATGTCTTCGAACATCAAATTATTTAATCCACCTACAGCGTATCAAGCGTCTTACCAACAACCAACAGGAAGTCGCTTTGGAGCTGATGCCATGTATCATGGCGAAAATCGTAATGGAGGAGCTCGGTTTAGTTATTTTTTCACTAAAAAAGATATGCCAAAAGATGAGAAAAACGATAATGATGATGATGATGATGATGATCATGATGATGTCATTCAGAGCGATAGCGAAGAAGCTCTAGAGGACAAAGCAGAAGGAAAAGTCTCTTGGGATTCATTGACTTTAAAATTATATGATGGTGCACGTTTAATCAGAACTTTAAAGACCAAAGCTCCAAAAGAAAACGGCGTACACAAATGGATCTGGAATATGGATGAAGCTGGAGTTGATAGACCGTCACGAAAAATAAGAAAAGCGAAAATAGAATCTGGAGGTGTCAGAGTAAAACCTGGAATATACAAAGCAATTTTACATTATGGCGACCAAACTTCTGAAACAACTATAAAAGTTGCATCTGATCCAAGATTAGATATTTCCGAAAAGAACATCGATGAGATTTATGCGGCTTCAAAAGAATTGGAACAATTACAGCAAACTGCTTTCAATGCCGTAAAACAATTAGTGGAAAGTAAAACGATTGCCGAGACCTATCAAAAAGATTTAACCAAACTCGATAAAGAAGCTTTTAAAGCACAAATTAAAAACTCAAAAGATATCGTAAAATCAATTGATAGCCTAATCGACAATTATTTGGGTAAAGTCGATAAACGCCAAGGCATTACAAGAAGTCCAGAAATGACGCCAATACAACGTTTGGATCTGGCAAGTAGTTATGTTAACGGAAGCCAGACGGGATTAACCGCCACAGAAACCACTTTAATTAAACAAGCTAAAGATGCTTTAAAAGCATTGTTCTCTGAAACCAACAGCTTCTATAATAAAGACTGGAAGGCGTATAAAGAAGAAATGAAACAGGTTCAAATAGATCCTTTTAAAGACATCAAAACTTTTACAATTGACTGATACCAATTTAACTTTAAAACCAAACCATATGAAAAAATTACTTTTATTACTTTGTGTAAGTACCATTCTGTTTTCTTGTAAAGAGGACAAGGATACCACAGTCGTTCAGCGCGATATTGAGAAGTACACCATTGAACAGTTTATGGACAATGAAGCGGTAAGTGGAGGAAGTTTTTCCCATGACAATAGTACGCTATTGATTTCTAGCAACCGCTCAGGGATTTATAATGTATATACCATTCCAACCAAAGGTGGTGAAATGACTCCGATTACTGCTTCTGACAGTACCTCTTACTTTGCAAATTCCTATTTTCCTGAAGACAACAGAATGTTAATTAGTGCAGATGGAAATGGAGATGAAATCAGTCACTTATACGTTAGGGAATTAGACGGCACAATCACAGATATCACACCTATAGAAGGTGCAAAAGCCGATTTCTATGGCTGGTCTAAAGATGATAAGCATTTGTATTATGGTTCCAATAAGCGCGATCCTAAATTTTTCGATGTCTATAAAATGTCCATTGACAATTACACTTCTGAAATGCTTTATCAAAATAATGATGGTATGAATTTTAGCGGTATGTCTGAAGATGAAAACTATTTCGCACTTTCTAAAACCGTAAATACAAATGATAGTGACTTGTTTATTTATAATGCTAAAACAGAAGAAACCACAAAAATTAATGATACCATGAGCGGTAATTCTGCTCAGGATTTTTCTAAGGATAACAACACCTTTTATTATACGACTGATGATGGCTCCGAATTCTCCTATTTAATGTCTTATGATTTAGATTCCAAGGAAAAGAAAAAAGTAGTTGAAAAGTCTTGGGATGTTGTAGGTAGTGGATTTACTTCTGATGGTAGCTATATGCTTGTCTATGTAAACGAAGATGGTAAAAACGCCATTGAAGTATTAGACACCCAAACTATGAAACCAATAGAATTACCAGTTTTTGAAGGTAAAAGTATTACCAGTGTGCGCTTTAGTGATGACGAAAAGTGGATGCGTATGTATGTGGGAGGTTCTAATTCGCCTTCAGACTTATATACCTACAATCTGGAAACAAAAGAGCAGCATAAACTGACCAATGTATTAAATGATGCTATAAATCCAGAAGATTTAGTTAATGCCAAAGTAATACGATATAAATCATTCGATGGCACCGAAATACCGGCCATTTATTACTTACCTCATCAAGCTTCGGCGGAAAACAAGGTTCCTGCAATGGTTTGGGTTCATGGTGGACCTGGTGGACAAACACGTCAGAATTTTAGTTCGTTGATGCAATATATGGTGAATCACGGCTATGCCGTGTTGGCAGTTAATAATCGAGGAAGTAGTGGTTATGGGAAAACATTCTTTCAAATGGATGATAAAAACCATGGCGAAAAGGATTTACAAGATTGTGTTGAGGGTAAAAATTGGTTGGCATCACAACCACAAATTGATGGTGACAAAATCGGAATTATAGGTGGTTCTTATGGTGGTTATATGACCATGGCTGCCTTAACCTACGCACCAGAAGAATTTGATGTTGGTGTCAATCTATTTGGTGTTACCAATTGGATGCGTACCTTAAAGAGTATTCCACCGTATTGGGAGTCGTTTAGAGAAGCGCTTTATGACGAATTGGGAGACCCATTTTCAGCAGATTCGGTGCGTTTAAAGCGTATTTCACCATTATTCCATACAGATAAAGTCACTAAACCTTTAATTGTATTACAAGGTGCAAAAGACCCAAGGGTATTACAAGTAGAATCGGATGAAATTGTGGCTGGTGTTAGACAAAATGGTGTTCCTGTGGAATATGTTTTGTTTGATGATGAAGGTCATGGCTTTATTAAAAAAGAAAACCAAATCGAGGCCTATAGTCGAATTTTAAAATTCCTTGATACGCATCTCAAAAATGAGAATGCACCTATTGATGGTGAAACCTCATCTGAAAAGATTGAAAGTGAAACGAAATAAATAGTTGAATCGCTTTAACTAAAAAATCCCATGCAGTTCTTATGAAAGTATGGGATTTTTCAATTTTAAAAGTATTTTTACTCCATCTGTTTGAGGCTATTTTGATCTTCAATTTTGAGGAAATCGTCATAGTTGGTTAATAATCGTTTTCCTATATTATTTCTATAGATGCTGAATGTTCAATAGCCTCACGACTATATTCAAAATAACAGGTTTCAACATTGAGACTCGATATATTTAGGAGCACCTTACTAATTTTTTTAGACTTTGTTGAAGCTGTCTGTCGTATATACACGGCTGTAATATTTTTGGGGAAAAGTTTGCATACACGTTCATAAATATAGGCATCTTGCTGTGAGTCATCTCCTAATAATACGTAATTTAGATTAGGGTAAAACGAAATGATTTCTTTAATCTTTTCAAATTTATGGTCGTGTCCGCCTCTACCTGTCAACAAAAAATCAGAAATACCAGCCTTAATTTTTTTCAGTTTTATAACCGCCTTTGGCAATTTATGAAGTCGAGCAAAAGCCACAATAAATTCGTATAAATTATATTCGCTACTAGAAACGTAAAAAAATGAGTTAAATGCCAAATCAGTAGTTTGTCCGGCTTCACTCAATGCCTTATAGTGTTTTACAACATCCGTAAAAATTTTTCTTCGATTTACATTTCGAAGCAGCATGACGTAGAGTTTTTTAAAAAAATTATTACTATGGGAAATTAAAAATGTATCATCAATATCTGAAATAATACCTAATTTGCCTTTGTATGGTTTCAATAACTCAGCACAATTAACAATACCAAATTCACCTATTTTGCAACTCACATCATAACGATGCCAGCCGCTTTCAAGATGGTCTTTATAGGGCAAGCTAAATTTAAAATAACCATCCTTGAGCGTTTTGGTGGTAACTTCTATGTTCTTAAAACGTAGCGTAACTTCAATATTGGGATAAGGCTTAATTCTGAACATGTGCAGTACGGCAACGGCATGCTTAATTCCCTCACTGTCCAATCGATATTTATCTGGCGCCCACGATTTGAATACGTGACCTGTAACCACAAGTTCTTGGTCATTAACATAGCCTCGGTACAATTTTAAATCTAATTTTGGCACAATACGTTGGATTAAAGTTTATAAACTAGTTAAATTTATACATAATTCAAAAAACAGATGTCTAGAAAACCTGAAATATTAGTAATTTTTAATCCTATTTCTGGTGATATCAACAAAAAACCAATACTTAATGATATCGCTTTAGAAGCTGAAATAAAAGGCTTTAACCTGAAAAAATATAAAACCACTGGTAACAATGATCTCGATAAAATAAAAAATATTCTTAACGATACATCTTTTAAACATGTCATCGTCGTAGGTGGCGATGGTACCTTGCAATTAGCTGCCAATGCTATAATGGAAAAAAACCTACCGCTTGGTATTATTCCAGCAGGATCATCCAATGGATTCGCATCAAATTTAAATTTACCTACTCAACTTAGTGCGCAAATCGCTGTGACTTTTGGTAACCACAGTATTGATGTTGATATGCTATCCGTAAACGGTGATTTATGCCTTCACATTGCAGATATTGGAGTTAACGCTGTACTTATTAAAAATTATGAGGATTCCAGAATCAGAGGGAAGCTTGGTTATGCTCTACAAACCATTCCTTCGTTGGTAAAATCGGATTATCCATACCAATTTGAAATTATCATCAACCATGAAAAGTTCACAAAAGAAGGTATTATGCTAGCCATTGCAAATGCCAAACAGTTTGGTACAGGTGCCACTATCAATCCTGATGGAGAACTCAATGATGGTCAGTTTGAGATTCTGGTTTTTAAAAAAATGGATGTTATACAAATTCTTCAAACTTTAAAAAATACGCCTAGGATGGATAAGGATTTTGTAGAATGTTTTTCAGCCAATAAAGCCAAAATTGCGATACCAAAGCCTATTGAATTTCAAATTGACGGAGAATACTTAGGAAAAGTTTCAGAAATTGACGTAAAAATACTGCCTAAGAAACTCAAGGTTTTAGTGAACAAATAATAAAATGAAATATATAAATTAATTACTCTATTCGCTTTAGTCCTTCGTAATCTTCAATTTTAATCCGCTTTCCCGAAGTTGAAATCAAGTCTTCTTTTTTGAATTGAGATAAAATTCTAATCGCAGATTCCGTAGCCGTCCCAACGATGTTTGCGTAGTCTTCACGAGATAGTACAATACTTAAAAAGCCATCGCTATCCTTACCAAAATCATTATCAATGTATAGAAGTATTTCCGCCATTCTTTGCTTAACTGATTTCTGTGCCATATTGACTAAAGATTCATCCGAAGCTTTCAAATCCTCAGCCATTTCCTTTAGCACATCCATAGTGAATTTTGGATTTTTTTGTAAATCATTCATTATTTCACTTTTAGGAATAAAACACATCTCCATATCATTCAATGCAGTAGCACTAAGGTTGGTTTTCTGCTCTGACACTAAAGATCGTTTTCCTAAGAGCCCACCTTTAACAACTAATTTCACGACCTGATCTTTACCATTTTCACTTAATTTAGAGAGCTTACAAACACCATCTTTAACACAATAAACACCGTTGATTGTCTCCCCTTCTTCAAAAATGACCTGACCTTTTCTGTAAATTTTACCTGTTTTACACGCTGAAACACGCATTAACTCATCTCTAGTTAAAGACTTTAAAGCATTAAATTCTTTAATAATACATGATTCACATTTACTCATACCAGCTATGTTTTCGTCAATTTCAAAGTTAATCAAAACATGACAAATATCATATTTTAAACGTACAAGTTTTGTGACTTTTGCTAAAGGTATAAATGAGCAAATTAATAATGGAAAACAACACTTGTTTTCACTGTGGTGATGATTGTGGAAATCATCCAATTACATTTCAACAGAAATCATTTTGTTGTAATGGCTGTAAGACCGTTTTCGAAATATTTAACGAAAACGACCTCACCTGTTACTACGATTTACAAAATTCTCCAGGTGCAATACCCAAAGAAATTGAAGGAAAATACGACTTTTTATCGCAGGAAAATATCATTGAAAAATTAACGGAATTTAGAAGCGATACTATAGAAATTACAACGCTCTATATTCCTCATATTCATTGTAGTTCTTGTATTTGGATTCTTGAAAACCTCAAAAAACTGAATCCAAACATTTCAGAGTCGCAGGTTAATTTTGGTAAAAAAACGGTTAGAGTTAGCTACGATTCTACAAAAACCAATTTAAAAGCCGTTGTTTTATTGTTAAGTTCCATTGGTTACGAACCGTATATCAGTTTAGATGATTTTAACTCTGGAGAAAAGCATATCAACAGAACCTTAATTTACAAACTTGGAGTTGCAGCTTTTGGTTTTGGCAATATTATGTTCTTATCATTTCCTGAATATTTTGAGGTTAATGAATATTGGCTGGAACAATACAAACCCTTATTTCGCTGGTTAATGTTCGCCCTGTCCTTACCTATTGTTTTTTATTCTGCACAAGATTATTTTATTTCGGCTTACAAAGGTTTAAAAGCAAAAATTTTAAATATTGATGTTCCTATTGCTTTAGGCGTTTCTGTTTTATTTATAAGAAGTACCATTGAAATTATGTTCGATTTAGGTTCGGGATTTTTCGATAGTCTCTCCGGATTGATCTTCTTTCTTTTGGTTGGTAAATTCTTTCAACAAAAAACCTATCAGTTCTTGTCGTTTGAGCGCGATTATAAATCCTATTTCCCTATTGCCATCACCAAAATAAATAAGGAAGATCATGAAGAAACGGTTCAGGTTTATGATATTGAAAAAGGAGACCGGATTTTAATCAGGAATGAAGAGTTAATTCCTGTTGATGGTATTTTAATTAACGGAAAAGCAAAAATCGATTACAGTTTTGTCACTGGCGAATCGCAAGCCGTTTCAAAAGCATCAGGCGATAAATTATTCGCTGGTGGCAAACAGACCAATGGCGTTATTGAAATGGAAGCCTTAAAATCAGTTGAACAAAGCTATCTCACCCAATTGTGGAGTAACGATGTTTTCAGTAAAAACAAGGAAGATGGTTTTACCACAATTACCAATACCATTAGTAAACATTTCACTATTGCTATTTTAACAATTTCAGCAATTGCCACATCATTTTGGCTATTTGTAGATGCGAGCAAAGCTATGAATGTATTTACAGCTGTACTGATTATTGCTTGCCCTTGCGCCATTGCTTTATCAGCGCCATTTACATTCGGCAATTTATTGCGCATTTTCGGTAAATTAAAATTCTATGTAAAAAATGCTAGCGTTATAGAACAACTGGCGCAAATAAACACGGTTGTTTTTGATAAAACAGGAACAATTACTTCCAACAAAGAGAGTCATGCGGAATATGAGGGCGCTGTATTGTCGGATTCTGAAAGTTTGGTTTTAAAGAACTCCCTTCGTGGATCTAATCACCCTTTAAGTAGAACCTTATATAACATTTTACAGGAAAACAATATTATTACACTTGATGCTTTCGAAGAACACATCGGTAAAGGTATTGAAGCCAAACACGATGCTATAAATATGAAGATTGGTTCCTCCAATTTTGTGGGGAGTTCAATAGATAGTTCTATTTTGAACACCACTGTTCATATCAGTAGTAATAATATCTATAAAGGAAAATACACTTTTTACAATAGTTACAGAACGGGTGTTTCAAAATTATTCAATCAATTAAAACAGCATTTTGATTTGGTGATTCTTTCTGGAGATAACGAAGGTGAACGTGAAAATCTAACAAAACTACTTCCATCCAAAACGAAGTTAATTTTCAACCAAAAACCAGAAGACAAGTTAGAATTCATAAAATACCACCAGTCAGAAGGTGCAAAAGTGCTTATGATTGGAGACGGCTTAAATGATGCCGGAGCTTTGGCACAAAGTAATGTTGGCATTGCCATTTCTGAAGATGTAAATGTCTTCTCGCCTGCTTGTGATGGTATTTTGGACGCTTCAAAATTCAAACAACTTTATCAATTTATTAAAGCCTCAAAATCGGCTATAAAAATCATTAAATGGAGCTTTGTGCTGTCGTTTTTTTATAATGTCATTGGATTATACTTTGCTGTAACAGGTCAGTTAGAACCTGTAGTTGCGGCAATCTTAATGCCTTTGAGTTCTATTAGTATTGTGGTGTTTACAACCATTGCTACAAATCTTTTAGGACGGAAATTAAAATAAATTAATCAACATGATAAAAGTCATGTTTTAAATCTGAGGTCAATAGTATTTTTGACCCATAACTTCAATAGGTATGAGTGTTATATATATTTTATTAACGGTAAGCGTTGTTGTTGGCGTGACTTTCTTTGTCATTTTTATAATGGCTGTAAGGTCTGGTCAATACGATGATGACTATACACCATCGGTACGCATGCTTTTTGAAGATGAACTCGTAAAAGAACAAACCGATACAACTAAACAAACAAAAACTGACTAATTTTTTCAATATGGAAATGCAACAATTCTATTACGATAACAAAATCGTTAAAAAGTTCCTCTACGCCACCATACTTTGGGGAGTTGTTGGGATGCTTGTCGGCCTTATTTTGGCCTTCATGTTTTTATTCCCAAACATGACAGATGGTGTTTCATGGTTAAGTTTTGGACGCTTAAGACCATTACATACCAATGCCGTGATTTTTGCCTTTGTAGGTAACGCCATTTTTGCTGGAGTGTACTACTCATTGCAACGACTCCTAAAAGCCAGAATGTTTAGCGACATGCTAAGTAATTTTAATTTCTGGGCATGGCAACTCCTTATTGTGGGAGCCGCTATTACGCTCCCTTTAGGTTATACAACTTCAAAAGAATACGCAGAATTGGAGTGGCCTTTTGATATTGCCATTGCCTTGATTTGGGTCGCTTTTGGTGTGAATATGATTGGCACTATCCTTAAACGTCGTCAACGCCACCTTTATGTTGCTATTTGGTTTTATTTAGCCACTTTCGTAACGGTTGCAGTCCTTCACATTTTTAATAGCTTAGAATTACCTGTAAGCTTCACTGGGATGAAAAGTTATTCTGTTTATGCAGGAGTTCAGGATGCTTTGGTTCAATGGTGGTATGGACACAACGCCGTTGCATTTTTCTTAACAACACCATTCCTAGGGTTGATGTATTATTTTGTACCTAAAGCGGCAAATAGACCTGTTTACTCTTATCGTCTTTCAATAGTTCACTTCTGGTCATTGATCTTTATATACATTTGGGCAGGACCACACCACTTATTATATACAGCTTTACCAGAATGGGCGCAGCATTTAGGAGTCGCATTCTCAGTGATGTTATTGATGCCTTCTTGGGGTGGAATGATCAACGGATTGTTAACCTTGCGTGGTGCTTGGGACAAAGTTCGAACAGATCCTGTCTTAAAATTTATGGTTGTCGCCATTACAGGTTACGGTATGGCAACATTTGAAGGGCCAATGCTATCGCTTAAAAATGTGAATGCCATTGCGCATTTTACAGATTGGATTATTGCCCACGTTCATGTTGGCGCTTTAGCTTGGAACGGCTTCTTGGCGTTTGGTATGATTTATTATCTAATACCTAAATTATTTAAAACCAAATTATACTCTATCGGCTTAGCCAACCTGCACTTTTGGATTGGCACTTTAGGAATCATGTTATATGCCTTACCAATGTATGTTGCTGGTTTTGCCCAAGCTAGTATGTGGAAACAATTTAACCCAGATGGTACTCTAGTGTATGGTAACTTCCTAGAAACGGTTACCGAAATTATGCCTATGTATTGGATGCGTGCTATTGGTGGTACACTTTATATCACTGGTATGTTAATCTTAGTTTACAACGTTATTATGACCGTTGTAACATCTGAACATAAAGTTACGGACGAGTTAGCAGAAGCTCCTGAATTAAAACGTGTTTCTAAAGGACGTGTTGCAGGCGAAGGCTGGCACACTTGGTTAGAGCGCAAACCTGTACTTTTAACCATATATGCGACTATTGCGATTTTAATAGGTGGTATCGTTCAGATTATTCCAACGATTGTTGTAAAATCCAACATTCCAACAATTAGTAGTGTTAAACCTTATACACCTTTAGAACTTGAGGGACGTGATCTCTATATTAGGGAAGGCTGTGTTGGGTGTCACTCCCAAATGGTTCGTCCATTTAGGTCTGAGGTAGAACGCTATGGAGAATACTCAAAAGCAGGTGAATTTGTTTACGATCATCCCTTCCTTTGGGGAAGTAAGCGTACAGGGCCAGATTTACATCGTATTGGTGGAAAATATTCAGATAACTGGCACTTTAACCATATGTATGATCCTCAGACCACATCTACTGGTTCTATTATGCCATCGTATAAATGGTTGATTGTGGGTGAAGGTGCAAAATTGGATAAGTCCATGACCGAAGAAAAGATGAAGACTATGGTATCCTTAGGTGTTCCTTATACTGAACAAGATATTGTCAATGCACAGACTTCGATGTTAGAACAAGGGACGCAAATTGAGAAAAATCTTTATAGCGATCCAGATTTTGTAGCCTCGTATGAAGCAGATAAAGCAGCTTCTGGCGAAGGATTCGTAGAAATGCGAAACAGGGAAATCGTTGCCTTGATTGCTTATTTACAGCGTTTAGGAACCGATATAAAAGTTAAGGATATTATTGAAGAAACCGCTCAAAACTAATTTATTATGTTCAAATTTATAAAAGGCCATTTAGAAAGTATCACAGGTATAGAAATCTACCCGATGATCTCACTACTAATATTCTTCATCTTTTTTGTTGTATTATTTTATTGGGTAATCACAGCTAAGAAAGATTATATAGCAGCAGTTAGCCATATACCATTAGACAACCAAAACGAAACCCAGATATGAGACATTTAATCCCTTCATACATAAGAATTCCTGTCATCTTTTTTGCCATTGCAGGATTGGTAGAATACTTTGTGGATTCAGGAGAAAAGCCTGCATTTATAGAACAACCCATTATAATGCTGTTCCTGTTATTGGTACTGTTGGTGCTAATTGCCATAGAAGGTATCGTTGGCTCAATGGATAACATTCTCTATCAGAGTTTAGATGAAGCAGCTAAAATTAGGTATGATCTGAAACGAGCTGAAACCCCAAAGTTTATACGTTGGATAAAAAGAACTTATACTAAACTATTAGGTTCTAAACCAGTAGAAGAAGAAGGTGAAATTATATTGGACCACAATTACGATGGCATTAAGGAATTGGATAATAATTTACCGCCATGGTGGATTTACTCCTTCTATATATCCATCGTTTTTGCCGTAATTTATATGTTACGATATCATGTCTTTAATGCCGACGATCAATTTGTGGAATATGAAATTGAATATGCAGAAGCTAATAGAGCCATAGAAGCGTATAAAAAAACCGCTAAGAATTTAGTGGATTTTAACACTGTTGAAATATTGTCGGAATCAGCAGATTTAAATGCTGGAAGAATTATTTTTGAAACCAATTGCGTCGCCTGTCATAAAGCTGATGGTGGCGGCGGAATTGGTCCTAACCTAACTGACGAGAATTGGATTTTAGGTGGCGGAATTAAAAATGTATTCAAAACTATTTCTGAAGGTGGTAGAGACGGAAAAGGAATGGTGTCTTGGAAATCTGAACTGAAACCTTTGCAAATGGCTCAAGTAGCGAGTTATGTCTTAAAGTTCCAAGGGACTACACCTGCCGAACCTAAAGATCCTGAAGGCGATATCTGGATTGATGCAACCTTAAAAGACATGGAAACAGGTGAAGCAGTACATGATGTTGATATAAAAATCGAAGACAATATTTCCGACTCTTTAGTAAAATCAATAGATTTTAAATAAATTAAAAATGGAAACGCCAGAAAATGAAGTTTTTAGAGATTCTATTGGCACCATCGATGAAGAGGGAAAACGTAAATGGGTGTTTCCTAAAAAGCCATCTGGCCCCTTATATGATAAGCGAAAACTAGTTAGCTACTTTTTATTAGCATTTTTACTGGCTGCACCTTTTATAAAAATCAATGGTAATCAGTTTCTATTATTTAATATACTAGAAAGACGTTTCAACATTTTTGGTTTTCCGTTTTGGCCCCAGGATTTCTATCTCTTTGTTATTTCAATGTTGATAGGCGTTGTTTTTATAACACTTTTTACGGTAGGTTTTGGTCGTGTGTTTTGCGGCTGGATCTGTCCACAGACCATCTTTTTGGAAATGGTGTTCAGACGCATTGAATATTGGATTGATGGCGATAGAAATAAACAAATGCGCCTGGCTCGCCAAAAATGGGATGCAGAAAAAATTAAAAAACGTGTCCTAAAATGGTTTATATTTTTGATTATTTCTTTCCTAATTGCCAATGTTTTCTTGGCCTATTTAATCGGAGGGGATGATCTCTTAAAATATATTGTTGAAGGTCCATTTGAGCATACAGGTACACTTATACCATTACTCATTTTTACAGCGGTATTCTATTTTGTATTTGCATGGTTTAGAGAGCAAGTTTGTATTATAGCCTGTCCGTATGGTCGTTTACAAGGTGTGCTATTAGATAACAAATCCATTGTTGTTGCTTATGATTACAAACGTGGTGAGGCTGAAAACGGTAGAAAAAAATTCAAAAAGAATGAAGATCGTGACGCTTTAGGTTATGGCGACTGTATTGATTGTTTGCAATGCGTTAACGTATGCCCTACTGGTATTGATATAAGAAACGGAACACAATTGGAATGTGTTAACTGTACAGCTTGTATAGATGAATGTAACGACATCATGGAAAAGATCAATCTTCCAAAAGGGTTGATTCGTTTTGCAAGTGAAAACGAAATTGAGAAAAAAGAACCGTTCAAAATTACGGCTCGTATGAAAGGTTACATTGCCGTACTGACCATATTGATCGGTATCTTAGCTGGTATGTTATTACTGCGTAGCGATGTTGAAGCTCGGATTTTGCGTTTACCAGGCCAATTGTACGAACATAAGGATGATGGAATTATCAGTAATGTCTACACCTTCAAATTAGTAAACAAAACGTCTAAAGAGATTGATGATTTAACTTTTAAGCTGAGAGGATGGGACGGCACCATAAATGTAGTTTCTACGTCAGAAACCTTTAGTGTTGAATCACAAGGGATAGCCGAAGGTACGCTATTTATTGAATTGAAACAGAGTGATTTGTCTGGCGATAAAAATGAGGTAACGATTGACCTATACAGTGAGGACGAAATAATTGAAACAACATCTGTTACCTTTATGGGACCACGTAGTTTTAATTAAAGAAAGTTGACAGTGTTCAGTCTTTAGTAGGCAGTTCACTCGTCCCGACTTAGCAGGTTAAAAGATAATAATAATAATCCTGCAAGGTTTCAGAACCTTGTAGATATAAAAACAGAGATTCCTGCTTTCGCAGGAAGTTGAGAGATGAAAGTAAATTGGGGAACAGCAATAGTAATTGCATTTGTATGTTTTATTTCGTTTATCATGTACTTCGTCATTAGTATGAGTACAGATAAGAAATATGACCATGATTTAGTAGTCGAAGATTATTATGGCCAAGAGCTTCAATTTCAAACAGATATTGATCATGAAGAAAACGCCAAAAACTTAAGAACAAATATTAAATGGAAAAAGACTAATGATGGTATTGTTATTCAATTTCCAGAAGATTTAGATATTAATAATATTGAAGGTAAAGTGTTCCTATACAGACCATCTAACAAGCAATTAGATTTTGAAACTCCAATTTCACTATCTAACCATAATTTGCTCATACCTGACAAACGCTTGTTGGATGGTCGTTGGAACATTAAAATAGATTGGAAATATAACACTAATTCTTATCTCTTTAAAACTGAAATCACCTATTAGATGTTAGTCTCTGCGCTCATATTAGGTTTATTGGGAAGTTTGCACTGTGTTGGCATGTGCGGTCCTATCGCTTTTATGTTGCCTGTAGATCGTTCCAACTCCTTTAAAAAAGTGAGCCAGATAGGCGTTTATCACTTAGGTAGATTATTAGCTTACAGTATGATCGGGTTGGTGTTTGGTCTGGTTGGTAAAAGTTTTTCCCTCTTTGGCATACAACAGCAACTTTCTATTGTCATTGGGATTTTAATGATCGCTATAGTACTTTTGCCACACCAAACTATCGGCAAATACAATCTTTCAAAACCGCTTTATAAGGTTATTTTAAAAGTAAAATCCGCATTGGGAAAGGCCTTAAAAAAGAAAACCGCAGATACCTTTTTAACTATTGGATTCCTTAACGGCTTTCTACCTTGCGGTTTAGTTTATATGGCCGTTTTTGGTGCCATTGCCACAGGCAGTTTGTTAGAAGGAAGCCTATACATGGTTTTATTTGGACTTGGCACTATTCCATTAATGACTTCAGCTATTTACTTAGGTAAATTTTTGAACAGTACTGTCAAACAACGCATCCAAAAGGCGATTCCTATTTTTGTGGTTATTATAGGTGCTTTATTTATTCTTCGTGGTCTAGGACTTGGGATTCCTTACCTCTCTCCTGCTCCGATTGTAGAAATGGCTTCTAGTGCTTTAAAATGTCATTAATTTATTATGCCTTAGTCTAAACACCTTCTCTAAAATAGCATAATAATTCCTATATTCATTGCCTTAAATTTTATCAAAAGCAATCAATGAAAAACATCTTTTTGGCATTACTACTTGGTGATTCAACTTTAGCAGCATTAGCTCAAGAGGCTAGTGTAGAAAAATCAATCTTTGGCGTACAAACTGGATTCTTAGGAATTTGGGCGCATAATGAAGCGAAACTATCAAACTCAATTGTATTGCGCAGTGAACTTGGTTTGGATGCTGGTATCTTTAGCAAGAACTTGGAAGATGGATCATTTTTTCTTTTCATCCCTGCAATTACGTTAGAACCACGATGGTATTATAATCTTAATAAAAGAGTTAGAAAATCGAGAAGAATCGATGACAATAGCGGGAATTTTATTGCTATCAAAACCACATATCATCCGGATTTAGTCATTGGTTCGGTACAAGATAATTTTAATTTTATTAGTGACTTTAGCATTATTCCTACTTGGGGAATTCGTCGTAATATTGGAAAGCATTTCAATTATGAAACTGGTATAGGCATTGGCTATATTCATTATTTTAATGAAGACAACGTTATTAACACTTTTGATGACGGCGTTACCGCTAACCTTCATTTACGGATTGGGTATCGCTTTTAGAAGTAAAACATATAATTTTCAATAAGGACTTAAGTTTCCAATGCATAGATTTAAGTTTTTTTTCAAGTACATGATAAAAATAGAATCAATGATTTTTTTGCCACGAATACACGAATCTTAATTTGCGATAGACTAAAAGTCTACATATTTTTGGAACAGACCACAGGTCTGTTTAATTTGTGACATAGATTGTCAATTAATCATTTGTTATTGTATCAAACTAGTGAATTCGTGTATTCGTGGTAAAATTTATAGCGGTTAAAACGATGTGCTTTATAGTAAATTCCTAAACAATGCATTCGAAATGACATTATTAACACCAATTCTTTTCCCTTCGGGAAATTAAAAACATACTATACCAAAAAATTTTGTCATGTGCTAAAGTCTTTTTTACACATTAGAATCTTAATTATCATATAATGGACACAACCAATCAACAACAAATAAGTAAAGGTATACTAAGAATCCTAAGCATTATTCATATGGTATTTTGTGCATCAATATTCTTATTTATCATGGTCGTGTTGTATATTACTGAAAATCAGTTCCTCAATTTTACTGATACTGAAGACGGATTATTTTATGTCGTTCCGGTATTGACAATTGTTGGTGCCTTAGCCAGTCAATATCTTTTTAAAACGACCATTCTTCAGGCACATTCTAAATCTTCATTAAAAGAAAAACTAATGCAGTATCAAAGCTCCAAATTAATACAATTTGCATTGATAGAAGGACCTGCTTTTTTAGGCATAGTTGGGTTTTTAACAACTTCTAATCAGTATTATTTAATTTTTTCTGCTGTACTTTTAATTTATCTCATAAGCCTTAGACCAACCCATGTTGAGATTAAAAACAACCTAAATTTTAACGCAGAGCAGGAACGCGAATTCAGGGATTTAAAAAGATAAAAAAACGCCAAAGATTCCGTTCCTTGGCGTTTTCAACTTGATATAGAAACACTAACCAACAAATTACACCAAGCTTTATATTTTAAAGGTAATTACTGGCAATGTAGAATGATTGGCGATATCCTCAGAAACACTGCCTTCAAAGAAATGGGATAAGCCTTTTCTGCCATGTGTGGCAACCGCAATCACGTCTGCACCAATAACATTGGCAAAATTTAAAATACCTTTTTCTATTGAATAATCCGAAACGACATTGACCTTCGACATATTTTCGAGATCACCATCTGCTCTTTTTAAGAAATTAGCCACTTTTTTATCAATCTCTGAAGAACTTTTGAAGTTACCATCTGGAGAGTTCACATAGACTAAATGGGTTTTAGCACCAAGTTTATCAAAAATAGCTCTTGCACTTAAATAAGGTTTAACGGCTTCCTCAGTAAAATCACAAGCAAAAACAACATCTTCAAAATCAAATAGAATAGGATTATGCTTAACCACTAATACCGGAATATCTGAATATCGCACTACCTTTTCAGTGTTAGAACCCACCAATACTTCCTTTATGCCACTAGCGCCATGAGAACCCATTATAATAAGGTCAGCATTGTGCTCTTGTGCAACGTCATTAACTTCACTCCAAACTTTAAAATGCTTCACGATTGGTGTGACCTGAATATCTTCTAAATATGGCTTGTCTAAAAAAGTATCAAATTTTTGTTCGGCTAATTTTAAATAAAACACAGCTTCTTGACTCAATGCCTCGTGAGTTGATGTAATAATCGCATTAGACAATTCCAGCATGTGCAATACGATAAGTTCAGATCCAAATTTTTGAGCTAAACTTGCTGCAGCTTCAAGTGCAAATTCTGAATGCTCAGAAAAATCTACGGGTACAATTATTTTTTTCATTTTATTAGTTTATAAATTATTGATGATCATTAACTCTAATTTTTTATTATCTAAGGTCTCATAACTACCTCTATAGTCATGCAAATTATATCGTCATAGAAAACAACTGCGTGTCTGGCTTTTTTCTTTGCAATAACAGGTCGAATGCCATACATATATTTCTTATAAATGGTTTTCCTTTTTCCGTAACGGCAACTCCTTTTGTTTCAAATTGGAGTAAATCATCATTTTCAAATTCTTTCAATTTTATGAGGACTTCCGGTAATTCTTCAAAGGTTAAATCTTCATCCTTCCATGAGGTTTCAAAATTACACATGAGATTCAAGATATGTTTTCTAATTTTCAAATCTTCCGAATTTAGAATATGACCTTTAAAAACAGGAATAATACCTTCATCAATCAAGTGATAATATTCTTCAATTGATTTCACATTTTGGGCGAAACCATACCAACTATCGCTAATTGAAGATACGCCCAAACCTATCATAGCTTGTGTTTTAGAGGCTGTATAACCCATAAAATTACGATGCAAGATTTTGGTTTCCATGGCCTTGAAAAGTGAATCGGTTTTAAGTGCAAAATGATCCATTCCTATTTCCTCATAACCTGCAGCTTCCAATTGTTGCTTTCCTGTTTCGTATTGCAAACGTTTAGATTCGGCAGATGGCAAATCGTCGTCATTGAAACCACGTTGGCCGTTTCCTTTAATCCAAGGTACATGCGCATAACTATAGAACGCAATGCGGTCTGGCATTAAGGCATTTGTCTTTCTGATAGTTTCAATAACATCGGCTTCAGTTTGAAACGGCAAACCGAAAATAATATCATGTCCGACAGAGGTATAACCAATTTTACGAGCCAATTCCGTAACCCGTTTGACGTTTTCAAACGGTTGAATTCTGTGAATCGCAATCTGTACTTTAATATTATAGTCCTGCACGCCGAAGCTAACACGTCTAAACCCCAAATCGAATAAAGTTTGTAAATGGGCTTCTGTAGTATTGTTAGGATGGCCTTCAAAGCTAAACTCATAATTATCCGCCAAATTAGAAACTTTTAGTAATTCAGAAATTAAAAAGTTGAGATGTTCTGGCGAGAAAAAAGTCGGTGTGCCTCCACCAAGATGCAGTTCTTTAATTTTAGGTTTATGTCCTAATAATTCGCAATACAAATGCCACTCTTTTAAAACTGCTTTTATATATGGCGATTCTAAATCGTGTCGTTTAGTAATCCGTTTATGGCATCCACAAAATGTACAGAGACTTTCACAAAACGGTAAATGAATGTATAGACTTAAACCTTCGAAGCTGTTACTTTCTTCAAACGAGCGTTTTAAGGACGCTTTCCATTGTGCCAAGGAAAAAGTATCCATATTCCAATACGGCACTGTTGGATAGCTCGTGTAACGTGGACCCGCAACATTATATTTATGAATTAACGATTGACTCATATCTTAGAATTATAAGTCAAAATTATAATTATATTATTCCTTAAAATATGACTTTTGTCATGTAAGGAATATTTTGGTTATTGGATTATACTACCTAAAGTTTAAAATTTGAACTTTTAAACGACATTTACTTTTGTTTCCAATTTCACTCAGGCTTAACTTAAATCGAAATAATTTTATCACAAATACTTCTGTTACTTGCATAACTGCGTATATCTACTTACATTTAGCTAACTGAAAAAATCAAAAAAAAATGAAAACTTTAAAATTATTTGTATTGTCTTGTGCGATACTATCTTTTATAGCGTGCAAAGACAACAAAAAGGACACAGAGACTCCTGACAACACCGAAATGAAGGAAGACATGGACAATGATGACATGGACAAAACTTCAATGGAGAAAAAGATGAGCATCACACTTTCTCCAAAAAGTGACAGCAATGTAGAGGGCACCATTAACTTCACAGAGAAAAATGGTATGGTCACTATGGTAGGCACTGTTACTGGATTGGAAGAAGGTCAACATGCAATCCATATTCATGAAAAAGCTGATTGTTCTGCTAGCGATGGTACTTCTGCTGGTGGGCATTGGAATCCTACAGCACAACCACATGGTGCTTGGGGAGATGCAAGTGGATACCACAAGGGAGATATAGGGAACATGACCGCAAATGCCAATGGACGTGCCACTATATCAAAAACTACAGATGAATGGTGTATTGGATGTGGAGACGAGACTAAAGATATTTTAGGCAAAGCCGTTATAGTACACATTGGTGTAGATGATCTAAAATCGCAACCTTCTGGTGATGCTGGTGCTCGCATTGGTTGTGCCGGAATTATAGAATAACAAAATCAACTTTAATAACAACTTAATTGTTAGAACTATTGCAGCAATTCCCTTCCCCATTACTGTAAAATTCTAAGTGACATATTTATGGTAAATATAGATACACTAGTGGATCAATTTCAGGCTAAGGACGAGGTTGCATTCAAAAAACTCTATGACATGTATAGCAAAAGTATACATGGCGTGGTTTATAATATTGTAAAAGATACTGCGATTGCGGATGAATTGATGCAAGATGTCTTTATAAAGGCTTGGCACAAATCGGATACCTACTCTTCAAAAAAAGGACGTTTCTTTACGTGGATACTTAATATAGCGCGCAATGCAGCTATAGATAAGACACGCTCTAAGGCTTTTAAACAATCGAAACAAAACCTACACGCCGATTATTTCGTAGATATAATAGCTGGTCATGATAATTTAGATGACAGCACAGATGCTATTGGAATTAAAAAATTTGTAACCCAACTGGGCGAAAAATGTAAAGCGGTTATTGAACTTCTTTACTTTAAAGGTTTTACCCAAAAAGAAGCTTCAGAGGAATTACAAATGCCAATTGGCACGGTAAAAACAAGAAACAGAAACTGTATTAAACAGTTACGAGATATGGTATTATAATTATGGATACAAAAGCCTACATAGAATCAGGAATTTTAGAGCTATACGTAGCTGGACGACTGACTGAACAAGAAAATCAAGAGGTCTATGCACTCTTGAAACAATACCCAGAATTGTTACAAGAGGTATTAGAAATAGAAGGCGCTGTTGTAAAATTAACCGCAGCGGTATCGCCAAGAGCGAATGGTTTTAATGCGATAAGACCTCAATTAACTAATGAAACGAAAATTGTAGAGCTGCAACCGAAAAAGAAAAACAATTGGATAGCTTATACAGGTTGGGCAGCCTCTATTCTATTGGCTGGTGGGTTATTATGGACCCTTAATCAGAAAACAGATTTAGAACAGCAATTGCAAACCGCGGATACTGAAAATTTATATCTTGAAACACAAATAGAGGATGCCAGAAACGATTTGGCAGCGACCAAAAATCTATTGAACGTTATAAGAGATAAAGATATTATAACTGTACCACTTGGTGGTCAAGGCGATTATGCGTCTTCATTTGCAAAAGTCTATTGGAACAAAGCGGACAACACTATTTATGTTGATGGTGAAGGATTGCCTAACGCACCAGATGGTAAAGTTTGGCAAGTGTGGTCATTAACATTAAACCCGTTAACACCAACAAGTTTAGGAACAATTGACGATTTTAATACCGATGACAATAAAATATTTACCATTGCCAATGCTAACGAAAGTCAAGCCTTTGGTATCACCTTGGAACCAGAAGGCGGAAGCGAGTCTCCAACTATGGAACAGCTTTATACGCTTGGTGTAGTTAATGCAACACCGTAAAGTTGAACACTATTTTAAAATATTTTAAACCACCTGGCGTAAGCTTGGTGGTTTTTTTATTGTTCAATTTTGAATTATAATATTGAAATTTCTAAAAAGTAAAAAACCTACCTTATCGTTTATATATAATTAAAAAAAACCATGTTTACAACTAGACATTTTAGTTTCAAATATTATATACAAAACCGACAAAGTAATTAAACGTTACAGCAAATCTTTGAAACTAAAAATCTTAACCGAACTCACAATCGGAAAACACACAACGTTTAATTCCAATCAAAGCACATAACAATACACCATAAAAAAATGGCTAATCGCACCACCTAACACAAACAAATGCCATATGACGTGGTTAAAAGGGATTTTATCAATCGCATAGAAAATGATTCCAACGGTATAGAACAATCCTCCTGCATATAACCATAGTATACCATCAGGACCAAGGGCTTGGGATACATTGGAAAAATCGAACACAATAAGCCAACCCATTATTAAATATAAAAGGGTGGATGCCACCTCAAAACGTCCTGTAAAAAAGAGTTTTATGACCACACCAAATGCTGCAATTCCCCAAACCGTCCAAAACAAAGGCCAACCCAAACTGTCCGAAAGTGCTATTAATAAAACGGGTGTATAGGTTCCTGCAATTAAGAGATAGATGCTAACATGGTCAACGATTCTAAAATAATGCCGTCGCTTCTCCCCTTCTACAGCATGGTAGAATGTTGAAGCCAAAAACAAAACGATAATAGAAATACCATAAACAATGACACTAAATAGACGCCATGGTTTTGCGCTATCGGCCTCAATAATCAATAAAACCAAAGCAGCAATTCCTAAAAGTGCACCAAAACCGTGTGTCCAAGTATTAAGTCGTTCTTCTAGCTTGCTTTGAATTCGCATCGTTAACCTTTGGTATTTGAAGGTGCTTTTGGTCTAGACCATTTATTTACACAAGCATAAAAATCAATATCAAAAGCGGGTTCTTGCCGTTTCAAACGTTCATTCTGGAAGGCACGTTGTAAAATATCCTCAATTAAATAATCTTCCTCTTCTTCTATTGGATTAAATTCCTTCTTCAAGGAAATATCAAATAAACTGGCCGTACTATTAAACCAAAAAGCACGCCAACCACTCCGTAATTCTTTTATCAAATCAAAGGTGGTTGTTCCGGTTTGTCTGTGAATTAATTTCACCAAAATCTGCCCTTCGGTTTTTGTAAGTTTTTTTAATTCGGCAGAGAATTCATCTTCAATATATTTCTGGATTATCTTGGCATAGCGTTTTTTATCACGCTTACGCTCCAATTCATCTAGTCGCTTTTGTAGGGCTTCCAAACGTTCAGCTGCAAGTTTAGCATAAGGATAGACTTTTAAGGTTTTTCGCCTCAAAATGATATAGCGAATTCTAGCATCACGATCTTCAAACTTTAAATTCGGCAACACTAAAACTTCGTTTAATTCCACCGAAGTCACAGGAATGGAATCGCCTTCAATAATCATGTAGTGCACTTCCGTAGAATCTTGTTTTTGTTCAACCGGTGTTTCTTGCGCGTTTAAAACCACTGAAAAAAATAAGGCTATGTATAAAATATACTTCATGACTATTTTTAACGCCAAAACCGTTCCAAAATTATGATTTAAGCGGAATTCAAAATTAATAATAAATCAGTGCTATAACCTTAAAATCCTATTAATATTATTATTTTTAAGGAAAATTTAAACAGATGGCTAAAAAACAATTATTAAATAAAAAGTCCATGGACTTTTTAGAAAAATACTTAAACAACGCTTCTCCTACAGGATACGAATGGGAAGGTCAAAAAATCTGGATGGATTACCTAAAACCATACGTTGATGAATTTATAACGGACACCTATGGTTCTGCTGTTGGCGTCATTAATCCAAAAGCAAAATACAAAGTCGTTATTGAAGGCCATGCGGATGAGATCTCTTGGTATGTAAATTATATTTCAGATAACGGTTTGCTATACGTGGTAAGAAATGGTGGAAGTGACCATCAAATTGCACCAAGTAAAATCGTAAATATCCATACCAAAGACGGCATTGTGAAAGGTGTTTTTGGTTGGCCAGCAATCCATACGAGAAACAAATCGAAAGAAGATGCACCAAAACCAGACAACATTTGCATAGACATAGGAGCAAAAGATAAAAATGAAGTTGAAAAAATGGGTGTTCATGTTGGCTGTGTGATTACATATCCCGATGAATTCCACATTCTGAATAAAGATAAATTTGTTTGCAGAGCCTTGGATAACAGAATGGGAGGCTTTATGATTGCTGAAGTGGCACGCTTGCTACATGAAAATAAAAAGAAATTAGATTTTGGATTGTACATAACCAATTCCGTACAAGAAGAAATAGGTTTACGCGGAGCTGAAATGATTACACAAACCATTAAGCCCAATGTAGCGATTGTTACTGACGTTACCCACGACACAACCACGCCAATGATTGAACCTAAAAAACAAGGTTTAGCCGAAATTGGCAAAGGACCAGTGGTAGCTTATGCTCCAGCAGTACAACAAAAATTACGCGATTTAATCACAGAAACTGCTGGAGCTAAGAAAATCCCGTTTCAAAGAGCAGCCTTATCAAGAGCCACAGGAACTGACACAGACGCTTTTGCCTACAGTAATGGAGGTGTTGCCTCTGCCTTAATTTCCTTACCATTGCGTTATATGCATACCACGGTAGAAATGGTGCATAAGGATGATGTGGAAAATGTGATTAAATTGATTTATGAAACGCTTCTTAAAATAAAGGACGGAGAAACGTTTAGTTATTTTAAATAAAGTCACCAGACCTTTCAGGTTTTGAAAACCTGAAAGGTCTAATTGCGCTATGGATGAAATTATAGACATTGTTGATAAACATGGTAAACCGACAGGAAAAACAGCTTTAAAATCTGAAGCGCATACTAAAGGATGGTATCATAATACCATTCATTTATGGTTATTTACATACAAAGGTGAAATCCTTCTACAACAACGTTCACATAAAAAAGCCATTTACCCTTTACTATGGGATGTTTCAGTAGCTGGACATATAGATGCAGGCGAAACGTTTATTAATGCCGCGTTGCGTGAAACGGAAGAAGAAATCGGGTTGAAATTAAAACCTAATAGTTTACAACACATTGGGATCTTTCGTCATGAAACCAATTACAATGACGGTCAAATCCAAGACAATGAATTCCATCAGGTTTTTATAGCCGAATTGAACGTGCCCTTAGATAAGCTTGTTATTCAAGAAGCCGAAGTTGAAGCTTTAAAATTAGTTTCATTTGAAACATTCGAAACACTTTTAAAAAATAGCAAAACCAATAATCATTTTGTGACCAGCAATACGGATTATTATAAATTCATATTGAAAACCATAAAAGCAAGACAGCAAATATGAATTTACTCTTACTGGCCATTGCACCCATTTTTACAGTTTTATTATATATCTATGCCCAAGATAAATATGAAAAAGAACCAAAAAAATTGTTGATTTTCAGTTTCCTATTTGGAGCCATTGTAAGCATCATCATCGTTTTTGTTTTGTATTTCTTTACAGGACGGTTGATTCCAGTTACTGATCCATATAGCATTGGACAGCAATTTATTCAAGCGTTTATTGTGGTCGCCTTATCCGAAGAATTTAGTAAATATGTGATTGTAAAATATTATGCGCAGCCAAAAAAAGCATTTAATGAACCTTACGATGGCATCATATACGCGGTTATGGTTTCCATGGGTTTTGCCTGTACAGAAAATATCATGTATGCCATTGATGGTGGTTATCAAACGGCCATTCTGCGAGCATTCACAGCAGTTCCGGCACATGCAACTTTTGGTATTTTGATGGGTTATTTTATGGGAAAAGCAAAATTCTCTAATAATAGGTTTGCCCTTAATATGGCAGGATTATTCTTGGCTGTTCTGTTTCATGGCGCCTATGATTTTTTCTTGTTCATCAATTTTATTCCCGGCATTTCCATCGGTGCATTTGTCTCTTTAATCATTGGAATTGTTTTATCTAGAAAAGCGATTAAAAAGCATCAAGACGATTCACAATTTAAATCTTTGTGAAATTCACAAAATAAAACTTAATATTTTCATATTTTGCAGTTGATTTAGTGATTAAATGATAATCACTCAATAAATTTATAGTATATGTACAAAATAAAAGTCAACGAAAACCACACTTTCGATATTACAAAAGAAACGATGGAAAAGTTAGATGTTGTAGAAACTTCAGCGAACAAGTTTCATATTTTACAAGACCACACCTCTATTAAAGCCGAAATTTTGAATGCTGATTTCAATCAAAAGATGTATGCAATAAAAGTAAATAACAACATTTACCATGTCGATATTTACGATGCATTAGACCAACAAATTGAAGCTTTAGGTTTTGAAATAGGAGCATCAAAACAAGTCAATGATATTAAAGCTCCAATGCCTGGATTGATTTTAGAAATCAACGTGAAAGAAGGTCAGGACGTAAAAGAAAATGACCCCTTATTGATTTTGGAAGCCATGAAAATGGAAAACGTGATTAATTCACCTCGGGATGGTGTTATCAAATCCATACATGTAAAACAAGGAGAAACCGTTGATAAGAATTCACTTTTAATAGAATTTGAAGCGTAATTTTATCCTGCAAGGTTTCTAAAACCTTGTAGGTATTATAATAAAGTAAATATTAACCAAAATGGATACCTGCTATTGCAGACATTGAAATGAAAAAAATACTAATAGCAAACAGAGGAGAAATCGCAATTCGTGTCATGCGAACCGCCAAGAAAATGGGTATAAAAACCGTAGCTGTTTATTCTGAAGCCGATCGGAATTCGCCTCACGTAAAATATGCAGACCAAGCCGTTTGTATTGGTCCTGCTCCATCAAATGAATCGTATTTAAGAGGTGATAAAATCATTGAAGTTTCAAAATCACTACATGTTGATGCGATTCATCCTGGATATGGTTTTCTAAGCGAGAATGCCGACTTTGCTGAATTGTGCGAAGCCAATGATATTATATTTATTGGGCCACGTTCTAAAGCCATAAAAGTAATGGGAAGTAAATTAGCGGCAAAAGAAACCGTTAAAGCTTATAATATTCCTATGGTTCCTGGAACTGAAGAAGCTATTACTGATATTCCCGAAGCTAAAAAAATAGCCAAAGAAATCGGTTTTCCAATCTTAATTAAAGCATCTGCTGGTGGTGGTGGAAAAGGCATGCGTATTGTAGAAAACGAAGGGGAATTTGAATCGCAAATGGACAGAGCCATTAGTGAAGCAAAAAATGCTTTTGGCGATGGTTCAGTATTTATAGAAAAATATGTGGCATCACCAAGACATATCGAAATCCAAGTGATGGCAGATATGCATGGCAATATCATTCACTTATTTGAGCGCGAATGTTCCATTCAACGCCGACATCAAAAAGTAGTTGAAGAAGCACCATCATGTGTTTTAACTCCAGAATTGAGAGCGGAAATGGGACAAGCGGCTATTAATGTCGCACGTTCCTGTGACTACATTGGAGCCGGAACGGTTGAGTTCCTATTAGATGAAAACCTCAATTTCTATTTCTTGGAAATGAATACGAGATTACAAGTAGAGCATCCGGTTTCCGAATGGATTGCTGGTGTGGATCTAGTCGAGTTACAGATTAAAGTCGCGCGAGGCGAAACACTCCCTATTAAACAAGAAGATCTAAAAATCAATGGTCACGCGCTGGAACTTCGGGTTTATGCTGAAGACCCAATGAATGATTTTTTACCAAGCGTTGGTAATTTGGAAGTTTATCAATTACCTAAAGGCGAAAATATTAGAGTCGATAATGGTTTTGAAGAAGGTATGGATATACCGATTTATTATGACCCAATGCTATCTAAATTAATAACTTATGGAGAATCACGTGAAGAAGCCATTGAGCTAATGATAAAGGCAATTGATAATTATCATATAACAGGCGTAGAAACCACCTTACCTTTTGGTCGCTTTGTTTGCGAACATGAGGCTTTTAGAAGTGGTAACTTTGACACCCATTTTGTAAAAAAGCACTACTCGCCTAGCCTTTTAGAGGAACAACATAAGTTAGAAGCAGAAATTGCGGCCAAGATAGCTTTGAAGCGTTATTTAAAAGAACAAAAGGTTGTACGACTACCAATGTAGTTTTCAGTCGCAGTGGCAGTCACAGTTTTTTGAGTATCAGTTTAAACCATTTGGTCAAAGTAAGCCCTTCAACTAAGCTCAGGTTAGAATAAAGTCGAAGTGCTTTTAAAAAAATAGTATCACACAAATAATACAAAGAAGTCTCTAACTTCCACAAAGAATTTGAAACTATATAAAATATAAATAACCACACACCGCTTTGCGCTTTAGCTCCCAATAACAATCGGGACTGCAAGAAAAAATAAAATAAAACAAGCATGAACAACAACATAAAAACCCTCAACGATAAAATAGAACAGGCCAAATTAGGAGGCGGACAAGCCAGAATAGATAAACAACACCAAAGGAAAAAACTAACCGCAAGGGAGCGTGTAATGTATCTATTAGACAACCATTCTTTTGAAGAAATAGGCGCATTGGTCACACACAGAACCAAAAGTTTTGGCATGGACAAACAGGTTTTCTATGGCGATGGTGTGGTCACAGGTTACGGCACAGTCAACGGCAAATTGGTATACGTTTTTGCTCAAGATTTTACCGTTTTCGGCGGATCTCTATCTGAAACCCATGCCGAAAAAATCTGTAAGATTATGGATATGGCTGTTAACGTTGGCGCACCAATTATAGGTCTTAATGATTCTGGTGGCGCACGTATTCAGGAAGGTGTTAGATCATTGGCTGGTTATGCCGACATATTTTATAGAAATGTACAAGCTTCTGGAGTGATTCCCCAGATTTCTGCCATAATGGGCCCTTGTGCTGGTGGAGCGGTTTATTCGCCTGCCATGACTGATTTTACCCTGATGGTTCAAGATACGAGTTATATGTTTGTTACAGGTCCTAACGTGGTAAAAACAGTAACCAATGAAGCAGTAACAAGTGAAGAATTAGGTGGCGCAAGTGTGCACTCGTCTAAATCTGGTGTCGCTCATAAAACGGCCACCAATGATGTGGAATGTTTAGAGCATATTAAAAAACTATTAGGTTATCTGCCACAAAGTAATAAAGAAAAAGTAGAGGCACTTCCTTTTGAACTTAAGGAAGAAGTTAGAGAATCATTAGCAACCATAGTTCCTGAGAATCCTAATAAACCCTACGATATGCATCAAGTAATTGAAGGAATTATTGACGAGGATTCATTTTATGAAATCCATAAGGACTATGCAGAAAACATCATTGTAGGATTTGCGCGTTTAGGTGGAAGAAGTATTGGGATTGTAGCTAACCAACCGATGTTTTTAGCTGGTGTACTGGATGTAAACAGTTCTAAAAAAGCAGCTCGTTTTGTACGTTTTTGCGATTGTTTCAATATTCCCTTGTTGGTATTGGAAGACGTACCAGGATTTTTACCAGGAACTGACCAAGAGTGGAATGGCATTATTGTTAACGGTGCAAAATTATTATACGCCTTCAGCGAAGCGACTGTCCCAAGAATTACCGTAATTACCAGAAAAGCCTATGGAGGCGCTTACGATGTAATGAATTCTAAACATATTGGCGCAGACATGAATTTCGCTTGGCCAAATGCCGAAATCGCCGTAATGGGAGCTAAAGGCGCAGCTGAAATTATCTTTAAACGCGACATATCCGCAGCAGAAGATAAAGAAGCCAAATGGAAAGAAAAAGAAGCGGAATATGCAGAACTCTTCGCCAATCCATACAGTGCTGCTGAACGCGGTTTTGTAGATGAAGTCATCTTACCTAAAAATACGAGACGTAAATTAATTAAAGCGTTTAGTATGCTTGAGAATAAGGATGTTGTGCGTCCTAATCGTAAGCATGGGAATATTCCACTTTAAGTTTATATCTTCGCCTGAAACGTATATAAATCATAATAACGTCCTTCAGCTTTTAATAACTCATCATGAGTGCCTCGTTCTGCGATTCTACCGTTTTCTATGACTAGAATTTGATCCGCTTTTTTGATGGTGCTCAAACGGTGGGCTATGACAATGGTAGTTCTATTATTTGTTAATTCTGATAAACTTTTTTGAATCAACCCTTCGCTTTCCGTATCTAAATTCGACGTCGCTTCATCTAGAATAATAATTTTGGGATCTGCTAAAATCGCTCTGGCAATAGCAATGCGTTGACGTTGACCACCAGACAATTTCACACCACGTTCACCAATTAAGGTTTCTAATCCATCATCAAAACGATCTGTAAATTCATTGACATAGGCTGCTTTTACGGCATTTTGTAATTGTGCTTCCGTCGCATTTGGCCTTGGAAACATAATATTTTCTCGGATAGTGCCTTCAAATAAAAATTCATCTTGAAGTACAACACCTAAATGCTTCCTAAAACTACTCAATTTAACTTTAGATAAATCCTGACCGTCAACTGTAATGATACCTGAATCAGGATTTAAAAACGTGGCGGACAAACCAGCAATGGTCGATTTGCCCGAACCAGAACTCCCAACCAAGGCGATTACAGAACCTGAAGGTGCTTCAAAATTGATGTTATGTAACACTGGCTTTCCTTCTTCATACGAAAACGAGACATTATTGAATTTGATATCACCTTTAACAGTTTCCAATTCATTGGTCCGAGCTTCCTGTTCATCTTCGGTTGCCAAATTCATTAATTCTTCGGTACGATCCAGACCAGCTAAGGCTTCTGTCAATTGACTGCCAATGTTACTCATTTGTACAATTGGGGCGATCATAAAACCGAGAATTAGCGTGAAGAACAGAAAATCACCAGTAGTCATACTGTCTTCGATCATATAATAACCACCGATTCCCATGATTCCTGTAGTGGCTACTCCGATTAAAAATGTTGAAGAGCTTGTCATCAATGCTGTTGCGGTTAAACTCTTTTTTACATTTTGATATAATCGCTCTACGCCTACCTCAAAAGTTTTGTTTTCCTGTTCTTCAGCATTAAAAGCTTTAATAACACGTACTCCAGCGAGCGTTTCGGTTAATCTGCCTGTTACCTCAGCATTAATCTTTCCTCTAGTTCTAAAAATAGGTCGTATATATTTGAAGGCTTTTAAGGCTACAATACCAAATAACGATAAGGGCACAAAAACAAATAAGGTCATCCATGCGTTTAACTTTATCAGAATAATTAATGAAACGATGGCCGTAAATGAACCTCCAACAAGTTGCACCAATCCCGTACCAATTAAATTCCGAACGCCTTCAACATCACTCATAATCCGCGAAACCAAAGCCCCTGATTTTGTATTATCGAAAAAACTAATCGGCAAGGAAAGGACTTTCTTCTGGACTTGTGCGCGCAACTCTGAAATTAAATATTGTGCCTGTACACTTAAAATTCGTGTTAATAAAAATGACGTTACAGCTTGAACTAAAATTGCAGCAATGACAATTCCAATCAATGTATAAAGTCCATCAAAATCTTTATTTGGCACTACATCATCCAACAACACTTTACTTTGCCATGGTAAAATAAGTCCTGATAAACTGCGAATGACAATAAGTATCAAACCAATAAAAACCAATTTACGTCTTGGCCAAATTATGGTCTTAAAAGCCGATGCCATGGTTACTTTTGGCTTATCGTTTTTTGACCTTTTAGTTTTCTCTTTTAAATGTTGCATAGATATTGTAAAGTTTGCGCAAAGATACGCTTACAAATCTTCTGAAATCGGAAACGATAACTTGAAATCTAACCCAATAAACGTCTATGATAATTAATCTGTCCTAAATGATAGGCTAAATGCGTGGATAAGTGAATCAAGAAATATTCGGTTGTCATAGCTTCTTCAAACTCACGACGCTTAAAGTCCTTTTTTAAATCATCCTCTGTTAAATTTTTTAAAGTGGTTTCTACGACCGCCATGGTGTCTTCAACTTGTTTTATCAATTCGTGTTTTGGCACATTTTTAAGTGTAAATTCTAATTCTCGCTGTCTCACATATCCTGTATCACCAAAAACTGAACCCATAAAATGATTCAAATTTCCAATGAGATGAAGACATAAAGTTCCAGCGGAATTGGTAACAGAACGATCAACTTTCCAAAGGTTGGATTCATTTTGATAAAGATTAAGTTCTTCAATTAATTTTTTGAGATCTCTTTTAAATAATTTGATTAACGTGCCTGTTAACATAGGATGTAATTTATGAATAATATTATCTAATATTAGAATAACATCTATCCAAAAATAGGCAATAATTGAATTATACCATTTTAACTTCAAAATAGTAATAATAAAATTCCCTTTTTTCCTTTCTACTTCAATATAAAAACAAACCGTAACTAAGGCTATGCTTTATTTTTTCTATTTCGTAAAAAGAAAAAAATCATTATTTTATTTTATCACAATTTCAAAGCTAAAATGGTATTACTTTTGCGCCATGAAAAATCAAAAACGGTCGCAATTGGAATTCGTGGTATTAATGGCAGCACTCATGTCAATTGTAGCCCTGTCTATTGATGCTGTTTTGCCAGCATTACCAAAAATTGGTAACTATTTAAATAGTATTAATGCGACCGAAAACCAAAAGTTAATAACGACTATATTTTTAGGTTTGGGATTTGGACAACTTATATTTGGCCCATTATCGGATAGCTTCGGGCGTAAACCTATGGTTTATTTTGGTTTTGCTGTCTTTGTGCTGGCATCCATCATTTGTGTGACCACCAAAAATTTTGAGATGATGCTTTTGGGTCGTGTGCTGCAAGGTGTTGGCTTATCGTCTCCTCGAACCATGAGTATCGCCATAGTTAGGGATTCTTATAATGGAGACCATATGGCAAAGATTTTATCTATTGTTACCATGACTTTTATTTTAGTTCCAGTGATAGCACCAATGTTGGGTCAATTTTTATTGAATCATTTTGGGTGGCAATCTATTTTCACGTTCAATCTGGTCTTTGGGGCACTAATCATGTTATGGTTTTGGAAGCGGCAGCCAGAAACGCTTCGTGATGACTATCGAAAAACTTTTCGATTATCTATTTTTAAAACTGGAAGCCAAAATTTCTTCAGGATAAAATCTGCGATTATTTATACTTTGCTTTCAGGATTAGTTACGGGTTCTTTTATGGTCTATTTGAGCACTTCACAGCAAATATTCCAAGTGCAGTATGATTTGGGAGATTACTTTCCTTACATTTTTGGAAGTTTAGCCATTACCATTGGCTTAGCTACGTTTTTGAATAGTGCCATAGTGATGCGATTCGGGATGTGGAATTTAGTCAATATCGCCTTACTGGCTTTTGTGATGATCTCGCTAATTTATGTGATTCTATTTTGGTCTGGTGTAAATCCTCCTATAGAAATACTTGTGCTATTTTTAATGCTTCAGTTTACCAGCGTCGCCTTCTTATTTGGGAATTATAGAGCCTTGGCTATGCAACCTTTAGGTCATATTGCAGGCATTGGCTCTGCACTTAACGGTTTTATATCTACTGTAATGGCTGTACCAATTGCCAACTACATTGGCAGTTTTGTAAAAACTTCGGTGTTGCCTCTTTTTATAGGTTTTTTAATCACAGGAGTTATTGGATTGGTGTTATTTTATAGCGTGAAGAAACCCATTAGGGAAATACGCACTTAAAAAATCTCCAAACCACCTTTACCTTCTCTAATAACCTCAGGTGGTTCCACAGACAAATCAATAATCGTTGAAGCTTCATTATCGCCGTAACCACCATCAATGACCAAATCGACCAAATTATCCCATTTTTCGAGGATTAATTCTGGATCTGTAGTGTATTCTATCACTTCATCTTCATCCCTTATGGACGTAGAAACTATAGGATTTCCCAAGGCAGCAACTATGGCCAATGCTATGGAATTATCAGGAACCCTTATCCCAACGGTTTTTCGTTTTTTGAAAGGGTTTGGTAAGTTTTTAGAACCTGGCAAGATAAATGTATAAGGGCCTGGCAAAGCTCTTTTTAAAATTTTAAACGTCGTGGTATCGATCTGTTTTACGTAATCACTCAAATTACTTAAATCTTCACAAACGAATGAAAAATTGGACTTTTCGAGTTTTACGCCTTTGATTTGCGCAATACGTTCCAGCGCTTTTAGATTGGTTATATCGCAGCCCAATCCATAAACGGTATCCGTCGGATAAATTATCAATCCGCCATTTTTTAGCACCTTAATTACCTTTTGTATTTCCTTTGGGTTCGGATTCTCAGGGTATATTTTAATAAACTCAGCCATAATAAGTATCTTACAAATACGTTTTTACAAAGTAACTATATTTTTCAATATGAAGCCACTAAAATTAATAGTCATCTTTTTACTATCAATTTCAACATTGACGTCTTGTTCGTCTGATAATCCAGATAACCCTGAAATTGAAGTCTTAAACCCACTTGAAGTTTACGAAGAAATGAACATCTCTTACGGAAACGAGAACGGCCAAGTGTTTGATCTGTACTTGCCAGCAAATCGAACTTCAGCGACTAAAACGATCATTTTGGTTCATGGAGGCGGTTGGACTTCTGGCGATAAATTAGATATGAATCCCTATGCGGCATACATAAAAGATCAAATGCCTGGATATGCCGTTGTGAATATGAATTATAGATTGGCAGATAATGACAACCCACCTTATCCGATGCAAATTAATGATATCACAAGTGTTGTTGATTATTTAGAAACTCACGAAAGTTACTATACCATTTCTGATGATATCGGTTTTGTTGGTGTGAGTGCTGGTGCACATTTATCCTTATTGTGGAGCTATGGTTTTGATACTAACCATAAAGTGAATATGGTCTGTAGTGTGGTTGGACCGACTAATTTTACGGATCCTGCATACTTAAACAATACAGATCCATTACTGCAAGACATTATAGATGCATTTGGAGTAGATCCCTCTATAGCATTTTTAGAAGAAGCGAGTCCTTATCATCGTGTTACCGCTTCTGCGCCACCGACTATTTTGTTTTATGGAGGCCAAGATCCGTTAATTCCAACAACCCAAGGAACAGCCATGCGAGATAAACTTGAGGAATTGAACGTTACGCATGAATTTACCTTATACCCTACAGAAGGTCATGTTTGGTTGGGGCTTAATTTATTGGATACAACTTTAAAATTAAAAGCTTTTATTGAAACACATTTATAGCGTTTAGTCATAAAATTCAATTTAAAAATCATTATTGTCCGATTAAATTATTTTGTATTCTTTTAGGTATTGGTTCTATTAAGGTTTAAGTATTTGAAATTAATATATTTTGCTTTTTTACAAGTCATGAAGTAGAAAACTGGTACAATGATTTTCATTCTGTTTCTCGAATAGTTATAATTGAGTCTATGTTCTTGATTCTAACAGCGCAGCGGTCTTTGGTCTTTATTGGACAACAATATTCAAAATGTTAAAAAATTAAAATAGTGTAACAATGTGAGTAGATTGATAGTCTATTAGGTATGCATCAATCAATCAAAATCATCATCGCCTTGTTTATTTCAGCAAAACTCTTTGCTACAGAATATAACCCACCTATTGTTTTTACTAAAGCCGAATTTGTAAATGCGTCAACCACACGGATTCCATTTAAAGTTATTGACCAACTTATTGTAGTTGAAGTTGAACTACTGGATAAGGAAGGTAACTTTATTATTGATACAGGTTCCGAAACGTTGATCCTAAATAGTGTTCATTTTAAACACTCAAGACGTTACAGGCAAGATGGAGAGGAACGAAGTGGTGTGCATCAGGAAATTGAAAATGTAAAAGCCAAATATCTCGATGCGTTGAGTTTGGAAGATTTTCGCTTAGAAAACTTAAACGCTGATGTGATTGATTTAAGCCATATCGAAAAGATAAAAAAAATTGAAGTTTTAGGAATTATTGGTTACAGCATATTGAAGGAGTTTGAAGTCTTTATCGATATGCACCTAAATCAAATTACCTTAACAAAAATAGACAAGAACGGCGAACTTTTATCTGATAAAGTATATGCCGAAACCATAAACGATAGTATTGATTTTCAATTAAAGAGGCACACCATCATTATTGATGCACAAATCGGAAACCATAAGGTTAAATTTGGATTGGACACAGGTGCTGAGTATAATCAATTGAATAAAAATCTAGATTCAGAAATTTTAGACTATTTTTATCCTAGCAAAGAATTAAAGCTTACAGGTGCTAGTGGTAAGCAAGTGAAAGTTATGGCAGGGAAATTGTATAGAGTGAAGTTGAACGATTCAATTTACTTTGGCCCAATGAAAACTGTACTAACTAATTTAAGACAAATGAACAGTGCATTTAGCACCCATCTTGATGGCATATTAGGCTTTGAATTTTTCGCTCAACAACGAACGATTATTAATTACAAAAAACAGAAACTCTATTTTATAAAGTTTCCGATTATAAAGCCTTGAAAATAAAACAACACTTTCTTTTTTTTCTTTTCATCTCCTTTCTGTGCGCCTTTAAATCCATTGCTCAAAGCAAAACCATAAAAGGTTATGATATTAAAGGTGAAGACGTCATTTTTATATTTAACGTCAATGACTACCCTAATATCAAAAATAATGGAGATACAGTTGATGATGTTTATGTTTCAGGAGAATTTAATGATTGGGCTTTAGATCAATGGCGAATGACCAAGATGAATGATTCCATTTATCAATTGAAAAAGGATCTATCGTTATTTACATCCGATTTTGGATGGGAGTTTAAGTTTATAGTTAATGGTAAACACTGGGCAGAACCGACTCCTGATTTTGAAAATAGCGTCGGTGCCAAAGATCCACGTGGCTTTCCCTTAATGGTTTATAATTTGAAATTCTATAGTGCCTTTGCTACCGATTATGGTAATGTGAATTTTAAGCTGAAAGGTTTTAAGGATGCCAAAAAAGTTATTTTGAGCGGCACGTTTAATCGTTGGGATGAAACTGGTTTTATAATGAAACCTACTGACGACGGTTGGTCAGTAACGCTACAACTGAAACCGGACATTTATGAATACAAATTCATCATTGATGGAAAATGGATGGAAGATCCCCAAAATCCGTCAAAAATCGGAAATGAATACAGTAGCTACAATTCTGTTATTGACGTTCAAAAAAATGTAACGTTTCGATTATGCGATTATGAAGATGCTAATACCGTAATCTTAAGTGGCGATTTTAATGAGTGGTCTGAAGAAGACTATAAAATGACCAAAACCGATAATTGCTGGACGTACACTAAAAGATTATCTGGTGGAAAACATCATTACAAATTTATCGTAGATGGCCAATGGATTACAGATCCTCATAATTCGGTAAAAGAATATGATGGCGAAGGGAATATCAACTCGGTCTGTATGGTTAAATAATTATACATTGAAACTTTGAAGCTTAGCAAAAAGCCTTAGGTTTTGGTGTTATTTTGTATTAAGAATATCGAGCTTCGCAAACCGCAGCAATAATTTTTTGGTATCACCATTCTGGAATTTTATTTCCGCCTTGGCATCAGCGCCTTTGCCTTCTAACTTAATGACTTCACCTCTACCAAAACGTTGATGGTTAACGACATCACTGACGGTTAATTTAGAATCAAATAAGTTCGCAGATGCACTTGACTTCGTTTTTCTTACCGGTTTCATTTTTTTCGGTGCACTGATCTCAAAATTTTCAGGCTTAGTTTTTGTCTTTTTCTTGGACATTTTCGCAGTTTTAGGTTTTGCAAATCTTACACGATTTGGTTCAATATCTCCAAATATGGAGGCGTCTAACATGGGATTAAAACGTTCTTTTAATGGTGTTGTAATATTCACAAATTCATCATCAATTTCTTCGATGAATCTGCTTGGCTCGGCATCAATCAATTTTCCCCAGCGATATCGGGACAATGTATAGGTTAAATAGGCCTGTCTTTCGGCTCTCGTCAAAGCAACATAAAACAATCGTCGTTCCTCTTCTAATTCGCTACGTGTGTTCATGCTCATGGCACTTGGAAATAAATCTTCTTCCATACCCACAATAAATACATGCCCAAATTCCAATCCTTTAGCCAAGTGGATGGTCATTAGAGCCACATGGTCTGGATCACCTTTATCAGCATCCAAATCGGTCGCCAAAGCCACATCCTCTAAAAATTCAGCTAACGAATCGCCAGCATCTGCCAGTTCCATTTGGCCTTCCACAAAGTCCTTTATACCATTTAGTAATTCTTGAACGTTATCGAGCTTGGTCACGCCTTCTGGTGTTCCGTCCTTCCCCAGTTCTCTAATTAAACCACTAGTTTTGGTTACATGTTCGGCCAGATCAAACGCATTTGCCGTTTGGTTCATCACTTTGTAACTTTCTATAAGTGTTACAAAATCACGAAGCTTATTTTTTGTCCCATTATTGATGTTGATGGCAATGGAATCAATATCCTTAATAACTTCATAAATTGTTTTTCCTGTAGCATTTGCTGCAACTATCAATCGATCGACCGTTGTTTGCCCAATACCTCTTGCAGGATAATTAATGACGCGTTTTAAAGCTTCTTCATCCGCAGAATTCAAAATTAAACGCAAATAAGCTGTGACGTCTTTAATTTCTTTACGTTGATAAAAAGATAAACCGCCATAAATCCGATAGGGAATATCACGTTTACGCAGCGCATCTTCAATCGCTCTAGATTGCGCATTTGTCCGATATAAAAGGGCAAAATCGCTGTTATGAAGTTGATTATTCATTTTGGTTTCCCAAATTGTACTGGCTACGTAACGCCCTTCATCACCATCAGTCATGGCTCTGTGGACGATCACTTTTTCCCCAACATCATTTGCGGTCCAAACTATTTTATCGAGTTTGGTTTTATTATGTTCAATCACCGAATTTGCGGCACCAACAATATTTTTGGTCGAACGGTAATTCTGTTCCAATCGGTACATTTTAACATCATCATAGTCCTTTTGGAAATTCAGGATATTATTGATATTTGCACCACGGAATGCATAGATACTTTGCGCGTCATCCCCAACCACACAGATATTCTGAAAACGATCTGCCAATGCTCTCACAATGAGATATTGCGAGTGGTTGGTATCTTGATACTCATCGACCAAAATATAGCGGAACTTATTTTGGTACTGTGCCAACACATTAGGAAAACGGGTTAACAGTTCATTGGTCCTTAACAATAAATCATCAAAATCCATGGCGCCTGCTTTAAAGCAGCGCTCCACATATTCTTTATAGATTTCTCCCATTTTTGGTCGCCTTGCCATAGCATCGGCTTCCATAAGTTCTGGGTTCCTAAAATACGCTTTTACAGTAACGAGACTATTTTTATAAGATGAGATGCGGCTGTACACCTGTTTCGTTTTATAAATATCCTTATCGAGCCCCATTTCTTTAATAATGGCACCCATTAATTTCTGTGAATCTTGAGTATCGTAAATGGTAAAATTACTTGGGAAGCCCAAATGATGCCCTTCAAAACGTAGAATCTTGGCAAAAACAGAGTGAAAGGTTCCCATCCAAAGGTTCTTAGCTTCACTATCGCCAACAATATCAGCGATTCTCCCTTTCATTTCCTTAGCCGCTTTATTAGTAAAGGTTAAAGCCAAAATATTAAAGGAATCCACACCCTTACTCATTAAATAAGCAATACGATAAGTCAGCACACGGGTTTTACCAGAACCTGCACCAGCAATGATAATCATTGGGCCATCGACCTGTAATGTAGGTGCTAATTGTGCGTCATTAAGTTGACTGAGATACTTTTCCAAGCTGATTTTTTTTGAAGGAGTAAAATTACGGATTGTCTTATAGTTTTCCGCATTGAAAAGGGATAAATTTGAAAAGAAAAGCCTAAAAGACCACTTCGCTTTAAGAGGTTGAATTTAAAAGGATAGTATTTTTTTATCCAAAAAATAAATATAGGATTCACGGAAAAAGAGACCTATAGGATTACGTAAATTAAAATTGATTTAAAATTATTCCTTTTTCTTACCATCTCCTGTCATTGCAGAAAGCAAACCTTCCCGCACATTTATCCATACAAAATTAAATACGGATTTTGTCACGTCGCGTTCCACACCTTCCTCATGTCCATAACGGTAAGTGTCTTTATCGCTTTCACTATCTTTTGAAACAAACAAATTGGCTATGGTTGATAAAAATTTGTTTTTCTCTTTACCATCTTTTTGCATTATTACAACTTCAAAATCGTCATATTTCATTTTTAAATCTACACGTGAAGTTCTGGGATTACCATTAATTGTAAAATACGTTTGTTTTAACTCACCATTAAAATCAATATTAAGATTAGGCTGGGTAAACTGATCCATTTTTGCAGCATTTACATAACCAAGATCTGCTTTAAATATAAACTGATCTGTGGTATCTGAGACTTTAAAATTCCAATTGACTTCCAAAGGCGAAACTTCCATAAAACTTGTATTTACGTTAATAACGGTTTCCTCTTCGCCATAAGTGTTTCCTAAGTTTTCAATTGTAGCGTTCATATCTGTAAAATCAAGTCTTCCTGCTTTTTTATCTGATTTCACCTTTTCTAAATATGATATTTTTCCTTCTGATATTTCAACAGTATTCAATCCCAATTCAAAATTCAAATTTCTCAACATTGTTCCATATAAAGGTTTGTAGGTTTTGTCATCTGCCACCAGTTTATCTCTGTATATTTCGGCTTCAGGTGCAATCAGACGGACTTCTTTTGATTTAAAAAAGAATCGTTCTGCATCACTAAACCCAAAATCCATATCAGCTATTTTCACTTCCTTTATATGAAGATAGAAATGATCACGTTCGGTTTTTAGAATAGCTGAATAGTCAGCTCTGTCATATTTAGTTTTAAGTTTGAAGTTTTTAAAAGTCGCGTTATTACTGGTCAATCGTATCGAATCTGCAAATAATTCATCGAATTTGTTTATTGCCCATTTCAAGTTTTTAGCGGTTAATTTGAAATCTTTATAATCAATTTTCTTTACTTTTTTGGGTGCGTTTGGATTGATTAGAAGGTCATTTAATTCAAAGTTCAATTTCGGGACGCTCATTATTGTTGAATCAGTATCAAAGTTGGTCACTAAAAGGTCTGCATTAGTAATGTTGATTTTTTCGACATCAATAATTTGTTTTATTTTATCTAGAAATCCACTTTTATAATCGTCGTTTTGGACCACAGGATTATGCTTGTATTTTGCTATCAACTGATCAATTCTTAATTCTTCAACTGAAATTTTATCCTTAAATATAAAATCCCAATAACTGATATCATTGATTTTTATGGTATTTAGTTTCGCATCGAGAATGGTTTTATCGGTGGTTTCGCCATTAACAGTAATTGATGGCGTTACTAATTCTAAATTTCCTGTCAAAACATTGGCATCTATTGAAGCATAATCCACCTTTACCGATTCAGGTAAATCCTCAAAAGCAGAGGCTATTTTATTTTCTATAATTAGGTTTGCTACAACAATCATTAGTATTACTAGCGCTAATGTTATAGCAATAATAATCCCGACTTTTTTTTGTTTTTGATTCATAGTTTCAACGATAAGTTTTCAAAATCTTTAAAATAAATTAACTTTACAGATTCGTGACTGAATTTACGCATAACCCTGTGAATTTGTTAACGAATAACATATTAATCTTAACCTAATAAAATAATTGCAATGGATATTGATAACATCATAGAACTCATTTTTAATATCGCTCCTGCCCTAGTTGTTGGCGCAATTGCCTATTATTTCTTTAAGCAACATATTGAAAATGAAAACAGCCGAAGACGTTTTCTTTTACAGAAAGATTTACAAAAAGAAACCTTCCCTTTACGTTTACAAGCTTACGAGCGCATGGCTCTTTTTTTAGAGCGCATTGCACCTTCAAAGCTATTGACAAGGGTTCATCCAACCTCTTCCAGTAAAGAAGATTACGAAAGCCTACTCATAGCAACTATTGAGCAAGAATTTGAACATAATTTATCGCAGCAAATCTATGTTAGCGATCAGTGTTGGTCGATAACGCAAGCCGCAAAAAACGCCACTATTCAGTTGATTAGAAAAGCCAACATAAACGAAAAAACGGATACAGCCAACAAACTTCGCGAGGTGGTGCTCACAGAACTTATGGATAAACCTGCACCCAGCAATGCTGCGCTTTCCTTTATTAAACAGGAAGTTAGTGAGATGTGGTAGAGAATGAAGAATTAAAAATGAATAATGAATAATGAAGTTGGAAGATTGATTCTGGAGATGAAAGCCACCTCATTCTAAAAGCCTAGACTCTAAGTATAAGGAGCCATCTCCTCAAAACTCTACTCTTGCTACTTTACACTTTTTACTGTGGACTGCCAACTGAAGACTGTGAACTGAATACTGATTACTGAATACTAAAAAATCAATGTACCATAAACGACTTTAAAGTTTCCTCATAAATCGCCTCATACATTGGTACGATATTCCTTAAGTCGAATTTTTGGGATTGTGCTTTTGCGTTGGCTTTGAATTGATTTAATGTATCAACATCTGAAAGTATTTTGACAGCATTTTCAGACATCTCCTTCACATCTCCAACATCACTTAAAAAACCTGAAAATCCATCTTCGTTTACTTCAGACAATCCACCCGTATTGGTAGAAATAACTGGGACACTACTGGCCATGGCCTCAAGTGCTGCCAAACCAAAACTTTCGGTTTTTGATGGCAATAAGAATAGGTCACTAAAACATAGAATTCGATCTATTTCATGACTTTTCCCAAAGAAAACAACACGATTGGAAATCCCCAATTCCTCAACCAATAACTCTGCAGCTTCTTTTTCAGGTCCTTCGCCTACCATCATCAATTTTGCCGGTAATTCTTTTTGGATATTATAAAAAATCTTAATGACATCAGGAATTCTTTTGACCTCCCTAAAATTACTTATATGTGTTATAATGCGTTCATCATTAGCTGCCATCATTTCGCGCTGGCAATCTGTAAAATTATGATTATATTTTTCTAAATCTATAAAATTAGGAATGACCTGGATGTCTCTTTTAATATTAAACAAACGCATCGTGTCTTCCTTCAAACTTGCCGACACAGAAGTTACAGCATCAGATTTATTGATACTGAAAGTGACAGCTGGTTTGTAAAATGGATGACTTCCAACTAAAGTAATATCAGTGCCATGCAACGTCGTTACAATAGGAATTAAAACCCCTTCGTCCATGAGCATCTGTTGGGCCATATATGCTGCATAGGCATGAGGAATGGCGTAATGTACATGCAGCAATTCAATACCATGCAACTTTACCATATCCACTAATTTACTTGATAAAGCCAACTCATAAGGCTGATACAAAAACAATGGATATTCTGGCACATGCACTTCATGAAAATGAACATTCTTACTCAACAATTCTAGTCGTACGGGTTGACTGTAGGTTATAAAATGAATCTCGTGCCCACGTTTTGAAAGCTCTAAGCCCAATTCCGTAGCTACGACGCCACTTCCACCAAATGTTGGGTAACAAACTATGCCTATTTTCATCTATAAGTTTTAAATATTTAAAGTGTAAAAAATCTAACTTTTCAGTTTTTCATAATAGTCGTAACCGCTCTGAAGCACTTACTAACTTATTCAACTAAATTATTCATTAAGGTTAGAATTTTTAAAATTAGGTATTTCGAGTAAGTATTGATTTAACTTTAAGTCCTTTTTAACTTATAACTTTAGGCATTCTATTCTATAATCGCCTCATAAATCAAGCGTTGAATCTCAGTCCTAATATCCTCTCTGAGTAAAAGGTTTTTACCAGCTTGAGGATAAGTCCGGTTGGCTAAAAAGATGTAGACAATTTCCTCTTCTGGATCTGCCCAAGCATAAGTTCCAGTAAAGCCTGAATGTCCGAAACTTGTCATCGATAGACAACCGCATGTTGGCCCTTCATCTCCCAACTGTGGTTTATCGAATCCTATACCTCGTCGGTTATTATTACTACAATAATAACAATAATTGAACTTATCTACAGTGTCAGGCTCAAGGTAGCGTTTACCTCCATAAAAGCCTTTTTGCAGATACATCTGCATTATTTTGGCTACATCATTGGCATTACTAAAAATACCAGCATGGCCGCCTACGCCTCCTTGCATCGCAGCTCCCATATCGTGGACATAACCATGCACTTTTTTATAGCGGTAATAATTGTCGATTTCTGTTGGGACAATATCCTTTAAGCTGAACTTTTTTCGTGGGTTATAAGTGGTATAATTTGCTCCTAAAGATTTATAAAAGCGATCCTCAGTAATTTCACTTAAGGGCTTATCGTAAAAGTCTTCCAAATAATCACTTAAAATATAATACGGCAAATCACTATAGCGATAACGCAAACTTGAAAGCAAATCACTTTCCTGTATGATTTTCTGAATGGAATCCTTATAATCATTCCGCATAAAAAGCGTATTGGTCACCTCTATTTCAAAACCTTTGGTTCGTTTTTTTCTATAATATTTAGGATCTGGTTTTTGAGTCATCGTATCCAATGTGGCATAATAAAACGGAATCCAAGGTTTAAGCTGCGCATAGTGCGACAACATTTTCTTTAAAGTGACATTCTTCTTATTCGTATTTTTATAATCTGGTATTAATTTGCTCAGTTTATCATCGAGCGATAAGGAACCTTTTTCTTCAAGCTCCATTAAAACAGGTAATGTTGCCAATATTTTTGTCAGCGAAGCCACATCGTAAATATCATCAAAATCGACTGCATTCTTTTTTGCGTAAGTGTGATAACCAAAATTCTTATTATAAATCACTTTTCCTTTTCGCGCGACCAATAACTGAATTCCAGGAGTCATGTTACCATTAACAGCATAATTGGCGACAGAATCTATTCGGCTTAATAATTGAGAATCCATACCAACGCGTTCTGGTAAACCGTAACTCAAATTCATCAATGAATTATAAATTTCTCCCGTACCTACCGGAAAAAATTGTCCAGTGCTAACTGGCAGTTTTCCTTTAGCAGGAATGGCTCCAAAAATCAACTGTGCCGATTTTTCCTGAGCTATCTTACTGTTTTGATAACTCATGACGATGCCTTCAATGTTTTCAACAGATAACAAATCGTTTAACGCATAGGGTCTAGCGAAAACATCTAGGATAACGTTATTGGTTCTAGAGATTTCGTATAACCATGCCATTTCCTTTTGTGAGAATTCAAAATCTTTCCAAGGACTGGCATTTGATCTATGAAAACCAACAACGACTGTGTTGTAATTTTGAAGTTTTGTAATTATCCCATCCAATTTATCAGCTTTGATCTCATGGACTTTGGTGTATTTTTTCAATTCATCCAAAAAGACGGAACTATCGTCATCGCCAAGGGTCACATAAGCAATTTTCTTAGTTTGTAGATCACGAAGTGGTAACAATGAATTGGTATTTTTTACAACCGTTATCGCATTTTCCATGAGTTCTTCATAGAGTAAATCATCTTTAAGTCGGTTTAAGTCCTTTTCCAAATTATAAATGCCGATAGGCGAATAATTATTCAGTCCGACTTTATACTTAGCCATCAGAATTTTCTTAACTGAATGTGCTAATCGTTTTTCAGTAATCGTCTTGTTCTTGTAAGCTTCTACAAATTTAGCGATACCTTTTTCTGGATCTTCGGACATCAACATCACATCATTTCCTGCTAAAAATGCCATTAAATCTATTTCGCCTCCTTTTACCAAACTCTTTGTTCCTGTGCCATCCACCCCTTTTTCGACATAATCTGCAGCACCTTTCATGGTTAAGGCATCTGTAAAAATCAAGCCATTAAAGCCTAATTGTCCTTTTAAAATATCGGTAACAATATGTTTGGATAATGAGGATGGAAATCCACGTCGTGCTTCTAAACTCGGCACATTCAAATGCGCCACCATGACACTCGCTAGACCTTCGTTTATTAATTTTCTATAAGGATAAAGCTCTACAGAATCGATTCGTTTGGCACTAAAATTAACAGTTGGCAATTCTAAATGCGAATCTGCCTCAGTATCGCCATGCCCAGGGAAATGTTTGGCATTCGCCAATGTTCCTGCACTTTGCATACCTTTCATAAACGCTAAGCCTTTTTCGGTAACGTTATCCCTATCTTCTCCAAAAGATCGGTTTCCAATAATGGGGTTTTTAGGGTTGGTATTAATATCTACGGCTGGTGCAAAATTAAAGTGTACACCAAGACGTTTGCAATGTTCTCCAATTTGTCTTCCGGTTTGCTCAACTAATTTATTATCCGAAATTGCACCAAGGGTCATATTCCAAGGAAAGGCATAAGTGGAATCCAAACGCATGCTCAAACCCCATTCTGCATCCATGCCTATTAACAATGGAATTTTAGAAGCCGCCTGTAATTCGTTATTCAGTTTTGCTTGGCGAACAGGACCTCCCTTAGAATAGATCAAACCTCCAATATGCTGATCGGTAATTAATTTGGCGATATCATTTTCATGGGCTCTTCCCTTATCCGAAAACACTTGAACCATAAACAATTGGCCTATTTTTTCTTCAACCGACATGGAGTTATAGAGATTATCTACCCATTTCTGCTGTTGGATAGAATCTTTAGTTTGAAGTGGCTTTTCAGCATAATTTTGTGCAAAATTAACTTGGAAGTAACTGCATATAAGAAAAAGGGCAAAGTAACGCATTGACAATCTTTTATCGTTTATAGGTTTATTCATCTTATAATCTTTAAAATAACCGATTAAATTCGAATAATTTTTATGTTCATTAGATGATAACGAATAATGTGCCAAATTAGCATATTTAAGAGGAAGTAAAAAGACTTTATGATAGATTTTTGATTGTACTGATATGGTTTTTGGATTATTAGGTTAACTAAGTTTTCAGGAACAACCTTCCCTAACAATTCAATATGTCGGACAAGGTAGCCTACACAATATAATACGTTGTATAATAACATTCTGTTGATTGCGGAAATTTCATAAACATCATTCGACAGGTAAATGTATATTTAATAAGGTCATTTTTTAATATGTTCATTTTGCCTTGATGCAAAACGAACCAATCCCGATAGCTATCGGGACAAAACGATTTATTAGGAATTACTCATGGATTCTTATTTTATAATATGGAATTCGTGAATGCTTCGCATTTGCCAAAGCACCATTCGCTAATACTTTAAGATTTGCGTGTTTAATTTTACCATTTAATTCCAATCCTAGAGATATTTTCATAACTACATTTATTGCTCATTATTTCTGAAAATCGTTGATTCCGACGTTGTCGGAATTTAGGTGTTGAAATCTAATTTTCTGTAGGCTTACATAAAATAATATGAAAATCTACCATCGAAACTCCGTAAATCTCAATATTTATTCTCTAACAAAAGATCCGTAAATTTTAATAGAACAACCTAAGACATCAAATCAATATGGCGATCATGGTAGCCCAACAAATACAACACACCATCTAAACCAATACTCGAAATAGAACTCTGTGCATTATCCTTCACCTTTGGTTTTGCATGAAACGCAATACCTAAACCGGCCAAATTCAGCATTTGCAAATCATTGGCACCATCTCCAACTGCAATGGTTTGACTGATATCTATCTGCATATTATCTGCCAACAGTTGTAAATATTCGGCTTTTTTCTTGCCATCGACAATGTCACCAAGATAACCGCCTGTTAATTTGCCATCTTTAATTTCCAATTGGTTGGCATAGACGTAATCGATATCTAGTTTTTTCTGCAAATAATGCCCAAAATAGGTGAAGCCACCAGAAAGAATTGCCGTTTTATAACCGTAATAATGAAGCGTATCAATTAATCTTTTGGCACCTTTTGTAATAGGAAGGTGTTCAGCAACCTCTTGCAAAACGGATTCGCTCAAGCCTTCCAAGAGTTTCATTCGTTGTTTAAAACTTTCATTGAAATCAATCTCACCTTGCATTGCCGATTCTGTAATGGCCTTAACTTCTGATCCTACGCCTGCACGTTCTGCCAATTCATCTATAACTTCGGTTTGAATTAGAGTAGAATCCATATCAAAGCAAACTAAACGTCGGTTACGTCTAAACATCGTGTCTTCTTGAAACGCAATATCCACATCCAATTCCTTGGATATTTCCATGAATTTTGTTGTAAAATCCGTTTTATCACTAATTTTTCCTCGAATAGACAGTTGAATAGAGGCTCTTGGGTACTCTTCTTTTTTTACCAACGATAAGCGTCCTGTCAATCGTTTTATGGAGTCGATGTTTAAATTCTTTTCTGAAATGATTTTAGTCACTTCGGAAATTTGTTCAGCTGCTAATTTTTCCCCTAGAATAGTAACGATATAGCGATCTTTCCCTTGTTGGTCCACCCAACTCTCATAATCTTGCAATGATATCGGTGTGAATTTGGCTTTGATTCCAAGCTCATAAGCCTTAAACAATAAATCCTTAAGAACAGCCGAGGATTTCTTGCCTTTTTTAATTTCAAACATGATTCCTAAAGACAAGGTGTCATGAATATTAGCTTGTCCGATATCCAACACTTTAGCATCGTATTCCGCTAAAACACCTGTTAAACTTGAGGTTAATCCTGGTTTATCCTGTCCTGATATGTTTAATAAGAAAATGTCTGTTGCCAATTTGATTTACGATTTTTGATTTACGAATTACGATATACGATTTTTGAAGTATGATGGGATTTACGATTGTTGATGGTTAATTTATGAACTCTGAACTCATAACTCGAAACCCTCAACTCAAAACTACTTCACAAACCGGCTATGCCAACTTTCACTTGCAGGCACCTCCCAATTTTCATTGAATTCTGCAATATTCGTTACGAGATTATTAAAAACAATAGTATTTTTTGAAACCGCTTTTTGTTGTGCCATTTTTTTGAAATCAATCAATGGTTTGTACGCAATAAAGTCGCCTTGCTTATAAGAGACGTTCATTTTGTCCATTAAATCCACGTTATACTGCTGTTCTAATTGTTGAATAAAATTTACCGACGCATCAATGGAACAACCCGTCGCCTTATTGAGTTGCTGGTCTAAAGCAATAACTATAAAACGTTTATAAACCAGTTTATAACCGGCTTTTAAATCTTTTCCATGGGCTGTCCAAGCTTCAATAAAGGTATCTAATTGTGTTCTCAATTGGTCCAATTCTTCGTCTGAAAACGAACGGTTCGCTTGGTAAATCCAAACTCTGGATGCTTCTGGTAAGGTATTGAAATCGACTAGCATAAATTTTTATAATTTCTAAAAGCAAAAATAACACATTACATCCAATCTCTATCCTGAGATTCGACCTTATATAATAAGAAATTGTAAATTTTAAAGGCCTCTTTTTCGTTGATGTACGGAATCTTTACCGATTTTGAAGCTGTATAAATGACAAGAGAGGTAATATATATTCGTTTTTGAAAAATAGTCTGTTTTAATTTTACAGCTTGGATTTTATGAATTTCAAGAATATTGGTTGTGGTATCAATGACGCCACTTCCAATGGTTACAAAGTCGTCGGAAATTCTATAAAACGCTTTTTTATAGGCGTAATAAACATAAAGTATCGCCAAGGGAACTAAAAGAATATTCATCCATAATAACTCAATGCCGAATAAACCTAAAAGCATACCATTGATAACCACCAGAAAAAACAACATTTTCATTGCCGAAATTCGCATAAAATAAGGTCTTGGCTTTGCGGTTTCGCCGTCGTTAATGTAATTTTTTAAGAGTTTGTTTGTTAGATAGTTGAGCTGCTCCTTTTCTAAAGCGACAATTTTAAAATTCTTTTGCTGCTTGGCATTTACCATGGCTTGTTTCACGGACAGGCTATGTAAATTAAAATACTGCTTTACCCGATTTGTGGTAATGACCAAATTCTGAATACGACTTGGCGTTAAGCTCAACGATACTTTATTGAAAAGCCCTTTGTTTATTTCTATCGTTTTCTGATGTTCCACAACTTCAAGATTAAAGTTGATGATAAAGGTTTTTACGACTGAAAATAAAAACGAAATGAATACAACAGCAATAATAATCACTACGTTAGTCACTAACAGATTAAAAAATGTATCCTCATCGAGTCTTACAAGATCTGCAATGTGATCTTCCACTTTTATAGTTTCTGAATACTGTTCAAATTCACTATAGAGTCCGAAAACAAACGCAAAAATTATTAGAAAACTTTTAAAATGATTTTCAGACAAACCTTCTAACAATAGGCGTTTTGGTGTGACTTTAAAAAATATGTTCTTTTCTTCAATGTCTTCTATCTGCGTATTGTCAACCGTTGATTTATGGAATAGCTTCTTTTTTAACAGTAAAGCGGTTGGCTTATCTAAGGCGCTGATTTCAATTTCAGATTTTTTATCGCCTGCCGTTTCTATTTTTACGGAAACTACGTCTATAACTTGCTGTAAAAAATTTTGTTTGATATAAACATTCTGAATTTTTGACTTCGGAATGATGGTATTATCTTTATTAATGATCCCTGTCGCTAAATGAAAATCGTCTTTACTCAAATGAAATTTGAAATTCAAGAATTTTAGTATGGCAATCACCAAAATAATGAGCAATACAGCGATTAATGCTAAAACCATCATCGTTGGTGTCACGTTTCCAATGGATTTGCTCTTCATTATGGAAATTCCAAAAGCAATAAAAAGCACAAAGAACTTTTTAAAAAACGTCACGGCATTAAACGCGAAAATGATAATAATGCCTTTAGAAGATTGCCTTTGTGGTTGTGAGAAATCAGTTGCTTCCATTAACCTTATTGCTAATGATTTCCTTAATTTGCTTAGCTTCGAGATGCGGCAACCCTTTGATGCTTAAATCGCTTCCTGATTCTCCTGCTGTAAAAATTTTCAGTGTTGCCAACCCGAAATGTCGTGCCAACCAACTTCGGGATTCTTCCACATGCTGAATCCTGGACATCGGCACTGTAGTTACGGAATGGACAATTAAACCTTTGGAATACACCACATCATGCTCTCGGATGGCATATTTCCGTTTTCTAAAAGCTAAAAAACTAATGATGAAATTTACAACACAAAATCCTAAGACTAAGGCAAGCATATAGCCTAAATTCAGCTGTACCTCCTCTTCCTTTTCGATAAAATAGCGTACTCCAAAAACCAAACCTATTAAAATAGCATAAAGCGCCAATTGATTCAATATTATAATTTTGAAATAGGATTTTGAAATGGATTTTAAATCAAGATCTTCAACTTTTGGTAAGCTTTCGGTGTGTAGTTCTAGATTGGTGAAGTTCATTGGTTGTTTTGATTAGGTGTTTGACTATTTTTTCGACACTCCCGAAGCGTCGGAATCACGGATTAGCTCTAATCTGGAAGAAATTCGATACGCTTTCTCATTGGACCACTTTTCATTTTAAAATTTTCCAGTCCTTTCAGATTTTAAAACCAGAAAGGTCTCTGTCTCAAAATAACATGTTTACCATCCGAATTACAACCCTAATACCATTCGCTCGGTAGCTTCAAAACAAAATTATTTTATTTTTCACTAATTCTCAAGTTGACAGTCCAAACTAAGTACAGATTGTAAATAATTAGGCATCAGCAATCAGCTCCGCAATATCC